>JAHDBW010000001.1:13378-144892 GCA_020630175.1 Anaerolineales bacterium
ATTATGAACACACAGCAAACTGTTGTTGAAGCGCTTGCGCAAGAACTAAAAAGTGCCGGTATTAAGTATGTCTTTGGGCAGCCGGGTGGGGAAGTTGTTGAGCTGATTGAGGCATTAGCTCAAGAAGAAATTGAGTTCGTGCTGATGGGCTTAGAAAGTGCCGCAGCCCTAGCTGCCGCTACGCTTGGCCAAGCGACGGGCGTGCCGGGTGTTTGCTTAACTACACTGGGGCCGGGGGCTTGTAACTTGGCGCTTGGGTTGGGGGATGCATTTTTAGACCGCCATCCAATGTTGGCAATTTCTGCCCGCACGAATACAAATATTGCCAGTTGGTACAACCATCAACATCTTGAACTGAATGCGATGTACGCGCCAATTACCAAAGATTCTGTGGCATTAGATGGGGTGAACACTGCGCAAAAAGTGCGTCAAGCGTTGGCGCTGAGCGTTGAACACACGCGTGGCCCGGTTTATCTAACGCTACCCGGTAATATTGCCCCGCTCGCTGAGCAACTTACAGCAACTGACGCTCAACCAGCACCAATGGCTAACGATCCACAGGCAACGCTGGCTGTTATTGAAGCGCGCCTCAATCAGGCCCAAACGCCTGTGGCAGTCGTCGGCATTGCGCTCGATCAACATGATGCTACAACCGTCACTGCGATCCGTCAGTTCCTCGCCGCAACGGATATTCCTTACGCCGATACGCCAAAAACCAAAGGCTTAGTTGACCCGAACAGCGCCAATTATTTGGGCACGTTCCTCAGTGCGTCTGGTGATCGGGCGATCAATCAATTGATTGACGGTGCCGATTTAGTGTTAGGCATTGGCTACGATCCGGTGGAAACGACGTATCAGTGGCATCTGAAAGACAATTACGTCGGGCTTGCCGCCGGGGCAACCGCATATGGCACTTATCAGCCCGCGTATGAGGCTATTGGCGATGTCCCGACCATGCTGAAGCAGCTCGAGCAGCGCTATGATGCCCAAACCACGTGGACGCCAGACACGTTTGCTGCGGTTCGCACGGCGGTCAAAGATGCGATTACACCACCGCTAGAAAAGACTGCGGCGGGTTTAGCACCAATTGAAGTTGCGACAGCTTTACGGGCGGCCTTGCCCAGCAATACGCAACTCACGGTAGATACTGGCCAGCATAAAATGATCATGGCCCAAGCATGGACAACAACTGAACCGCTGACGTATTACAACTCTAATGGTCTTTCCTCGATGAGCACAGCAGTGCCGGGCGCAATTGCGCTTGCGTTGCATGACCCGGAACGGCCGGTTGTTTCGGTCAGTGGAGACGGTGGGTTTGCCATGATGGTGCAAGAGCTTGAGACGGTCAATCGCTTGGGCATCGCGCCGTTATTCGTGGTGTTTGTCGATCAAGCCCTGAGCCTCATCCGCTTGCCGCAAAAGCTGCGTGGTTTGCCTGCACGCGGCATTGATTTAGCACCTGTCGATTGGGTGCAGGTGGCGCAAGGCTTTGGTGTTGCTGGGCAGTGGGTTGACACGATTGAAGACCTTGAAAGCGCAGTTGCTAACTGGGTGCAAGATCGGAAGGCGCTAGTTTTAGCTGTGCGGGTAGATGAAGCGCTTTATGCTGGGAACACCTACTAGTCTAGTATGAATGTGCAAGAAGACTTCCCCATTAGCGCAGAAGTTGCTGCCGCGTTTGATTCGTATCCAGCAGAAATGCGAGCGAAGTTGCTAACATTGCGCCAACTGATTTTTGAAACTGCCGCTGCGTTAGAATCTGTTGGTGAGATTGAAGAAACATTGAAATGGGGTGAGCCGAGCTACCTAACGCCGCAGACCAAAAGCGGTAGCACTGTGCGTTTGGCATGGAAAGCTAAAAAGCCAGATCAATATTCAATCTTCTTCAAATGTACGGCGAACTTAGTGGTTGCGTTCCGAGAGAAGTTTCCAGATCAATTCTCATTTGGCGGCGATCGAAGCATTGACTTCAAACTTGACGAAACTGTGCCCGACGCTGCATTGAAGCAGTGTATTGCCTTGGCATTGACGTACCATCGTAATAAGACGCTTACGCCAACGCAGCGCTGGGAAACAGTTGCGCATTTGGCTTAGAAACTGAAGCCTTAAAAATAAAAAGCCCTTGGTAAACAGCCAAGGGCTTTTTTTGTGTCAAAGGGAAATAGCTTAGTGCCCCGCAGCAATCGCGTCTTCCAATCCAGCTAACCGTTCAATTTCGTCTCGATCTGTAATCACGCGGGACAGCTTACCGTCTTGCATACGGATGACTTTGTCTACAAAGCGCACCATGCGTAGATCATGGGTGACCATAATGCCAGCGCGTTTTTGTTCGTGGATGAGGTCACGGAATGTGCCGACAACTTGATTGGCGCGCTCTGTGTCTAAGCTAGCGGTTGGTTCATCGGCCAATACCAAGCCCGGTTGATGCACTAGGGCGCGTGCAATGGCAACCCGCTGGCGTTGTCCACCAGATAGCTGTCCGGGCAAGCTTTTCGCACGGTCGGCAAGGCCAAGGCGATCTAGTAATTCACTGGCGTATTGTTTGGTGGTCTTGCTAAAGGTGCCGTTCAGCTTCAGCATCAGCTCAATATTTTCGAGTGAGTTGAGGTAGGGCACTAAGTTACTGCCCTGGAAGACAAAGCCGATCTTTTCGCGGCGGAAACGCGTGCGTTTGCGTTCGTTGAGGGTTGCCATCTCTTGGCCAGAAACTTTGATCGAGCCCGCACTTGGTGCCAGCAGCCCGGCTAACAAAGCCAGCATGGTTGTTTTACCAGACCCACTCGGGCCAACTAGTGCAACAAACTCACCGTTTTCGACCGCAATCGAAACGCCATCAACTGCGCGGATTTCAGTATCGCCACTTTTATAAAATTTACTAATATCGAAGGTTTCAAGTGCGTTCATTTAGCCACCCAATCCTAGTGCGGTAAGCGGCTCAACTTTGAGCAATGTGCGCAGTGTGACCAGTCCACCAAGTGGACCAATCAAGAATAACGCGATCACTGCATTCCGGATGGTGGTGCCATCAAAGATAATTGGAATACCTTCAGGCAGCACAAGTGCCAGCCCGGATGTGCCTAATCCACCGATCAGAACGCCCAGCGTGTTGATCAGCACAATTTGTAAAAGCGCTGCAATCACAATTAGGCCGTTGCCTGCGCCAATTGCTTTGAGCATGCCAACTTGGCCTAATTTCTGTAATGTTTGAATTTGAAAAAATCCGCCAATTACCAAGACGGCAATCAACAACGTGAACCCTTGCTGTGTATTGAGCGTGCGCTGTTGTTCTGAGTAGCCAGGCGCAGCTTCATAAGCGGTCTTGCGCGTCACGGCTTGCACGCCAGAAAGCTCACGTTCGATGACGGTTGTCATCGCGTCTATTTGGGTTGGATCGTCAAGCTTGATACTGATGACGTTGAAGATAACCTCACCCCGCCGAGCGCCAGCTTCTGGCTGAGGGCGGACCCGATCCCAAGTTTCATAGGGGACAAAAATTGAAGGCTGAATAAAGAATTTACTGCTTTCGCTGATGCCGGTGACTTTGAGTTCGAAGAGCTTTTCATCAACGCCTTGAACGGCCTTGATCGTAATGACATCTCCAATTTTGATGTCGTTATTTTTGGCGGTGCTTTCGTCTACAACAACTTCATTTGCCCGCGTACGGAGCAGCCCAACACCTTCTAATAGGGCGGGGTCACCGGGGGCTTTTGGGGCAACACCCCACATGTTTACATCGGTTGGATCTTCGCCAGGCAAAATAATCGAAACAAAGCTCTGGCCCATTGGTCCAGCAGCAGCAACGCCATCAATCCTTAGCACTTCACGCACTTTAGACCATGCTAAGCGGCTACCTTGTAAATTGAGCTCGGCAGTTTCTTGAAAGAGCAGTAGCTCACCATCGAGGTTTTCTAGATACTCGCGGTTTCCTCCACCAAGCCCCTCAGCCAAACCGGCTGTAAACAGCACTAGAAACGTGATTAACGCCACGACCATGCTGACGAGTAGAAAGCGCAATTTATTGCGCCATATTTCTTTGAAAGAGAGGAATAACGGTAATACCATAAGCGATGTAAACCTTTTGAATGAAGGTCGTTTCAATCAAGAAAGTGTATCGCTTATTGATAGAGACTGGCAGCATATTTGGCCGCCAGTTTATTAGCAAGTAAAGAACACTAAATTCGACGGCGTACGATGCTTAGCCCGCCAAATACAATGGTGACGGCTAATAGGCCCATCATGATCATGGCTGGTGGTACAGACGGCGCTGTGGGGCTGGGATCGGCAAAGGTTTGCACGGCCAACGTTGCTGGATAGGTGTAAGTTGGCACAACCGTCGCTTCGCCATCGCGCTCTTCAATAAGTTGTAAAACTTCTGGCGGTGGTGACGCTGTTGGCGGTGGCGGTGGGGTGGAGTCAAATTCAATGATTTCGATTGCATTGAAGTCAATACCGCGAATTTGCACAAGATCGCGTGAAATCCAGCCTTTGTTGTCTGGTGCGCCCAGATATTCTACTTGGATCCATGAGCCAGACTCAGAACGGCCTAACAATGGTGTTTGCTGACCACTTACTAAGAACCCGACTTGTGGGAATGCAACACTAGGGCCACTGCGAATGTTGAGCTGGTCTGGTGAATACACAACCGGCCCTGACAATGTCGCCGTAGCCGGTGGGGTATAGGTCAATGTAAATGTTGGGGCACTTTGCGCATTAGCCGGTGGGGCAATGCTTGCCCAGAAGCTAAATGCCAACATCATCAGCATAAACGTTACAAAAAATGCAACACTGTAAATAAAGGAACGTTGTTTCATCAAATAAATTTGCGGGTTTGAATACCTAACCTACGGGATTATACTGAGAATTGTACGTTGTGAGTTGAACGGTGGTCGCCGTTATAATAAACAGACTTTGATGATTGTACTTTGCAATCATCATCATAATTTTGATACGAAACATTAATGTGACAGGTTAGGGAAATATATGTCTGAAGAATCAACGACAACTGGAATGTACTTTGAAGATTTCGAAGTCGGCCATTCAATTAAATCTGTGGCCCGCACCGTAACAGAAACTGACGTTGTCATGTTTTCTGGCGTGTCTGGCGATTTCAATCCATTGCATACCGATGCAGAGTTTGCCAGCGCTACGCCGTTTGGGCAGCGCATTGCCCACGGCTTACTTGGGCTTTCAATGGCGTCTGGCCTAATTGCGCGCACCGGAATTTTAGATGGAACCGTGATGGCGTTTAGAGAAGTGAACGCTTGGAAATTTAGTAAACCAATTCTTTTTGGCGATACCATCCACGTGAAACTGGAAGTTGCTAGCGTGAAAGCGATGCGGCGTGCCGGTGGCGGTTTGGTTGGCATCAAAGTCAATGTTATTAATCAACGTGGTGAGACAACCCAAACAGGAATGTGGTCTGTCCTGATGAAAAGCCGCGCGGCTTAGATAAAGTGGCTGGCGTTTAAGCGTACGGTCTAACTGGATATATGACGGAAGAACAAAACAATCCCGGGCATGATGATGCAACACGTAAGAATCAGCCTGTCCGGCCTGATCCTAACCCAACACCAAGTGACAAAACTGTCGCTTGGCGACCAAATGCTGCATTGCCAGAAGAGGAGGGCGATACAAAGCCTAATCCTGCGGTGCAACTGCCAAATGCAGGCGACAAAACCGTTGTCTGGCGGCCGAGTGTGCAGCCAGCGACACCGTCAACGCAACCCTTAGCGCCGACGCCGCCAAACCCGGCGGATCAGCCTACAGTTGCCGTCCGTCCGGCTGGTGATTTAGATCAGACCCGTGTCCAGCAGCCGGTACAACGGCCAGCCGCTGCGCCACACGTTCCACCTGTTAATGCGCCGCTTGATCCTTTTGCAGGTGCGCCACAGCCACCGTTGCCGCAGCGCGTGCCGCAACAGGATCCCAACCTCACGCAGGTCCAGCCGGGATCGGCCTATGGTGCGTCGCGTGTGCAGCAGCCGGTTCAGCGGCCACAACCGCCACAGCAACCAGTTCAACAGCCAGCGCCGCAGCAACCGCGTTATCAGGTGCCTGTGCCGCCACCGGGCGCAGCAAATGCACCGGGTGCACCACGTAAGGCCGCCACGCCTAGCCGTCGCCCGGCCGCTGTGCCACAAAAGCGGCCAGCTAAACAGCGTGTTACTCCGCCAAAGCCGACAAAGAAAAAACGTCAACGCCGTCAACGCGGCTGTTTGCCTCGGTTTTTCTTAGGGCTGCTTGGGCTAACCCTTGTTACAGCGTTTATCGGCGCATCGTTCCTGATTTTTCAATACTATCGGATCGCGTCGGACTTGCCAGACGTAACCCAACTGCGGGCTGGCGCAAAGAAATTTGAATCAACCTTCATTTATGACCGTGATGGTGATGTTCTTTATGAAATCAATGACCCTGCTGAGGGACGGCGCAGTTATGTGACACTGGATCAAATTTCGCCGCATGTCATTGCAGCAACGATTGCCACAGAAGATAAGGATTTTTGGTCTAATTTGGGCTTTGATCCTTACGGGATTGCACGTGCGGTCTATCAGAATTACACGCAAGGCGGCGTTGTGAGTGGTGCAAGTACCATTACGCAGCAGTTGGCGCGGCTTTTGCTCCTCTCGCCTGAAGAGCGCTTGCAGCGTACCAATGAGCGCAAAATTCGTGAAATTATTTTGTCTTATCAGATGCGGGCAACGTACGACCCGGATGAGATTTTAGAACTGTATCTGAATGAAATTTACTACGGCAATTTGTCGTATGGGATTGAGGCTGCCTCAAAGACCTACTTTGGTAAATCCGCGTCAGAGCTAACGTTTGCGGAAGCGTCTTTCTTGGCTGGGTTGCCCCAAAGCCCCGGTGTTTATGACGTCTTTAGCGATGCAACATACGACCTGACACTGTCACGGCATCAATCAGTTGTTGGGCTAACACGCCGGCAATCACAGGGGTGTGAGACCAATCCAGCGAATAGCATTCAAGTGAATGGCGCTGGCGATGTGATCTGTGTAACAGAAGAGCAAGCAATTGAAGCCGTGCTTGAGATCAAAGACCGCGACTTTATTCCACCGGCAAATTCGGCGCAGCATCCCCACTGGGTGAACTATATCCGCTTCCAATTAGAAAGCGAGTATGGCGCGCAAGATATTTATCGGTCTGGGTTCCGCGTGTTCACCACCTTAGATAGTGACCTGCAAAACTACGCCCAAAAGAGCGTGCGCGATCACGTGTCTTCTTTAGAAGGGCGCGGCGTGTCTAACGGTGCACTCGTCGGTATTGACCCCTTAACCGGCAAGATCTTGACGATGATTGGGTCAGATAATTTCAATGATCCTAAAGATGGGCAAATCAATATGGCGCTGCAGCCACGCCAGCCGGGGTCTTCAATCAAGCCGTTTGTGTTCTTGAAAGCCTTTGAAAACGGCTGGACGCCCAGCACAATGATTTGGGATGTGCCAACCCGCTTCCCAAATGGGGCGTTATCAGATTATGTGCCGCGTAACTACGATGAGAAATTCCGTGGCCCAGTGTCTGTCCGGAATGCGCTAGGCAATTCGCTAAATATCCCTGCTGTCCGCGCGTTACAAGAAGCTGGTATTTATGACAATCCACGCACGGCAGAGCCAAACGACGGTGTAACAGCCCTGTTGGCTGAATTAGGTATTACAACCTTAGATAGTGATCAGTATGGCTTAGCGCTTTCGCTAGGCGGTGGTGATGTAACACTAATGGAGTGGACCGGCGCTTATGCAACGCTTGCCAATGAAGGGCGGCGCGTTTTCCCATACTCGATTGAACGCATCACCAATGCCAAGCGTGAAATTATCTGTGAGCAACCGTTGACCCCAGAGGATTGGGCGCTCAATCGCGATGATCCAACTTCAATCCCACCCTGTGAAGTGCCGCCAGAAAACTGGGGGGCACAGGTCATTCCAGTTGAACACGCTTACCTGATGAGCAATATCTTGTCTGATGATCAGGCGCGTTATTCAGTCTTTGGCGCGGGCACCTCATTAGAGACGCAAGCCAATGCCGCCGTCAAAACGGGCACAACGAATGATGTTCGTGACACCTGGGCGATGGGTTATTTGCCAAACTTGGCAGTTGGGGTTTGGACAGGGAATGCCGACTTTACGCCAATGGATCAGGAACTGGGCAGTGCCACCATCGCTGGCCCAATTTGGAACCGGGTAATTACAGGTGCGTTTGACATTTTAGATGATGAACCGGCGCAATTCGCGCGCCCATCAACAATTGTTGAGCGTGAAGTCTGTGTTGTAACAGGGGCTTTGGTCAGTGACTATTGCCGCGAAATGGTCAATCCTTATACGGGTTGGGCGGGCACGTATCGCGAAGTGTTTGCTGCTGGCAGTGAACCTGCTGGTGCCGAGCAAGACGTGGTTGGCTACTTAGAAGTTGATCAATTCTCAGGGAAGTTGCCAAGCACCACCTGTGGCCGTGATTACGTAGAAACGCGGCGCGTCTTAAATGTGCAAGATCCTTTTGCCTTAGATTGGCTAGCACAAGATGAACTTGGCCAGCAGTTTGCGCAAGTGCTTAAGCTTGAAGAAGGCGTTGACGTTGCCCCGCGAGAAGAGTGTGGCCTTGATGATCCACGCCCATTGATTGAAGTTGCTTATCCGCCGAACGGGCAAGAAATTCGTGAACGGATTGAAGTCTGGGGCTTTATTGACGTGCTCAATGGTGAGTTCGATTACTATGAAATTGAGTGGGGCTTTACAGATGACCCGCAAGAGTGGGGCCCAACCCAAGGGCGGCAGCGCTTGCCTGTCCCGCGTGATGGTGGGGAGCCACAAATGTTAGGGCAATGGTCGATTGTTGCAATCCCTTCTGGGCCAGTCACTGTGCGGATTCGCGTATTTGACAAAGCCGGTCACGTAGCAGAGGTGCGGCGCACAATCCAGATTAACAATCCTAACCCAATTGAGCCAACGCCAACGCCTACAACAGTTATTCCAACCGACACACCAATTACGCCAGCGGAGACCCCGTTGCCAGATGCAACCCCAACGCCGGTGCCACCAACGCCAACCGCAACCGTAATCCCAACGGAAGATCCAGCGCCATAAGCATGGGTCTGCTATATATAAACTTATTTCTAACTCGATAGGCATGCAATCACAACTTGCATTGCACGCGTAACAGTTATAATCTGTTTATATGGCAGACCCAAACTTAGCACCCGACAATACTTACTTCTATCCCAATCGCATTGGGCGTGTGATTCTGCAGTCGATGGAAGATATTATGGGTGAATCTTCTGCCCAGCAAGTGTTGGAAATTGCTAACCTTACGCACTTGTCTCGCAAACCAGCTGGTAACCTTGTAAAAGAGTTTCCGTTTGAGTGGGTGTCTGCACTTCAGGCCGCAACCGAAGAGGTTTACGGCATCAAAACCGGCCGTAGTCATAATCTGAAAATCGGCCGCAACTGCTTGAATACAGGGTTGCGTGAATTTGACCCGATCTTGGGCGTTGCTGATTTGCCAATTCGCCTGATGCCGCTGGGCATGAAGTTCCGCGTGGGTCTGGATGTGTTCTCACGTTTATTCAACAACTTTAGTGATCAGGTCGTGCGGCTTTCTAGCACAGACAAGCATATTCTTTGGATTATTGAACGTTGCCCCGTGTGTTGGGGGCGTCAGTCTGATGCGCCGTGTTGTCAATTGGCAACTGGTATTTTGGAAGAAGCAATTTTCTGGGGAACTGGCGGGCGCCGGTATCGTGTTGAAGAAACGGCCTGTATTGCCGCAGGCGCAGAACATTGTGTTTTCCAAATTGATAAACGCCCGTTAGATTAACCAGCGTTGGCCTAACGCTACGACCCCGTTGGGTGCGCGTATCGGCCCAACTATTCCCACATTCCACACATTACGGTAACCTTGCCAAGACAGCACAATATCGTGTGTTGTTGATAAATCCCTACATCCCCGATTGATTTTTATGCGTTCTTTTCAAGCGAAGACAATGGTCTTTGGCCTGCCACTCTTGCTGCTAATTCTTACTGCCTGTGGGCCAGTTTCTGTGCGTTGGGTTGAAGAAACTCCAACGGTGGTTATTGCAGAACTGCCGACGGTTCAAGTTGTGCGTTCAGCAACGCCATCTCCGTATCCAACTTATGTTGATCCGACGGCCACGCCGGAGCCAACAGCCACGCCAACGCCGGATTATGGTGACCTGCCGCCGGGGCCAGCAATTGCACCTTCTGATGTGGCGCAGGAGCAGGCCGCACAGCGCCAAAATCCATTCTTGTTGACAGATATGGTGCAAGACTTTCGTGACCCAGAGCGTGACACGCCATTAGCGCTAACAGCTGAACTAAACACGCCGGCCATCACCTGGGATAACTGGTGGTGTGCCGCAAATGAAAACACGCTTTCCCGTAATCTAGATCAAGATATGGACGTGACTTATTGGATAAACAACGCCGAAGTGCCGCAAGAGTTAGCATATTCGTTTTTGCAATGGCGCAACAACGGCACGGTTTGCCGCGTCACCGTTTTCTTTTTGGATAACTGGCCCGCAGGTGAGCACACGCTTGAGTATCGGCGCGTACTAGCTGATGATGTTTCTGATGGTTACGAATCTTTTGCGCCGGGCACGTATAGCGTTGTTTATTCTGTTACCGCCCCCGAACCAGCCCCAGAAGCAGCTCCTGAAGGGGAAGGTTAATTAGAATATTCTGTTATGCGTTAGTCTATATGGCGCGTTACAGAAGAAAAACCTCAGAAACGACTTAGAAATTACGAATATTTGTTACTTTCGATTGTTCCGAAATTTGAATGAATAACCGTTGATTGTGAAGTATCCTTTTGTCTATACCGAACGAAATGTGCGTTCGCATTCAAATTGGATAATAATGTCAACTATATTTACAGATCTTCTTCGTGAAAAAGGCTTCGTCATGATTGATGGCGGTATGGGCACTATGCTGATGGATGTCGGCCTAATTTCAGGCGACCCACCAGAAGAGTGGAATATTACCCAACCAGAAAAGATTACGGCAGTGCACAAGGCCTACGCCGATGCTGGGGCTAACATCATTTTGACCAATACGTTTGGCGGTAGCGCTTTCCGGCTCAAGCTGCATAACTATCAAGATCGGTCTTATGAATTCAACAAAGCCGGGGCAGAAATTGCACGCGCCGTGGCGGATGCTGCTGACCATAAAGTGTTTGTTGCAGGGTCTATGGGGCCATCTGGCGAGTTGCTGTTCCCGCTTGGAGAAGCAACGCCTGAAGAAATTGCCGCATCATTTGCAGAACAAGCACGTGGGCTGGTTGATGGTGGCGCGGATCTGTTATGGATCGAAACCATGAGCGACTTAGCGGAAGTCGCGGCTGTGGTAGAGGGCATTCGTAGCGTGACAGATTTGCCAATCGCAGCGACCTTATCTTTTGATACGCGGGGCCGCACAATGATGGGTGTTACCGCAAAGCAAGCCGTTACTGAGTTGACAAAGCTGGGCCTAATCGCGATTGGCGGTAACTGCGGCAACGGTTTGGATGAACTTGCTGATGCAATTGAAGATATGCGTAATGCAGACTCTGAAGTGTTGTTGATTGCCAAAGCAAATGCTGGTATTCCTGAATGGGTAGATGGTGGGCTAGCCTATAACGGCACACCAGAGGTTATGGCCGACTTTGCACGCCGCATTCAAGGCTTGGGCGCAAATTTGATTGGCGCGTGCTGTGGCAGTACGCCAACGCACATTGCTGCGATGAATAACGCGCTGTCTTTAGAAACTGCTTAGTTTCATTGCTAATGACACAACCGTAAAAAAAGGGCGACATTGCATGCAATGTCGCCCTTTTTATTTTTCAAATCGTGCTATTAGAACCGCGTGATTGTGAAGCAGTATTCACACTGAATTTCACGCTGACCTTTAATCAACTGTTGGTTAAGTGAACTGCCGCATGCTGGGCACTCAACGGGTGCCTCCATCAGGCGTTGTAACTCATCTTTGTCTAACGCGGTCGCACGATCGTTATGATAATCGCCACCCCGTGCGCGGCCTAACATTTGTAGCCAGTCTTCTACTTCTGGGCCAGCCAGTAAGAACAGTGCAGACCGTACTGGCGCATCAGCTCCAAAGCTGATGGTGAGGTGTTCTTCATCAAAGCCAACACCTTGCTCGCCTTCGCCTTCAACGTCTTCAATCACGTTGAGCAACACATCCAGCACTTTGATTTTATTCTGCTCTTTGTGTTCTTCAAAAATCAGACGTTTATCTGTGAGGTAGAGCACGCCCGGACGCGCGTCTTTTTCATTGAGTACCATGGTGGCGTCTGTTGCACCAACTGGCCCTTCTACAGGAGAAAGCCGGAAACTAGCCGTGGTGACTGCCGCTAATGTCCATGCAACCCAATCTAGATGTGCATCAACGGTTTCAACTTCAACTTCGAAGTCATCGTAGATCTGTTCAATGGCATCCTCGGCGGCATTGACTTGGGCTTGCGCTGTTGCCATTTGCGAGCGTAACTCTTGCACCATGGGGCGGGCGCTTTCTGGATTGTTTGCATAGCTCATAATGGTTGCTAGGCTATTTTCAATGCCAGTCATTTGCCCAACCAATCGTTCGCTTTGACGGTCTGCTTCCGTTTGAATCGCAGCCCGCATGCTTCCCCATTGGCTAGTTATGGTGTCAACTTCCGTTTCAAGATCTTTTTCAAACGGATACCCTTTGGCGCGACAGTCTCCTAGCTTTCTTGAGAGCTGCCCAACTTCAGTTTCTAGATCTTCGACGGTACTTTTTACAAAGCCTAACGTTGCGCGCTTTTGCAGCGCATCGACTTCGCTTTGTAGCCCGACCAGCGACGCGCGCGTAATTGGGCCAGTCAAGTCTGAGTAATTCAGGCCGCTGCCATCTGTCATATGCTCATCAAGCCGATCAAAGATAAAGTCAGTTAGTAGGCGCGTCCACTCTTCGGCGGATTGGCGGGCGAGGGCGATCTCCACTGATTTTCCTGTTTTAGGATTTAGTTCTAGAATTTGGCCGCTGCCAAAGATTCCGGTTTTCCGGGCGGCTGCATTTTCAAGATCCTTCTGGCCAAATTGCCAGAGCAATTCTTGGACAAGCTTCTTCTCAGTTGGAATAAATAGAATCTTCTTTGTAACCTCTGTTTCTTTGCGTTCAAAGATTAGGCGGTCATCAGTTAAGTACAAAATTCCGGTTACATCTTGCTTGCTATCTGGGTTTAGCGTTGCGCTGGCCGCCCGAATTGGCGATTCATTATCCCCAAGCTGAAAAGATGCTTCTGCAAACGTGTCTAAGACTTTGTCAATCATATTCAATTGACTATGGAACTTAGCGGTATTGCTGTTAATGTCAGCGTAATTTGAGGAAATCCGTCGTTCTATCGCCCGGGCTTCTTGCCGCAAGGAATTCACCTGCGCCTGAAGCTGAGATAAATTGGCGCTCCCATAATGGCTGTTCCGCACTTGCATTAGCTGCGTTTCCAATGGGGCGATGCTCATTTGCAACTGTTGCGCCTGTTGCGCGAGCGTGTTATCAACTTGCTGGCGCAGCCCTTCCCAGTGATCAATAATCGCATTACAAGCCGACTCTAGCCCGGCGTCATACAGATAGCCGCGATCGCGCAGATCTTCCAACTGATTGGGCATATTCACGACCCGGGCATCAATTTGATCAATGTCGGCGCGGGCTTCAGACAGACCGGCTTCCTGTTGCAGCCGTGTTAAGTCACGATTGAGTGTTGCCAATTGCTGTGCGTAAGCATCTTGGGTGTTGCCGCCACGCATGTTGCCGCCTTGCGGCTGTACGCGCGGTAACGGGAGACCCGGGAAGGCCATCCCGCGCCCGCCACCACTGCGCGGCAAAACGGTGCTGTCTGAAGGACGCGGCCTAACTTGGCGAATTGTGCCACCACGCCGTTTATTGCCACCAACAATGGAGGGGCGTTTGATGGGCCGCGATTGCACCCGTTTTAGCGGCGGACGCTGCTTTTGTTTCGTGCCTGAGTTCCCGCGAACAGTAGTTGGCGTTTGCGACTTTAGGCCGCCAAAACGCTTGCGAACAGAGGAACGCGGTGCAACCTTTGGTCCGGTTGGCACAACCCGGCGGGCCCGGCCAGCGCGTAATGGCGGTAGGCCACCACCACGGCGTCTTGATTTGGAGCTTGAAGAACGTCTGGGTGCTTTTGTTTTTACACGGGTGATTTTGCGTTTCATCAGAGAGTCCTTACGAGACTAAAAACGCCGTGCGGTTGCATAGAAAGCAAGTGGCGACGGCGTTGGTGTGAATAGTATTGATTAGAGGTTGCCATCTACGCCAGCGCGCAAATAGGCATCGATGAAATTGTCTAAACCGCCATCGAGCACGGCATCAGCATTGCCTTGTTCGTAATTGGTACGGTGATCTTTGACCATTTGATACGGATGTAAAACATAAGACCGAATTTGGCTGCCCCATTCGGCTTTTACATAATCGCCGCGCATGGCCGCCAACTCTTTCTCGCGCTGTTGGCGTTGGATCTCATAGAGACGCGACCGCAGAACTTTCATTGCATTTTCGCGGTTTTGTAACTGCGACCGTTGATTTTGGCATTGCACCACAATTCCACTGGGGATATGGGTAATGCGCACTGCGGTTGAGTTCTTTTGAACGTGCTGTCCACCAGCGCCCGCCGCACGGAAAACATCCATGCGGATATCTTTTTGCGCAATTTCAATCTCAGCCGCGTCTTCTACTTCGGGCAAAATTTCAACTTGGGCAAACGAGGTGTGGCGGCGATTGGCAGTGTCAAATGGAGAGAGGCGCACCAAGCGGTGCACGCCATCTTCAGACTTGAGATATCCATACGCATTGCGGCCGTTGACGGTGAGCGTAACGCTTTTGATGCCCGCAACGTCGCCATCGGACTGATCCATAATCTCAACCGCAAGGCCGCGTTTTTCTGCCCAACGCAGGTACATGCGTAGCAAAATTGCGACAAAGTCTTGCGAGTCAACTCCGCCTGCGCCAGCGTGTAAAGAGAGAATCGCGTTCCCACCATCACGTGGCCCAGATAGCATTAAGTCAAATTCGAGGGCATCTAGCGTTTTTTCAATGTCTTCAACTTCTGTGTTCAGCTCAGCGGCTAAATCGTCATCGTCGAGCTCTATCAATTCAATAGAGTCTGAAACGCGCTGTGCAATTGAAGACCAATTTTCTATATCAGACCGTAGTTCGTTGGCCCGCTGCATCTTTTTGCGGGCTTTTTCGGCATCGTCCCAAAATGTTGGTTCACCAGATTCACGGTCTAAACTGGCTAATTCAGCTTCCTTTACAGGTAAGTCAAAGACGCTCCTGGAGCTGTTGGATTTTTTGATTTGCGGAATTCAAACGAGCAAGTAAATGTTGCATAGATAAATAAAAGTCGGTAATGAAATAAATGGAAGCAGAAAGACGTCTTGTTGGCGCCTATTCTTCTTCTGGGATAAGGGCTTCGATAAAGGTCTCAGGCGAGAAAGCTTGTAAATCGCCTTCTTTTTCGCCCAGCCCAAGGTAATACACGGGAATGCCAAGCTCGCGCTCTACTGCAAACACCATGCCGCCCTTTGCTGTGCTGTCTAGCTTGGTAATGATTACGCCGGTCACATCAGCCGCTTCTTTGAAAGCTTTGGCCTGAATAAGCGCATTTTGGCCGGTAATTGCGTCTAACACTAACCAAACGTGGTGCGGTGCGCCTTCAGAGGCTTTGCCCGCCACCCGATGGATCTTGCGTAATTCTTCCATCAAGTTGTACTTGGTGTGCAAGCGGCCCGCAGTATCACCAATCACAAGCTTAGATCCACGCGCCTTCGCAGCGTTGACGGCATCAAATAAAACCGCGCCAGGATCGGCATTCTTTGCGCCAGCGATTACAGGGGTGTCGGTGCGCTCGCCCCAAATTTGGAGCTGTTCTACAGCCGCTGCCCGGAATGTATCGCAGGCCGCTAAGACTACATCGTGGCCTTGATTTTTAAAGGCCATTGCCAGTTTGGCGGTTGTGGTTGTTTTGCCAGCCCCGTTAACGCCAACCATCAAAATTACAGTTGGGTTACCGTCAATGGTAACGGGTGGGGGCGTTTGTAATAAACCTGCTAGTTCGGCGCGCAGGTGCGTGTTTAGGTCAGAGGTGCGCGTAATACCTTCGCGGTCGACCACTTGTTGGAGGTGTTCCACGATGTTGATTGCACTTTCAACCCCAATATCGGCTTGGATCAACGTTGCTTCAAGATCGTCCCAAGTGTCCTCATCAATTTGCGAGACACCCAGAACGTTTGCAATACGTCCAAACATGCTTTTGCGGGTTTGTGAAAGCCCACGCTTAAAAATGCCAAATCGGCCAGAATTTTCTTCAGTCATATGCTGAATTATAGACCAAATGCCATCGGGCTCATAAATAATTGTTAGGCGGTGTGTGTCGGGAGGCTGCTTTGTGTGTCAATAGTAGTAAGCTTTGCGCAAAAGATTTGTATAACGTTTAGTGATGGGCCAAAAAAACGGGATTGCGTTAGGGTGGCGTTAGTTTCGATCCGCTAAAAATTTGCATTTGTCTGCGGATTTGCCTATCATAAATAACAGGTTTGGACCCCAAACAAGCCCTCTTTTTATTGAACCATTATTATTGGCGGTAGTCACAGTATCTGAATGACCTCTTCACCTTCAGCATCTCCGAAAAGAATATTGAACGAGCGGTTTGAAATCGTAAGTACGCTTGGCTCTGGTGGTATGGGGTCTGTATTTCAGGCGCGTGATAGACGCTTTCAAGAAGTGAGCCGCATGGTGGCGATCAAGGAGATTGCGCTACCTGCCCATGATGTAGACGCCCGTGATAAGACGATTCGGTCTTTTCAGCGTGAAGCCAACATCCTCGCGGCAATTAGCCATCCCACAATTCCAGTTATTTACGATTTTTTCCACGATGACCAAGCGTGTTTCCTTGTTATGGAATACATTAGCGGTCAGAATTTGGAAGAGATTTTAGAAAACAGCGATGGCGTGCTATTGATTGACCACATTGTGGAGTGGGCTGTTTCAATTTGTGACGTGCTGGATTATTTACATAATCAGCAGCCGCATCCGATTGTATTTCGGGACTTGAAGCCTTCAAACATTATGATCGATCAACATGGCCGTGCGCGGCTGATTGATTTTGGGATTGCCCGCTACCTCGAAAATACCAAGAAAAACACCATGATCGGCACGGAAGGCTATGCGCCGCCGGAGCAGTATCGGGGTGAAGCTGGGCCACTAGGCGATATTTACGCGCTCGGCGCAACGCTGCATCACCTACTCACTAACCATGATCCACGGCTAGAGCCGCCCTTTACGTTTGATGCCCGCCCAGTGCGCAAGGTCAATCCGGCAATTTCGCCCGGCTTGGAAATGATCATCAATCAGTCCTTGGCATATAACAAAGAAGATCGTTTCCCGTCAGCCGCCGCAATGCGTGAAGCGCTGACAAACCTTGATATGGAGCCAACTTCACGGCTCTCACGATCCGCAACCATGTCGCGCGCAATCGCACGGCAGAATATCAAGCGCACGCGTGGCAAAGATAAAATCGAGCCAAGCTGGCAATTTACCTGTGGTGATGAGATCCGTAGCCAGCCCTTAGTTAATGAGGACACCGTCTACATTAGCTCCTACGACAAGCGTCTGTATGCGCTGTCGACTGAGAAAGGTCGCCTGATGTGGCGCTTCACTGCCGAAGATGGGTTTGCCGCGTCACCATATTTGCATGCGCGTAAAATTTATGTTGGCGCAGAAGATGGACATCTTTACTCGCTTGATTCGATTACCGGGCGCGAACTTTGGTCTTTCAAAACAGATGGCCCGATTCGTTGTTCGGCAGTGGCGTCTAAAAAGCACATTTACTTTGGGAGTGATGATGGCAACCTGTATGCCCTAGACCGGATTACAGGCCATCTTATTTGGCAATTTGCAACCGGCGCACCTATTCGGTCACGTCCTTACGTGCAAGAAAGTGAAAACGGCCGTATTTTCTTCGGGGCCGAAAACGGTTACTTTTACTGTTTAGATATGGCGGGGAATGAGCGCTGGCGCTTTGAAAGCCCGCGCGCGTTTACATCTTCGCCAGCATATTCTGACGGCTTGGTAATTGTGGGGGGCGTAGACCGCTCACTCTATGCGTTTGAGTCTGAAACGGGCTGGCTCGTTTGGAAGTTCGACTCGCAACGCCCGATTGTGTCGTCACCTGAAATCGACTCAGAAATGAGTAGGGTATACGTAGGGTCTGCGGACGGGAAACTGTATGCAATAAATGCACGCAATGGTAAGCTAGTTTGGGAGTTCGCGACTCAAGGTCAGGTTGCTTCAAGTCCAAAATTATATGAAGCAATGGTCTATTTCGGGTCAGCGGATCACCACTTATATTGTTTAGATAGAGCGACAGGCGCGTTGCATTGGAAATATCGAACGCGCGGTCCAGTAATTTCGTCACCAACTGTGTCAGACGATATGTTATATATTGGCTCTGGTGATTATCGTGTTTACGCATTTTCTTTATAACCCAACTGTATAGTTCAATCAGCGTCACTAGATTTTGGTGTGTATAAATCGGACGCGTATCATTCATAACCGATCTCATTAGGCCATTCCGTTGCTACGAAAAATATTTAACACCCAACCAAATAAAACGGCGTCTGTAACGGATACTGTGCCCCAATCCGCAGTTTCTGCATTCCCCAGCTTAGACGGCCAAACGCGGCCAAGCCTACGGGTAGCGCAAGGCCATCATGTTGGCATCGTCCGCCGTAAAAACCAAGACGTTCTTTATACATTCACAGCTACATATGAAGGGCAAGTCCCGTTCTCTGATTTTGGCTTGTACGTTGTTGCTGACGGCATGGGTGGGCATAGCAGTGGTGAATTAGCCAGCGCTACGGCAGCCCAAGTGTTAGCCCATCAGCTGCTATCGCTGATTTATATTCCACTCTTAGAGCTTGGCACTACCGAGCGTGATATTCCAGTCCTAGAAATTCTAGAAGCCTCTCTACAGGCGGCTAATTTATCGGTGGTGAGTAAATTGCCAGATGGCGGTACAACCGTCAGCTGCGCGCTGGTGTTGAATGACCGCCTGTTTATTGGGCACGTTGGTGATAGCCGCGTGTACTCAATTATGAACGGCGAAATGACACAGCTTACTGAAGATCATTCGCTAGTGCAGCGCTTGCAAGAGCTGGGTCAAATTACGGCTGAAGAAGCTGCTGTGCATCCACAGCGCAACGTGCTTTATCGCGCCGTTGGGCAGGGTGAAGGTCTAGAAATTGATGTGTTTGAAGCCCCGCTTAACGAAGGCGAACAACTGCTAATTTGTTCTGATGGGCTGTGGTCAATGATCGATGATGCGCAAATGCTAGACATTGTAAACACATCGGACAGCATGCAAGACGCTTGCGACCGCTTAGTGGATAGCGCAAACATGGCCGGTGGCAATGACAATATCACGGTGCTCATGGTTGAAGCAGCGCGTTTGCTGCCAAAGCCAGACGTGAATGATGCAGACACGCGCATTGACGAAACTACACCGGCTTAGCTTGATACACTTGACTGATCAATAAATAAAAAACGCTCGCAATTGCGAGCGTTTTTTTATTTAAAACTGTTTGCTAGAAAGTTGAAGCCGACCTAAGACAGTTTTGGCAACTGGGCAAAACGGGTCTTCATATACGCTTGTTTGAAGGCATCGACCATTTCTGGATCGTAGCGGTCACCAGCGCAGTTTTGTATTTCAAGATACGCTTCATCAAAGGTGAGCTTTGGGCGGTACGTACGATTGCTAGTAATTGCGTCAAATGAATCTGCAATGGCGACAATGCGGGCCTCAATTGGGATTTCTGAGCCGCCGATACCGTAGGGATACCCTTTGCCATCAAAGCGTTCGTGATGGTAACGCACAATGCCGTCCATTGGCTTCAGGTAGGCGACCTCTTTGATCATGTCTGCGCCAATTTGCGGGTGCTGACGGATCTCTGCCCATTCTTTATCATCTAGTGGGCCGGTTTTGCGTAGGGTGGTCTCACGGACGTGGATTTTGCCAACATCATGCAAGATGCCACCAAAGCGAATGATTTCTAAACGGTCTTGGCTCCAGCCTAATTCCTCAGCGATTGCTAAAGAATACATGGTGACGCGCTCCACGTGCCCACGCGTATAGCGATCCCGTAATTCAATCGCGTTGGCCAGCATTAGCAGGCTCGACTGATACGAATCGCGCAGTTGCACAATGGCAAGCTGTTCATTACGTTCCATCCGAGAGCGGACAGCGGTAATCAACTCATCATGATCAACAGGCTTTACAAGGTAATCTTCTGCACCAAGTTTTTTGCCTTTTAGAATGTCTGGTTTGTCACTGCGGGCAGAGAGAAAGATAAAAGGGATTTTTAACCAGTCTTCCCGTTCACGGACATGTCCAAAGAACTCAAATCCATCCATGACTGGCATTGAAATGTCAGCCAAAATTAGATTTGGCAATTGGGTTGCCATCACATCTAATGCCTCTTGCCCATTGCCTGCGGTAAGGGTGCTAAAGCCTTCAAATTCTAGAATTTCGCAAAGGCCTTCGCGTAGGGTTGGATTGTCTTCAACAATGAGAATGGTGTCTTCCATAGGATGGTTTGTGCCGATTGTGTAAAAGAGGCGCCTGGCTGGGCTGGCTTTTAGATGTTATATAAGCGTTAGAGCTCACTCTATTCAATATATCATTGAACGGCGTGAAATCAATGCCCAATCCACAGCAGGGAGTTAGTTACTGAGTACGTATTGTGCTAGATGTGTGTCAACACTTTTTAGCGCCTTGGCAAGTTTTTGCGTTAGCGCGCGTGACGCGTCAAAGTCTTCTTTTTGCCCGGCAACTTGTAAGTCGTAGGCGATTTTTGCAACTTCTCCGGCAGACAGCGTGCTGGCTGTGCCTTTCAGCGTATGGGCAGTGCGTTCAAGCAGGTCGGCGTCTTTGCTAGCAATAGCGCCTTCGATGGTGTCCAATGATTCAGGCCAAGAGTCGTGGAACATTTGTAAGAGTTCAATCGCGAGTTCGTCATCGCCCCCACAACGTTCTGTTACTTCATCAAAATCAAACATACTAACAGTTTCTTCCTGTTCTAAGAGCAATTCGGAAGTATCTTTTTGGGTGGAATGGATTAGCGCGGCAATAGTTGCGTACAAGGCATCCACTTCAATGGGTTTGGTGAGATGGCTGTCCATCCCAGCGGCCAAACACATGCGCCGGTCATCAGGGGTGGCATTTGCGGTGAGCGCAACAATCGGTAAATGCTCGCCAGTTTGCTGCTCGTATTCACGAATGGCCATTGTTGCTTCAAGACCATTGAGTTCCGGCATTTGCAAATCCATCAGGATCAAATCGAACTGTTCGTGCTTTGAAAGCGAAACGGCTGACTGTCCGTTATCAACAATTGTAATTTTATGGTCGCGCCGTTCCAAAAGTTGGCGTAATACCATCTGATTGATCGGGTCATCTTCGGCAACTAAAATGCGGAGTGGGGTGTCTTCACGTAAGATGTCGAATGCGCCTTGCCCTAACAGCAATCCGCGCAGCGGTGACTTTTCTTCACCCGGCAGGCCAAAGTCCACTTCAAAGAAGAACTTAGTGCCCCGGCCAACTTTGCTGCGTAGCTGAAGGCCGCTGCCCATTAGCTCTGTAAGCCGCATGGCAATGGCTAAGCCTAAGCCGGTGCCGCCATACTTTCGGGCGGTCGAGAGCTTGGCCTGTTGGAAAGGCTCAAAGATTGCGGCTTGCTTATCTTTTGGAATGCCGATGCCCGTATCCGTTACAGACAGGGTGACTTTTTGCAGGTCGTCTACCAAATCCCCGCCTTCTACATGGAGCACAACAGAGCCGCGCTCAGTAAATTTGATGGCGTTGCTAAGCAAATTGAATAGCACTTGGCGAATGCGCGTTGGATCGCCTTTGACCAACTCTGGCACGCCGGGGTCTACTTCACAGCGGATATCCAGCGCTTTGATAATGGCGCGCGGGGCAAATAGCTCAACGGTGTTGGCGGCTAAGTCGTGTAGGTTGAAGGTGATTTCTTCTAAATCAAGCTTGCCAGAATCAATCTTAGACAGATCTAGCAAGTCATTTAGCATCTTGACCAGCATGTCACCCGAGGTGCGCACTTGCTCAAGCGAATGGCGTTGATCCCCAGTGAGGTTGCTATCAAGCAGAATTAGGTCTGTTAGTCCCAGTACTGCGTTGAGTGGGGTGCGAATTTCATGACTGATGGTTGCTAAGAATTGCGTTTTGGCTTCGTTGGCTTCTTCGGTTTCTTTCTTGGCACGCAGCAGTTCATCTTCAGCTAGCTTGCGGGCGGTCACATCATGCAGAATCATGTAAAACCCGTTGACCGAGCCATTAGGCTGCCGTAACGGAGAGTACGTAGTTTCAAAGTATTGGGCGGCTTGGCCTTCACCAACTGATAACACGCGCGAGACCGGCACATCTCCAGCAAACGCATTTTTGACACCTAGCTGTTCTTCCAAGACTTCAGACACGTCACGCCCAATCAGTTTTTCGGCGCTTGAGAAAAGCAAATTCGCGCCAGCAAGGTTTACATCAATCACGCGCTGTTTGGGATCCATCACAAACACGGCGTCGGTCATACTTTCAATAATGTTTGTACGAGCGATGGGCGTGATATCAAGAACGCGGTAGCGGAAGATGCCGTATACCAAACAAATGCCGCCTAAGGCAAAGCCAAATGCGGTCGTTGGTAGCGGGATAAACTGCGGATAGGCAAAGTAATCAAGGATGTTTGCAATCCACGGCAGCAGGGCGGCTAACAATAGCGTGAAGCTTTGGCCACGATAGACCGAAGAGGCGCGCGGCAACGCTAACAGCAGCCACAAAGACCCGAGAATAATCAGGCCGGTGTTATAGATTTGGCTGATCCAGAAGCCAGTGGCGAATTCAACATTGATAAGCCCTAAGTGGGCAATGTTGAGGTCGTTGATGTTTTGCCAAATGAAAGAAGCGAGCGTATTGCTCCAAATCAAGAACAGAACAAACACCGGCACAATCATCAAAATGATGACGCCGATTAGAGGGAGCCGGTTGCTACGATTGGTGTAATTGACGGCAAACGCAAACCAAAACACAGGCACGCTCATGATGCCAATGTAGCGAATGCGTGCCCACAGCAGCTTTGAAGCGGGGTCTAACGTGCCATTTTCTAGCAAGGCTGCGCCAACCCAAATGGCAACCGCAAACAGGAATCCCACCAAATACCACCCGCCGGGCGATTTGCGGCGTGTTGCAGCCACAGTCAGCGCAATAAGCGTGATTGCAAATGCAACGGCGTATGGAATTGCTTGCCAGGTAAATTCCCAATTCATAGGTCAGATAAGCGTGACAGCGTTACGCAAAATTGCGTTTGTGCTGGGCACAAATCTCATTATAGGCAATATTGGCCGAATACAAAATGATTTGTTTTGAATGCGCGGTAAACATTGCGGTATTTATGCGTGATGCACGTTACTTGCCAGAAAGTCTAGACTTAGCTTGCTCACCAAGTCTGGATATTCAAGTGGCACTAAATGGGTGGCGTTTTCTACGCAATGAAGTTGCACCTGTGGCGCATAGCGGCGCATTGCTTTAACAGAATTCGGCAGAACCGTGTCCGATTTGTCTGCGTAGATCAGCGCTGTTGGCGTTTTTAGCTGCCGAATGTGCCGCCAAATGCGCCCCGGCATCGTCTTATAAATTTGGGCTTCCCATTCTTTTGTAATGCGCAGCCCAACCTTGCCATTGGCTAATGGAATAGCGATCGCGTCAATGTAATGCTGCAGGTTAGCATCGGATATTTTTTTGAAGACACCGGCGCGTCTAAAGCCAGCATACATCTGCTGTTTAGAGTTGTATTCGGCGCGGCGGCGCATTGCGCTGGCATGCAGTGGATGTTTATGCCCAAGCCCTAACGCAGCAACAATCCCCCACATAAAGCTGTAGAAAGGCGGAATAATCACCGGATCAAGCAGAACGAGTTTGGTAAACAAATCTGGGCGTTGGACTGCGGCGTGTAGCGTAACAACTGCGCCAATTGAGTGCCCCATCCCAATGATGGGGGCGGTGTAGTTGGCTTCAATAAACGCGATTAGATCAGCACTAACTTGCCACCAACTGGTGAGTTGCGTATGGGGTTGGTCTGCCTGCATCGACCGCGTTTCCATTGCGCTAACGTGATAGTGTTCTGTCAGGTTAGTTAACAATGGTGTATAGGTTTGCGGCGGGAAGCCGTTCGCATGTAAGAAATGCAATGCGGGTCCGTTACCCCCAAACACAATACGGCCTGTCTGGTCTGCAATCATTTTGTTAAGCGGTCTTGGCAGCCCACTTGTCGCGCAACATTTGCGAGTCATCTTCCATAATTGGCGATTCGCAAACCATACGACCGGCACAGCCAAAGGTCTCTAGCACGTTCAAGAAATCTTGATAGCGCAGATCAGACTCGTCTAGCATGAGGTGATTTTTCTCGCCTTTTGGTCCGTACTCAATCCCAGAAATGTGGATATGCATGCGTTCTAGAGCGCTTTGCCCAAGGCCATCGCGGATTTTGGTGAGAATTTCGGTGAATTCTTCAGTTGTGTTCACCGTGCCATCGCCGGGACGGGCGTGTAAGTGGGCAATATCTACGCAAGGTAAAACGCCCGGCACAGCACGACCCATTTCAATGGTGTCTTCTAGCGAGCCAAGCATGGCCGACTTGCCCATGGTTTCTGGCCGCAGCGTGACTGGGTTGTTGTTGGCTTTTAGCTCGTCCGCAACGCCTTTGAGGCGCGGGATGGCTTTTTTGAGCACCACTTCAGCCGGTTGCTTGAAATAAGACCCCGGATGAAAAATGATATCTGTCGCGCCAGCGAGGTTGCCAAAGTGGCAGGCATCCATCAAGCGTTTGCGGCTTTTGGGCCATTCTTCTTCTGTGGCATTTAGATTGATGTAGTAGGGCGCATGGACGCTCAGGGCAACGTCGTTTTCAATACCTAGCAATCTGATTTTTTCACATGAGGCTTCGCTCACCCGTACCGACCGCACCCACGCCAGTTCCAAGGCGTTTAAGCCTAATGAATTGAGGTGCACAATTGCGCCCGGCGAGCCACCAGGGCGTTTGGGTGTTGATTTGGGTGATCCAACGGTGCCAAAGCGGAAAGAAAGAGACATTAGGGTTGAGTCCTTACTAAATGATGGAACTGAAAACTCAGCGTAAAGCAAAACAGGCCGCTAAAAGCGACCTGTCGGATTAGAGCCACCGAGCGGAATCGAACCGCTGACCTGATCATTACGAGTGAACTGCTCTACCATCTGAGCTACGGTGGCGTTTGTGAATTTGCTGCACGATTGTATCAAAGTAAAATTTACCGTGTCAAGAATTCGCTAATATTGCTCCGGCCTTTACTGTGAACTGAAGTATTCTGCTTGCCAGCGGCTGATCTCGGCCTCAGTTGTGTAAGCGGCAAGATGGTCCCAAAAATCATCCGGCGTGACGATCTCACCTTGATAGGTTTGTAAATAGGTGCGTGAAAAGTCGGCAAAGGCCTCTGCGCCAATCGAAAGCCGAACTTCGTGTAAAAACTGAACGCCACGCAGATAAACGGCATTGATATAAGGCCGCCGATTGGTAAACTGCCCAACGGTGCTATCTACATTGCCAGTCGCGGCATGTCGGTCTACGCGGAAGCGCCACCACCAATCGACCCAGTCTGGCTCAAAGCGTTCGTAATAAAGATATTCCGCATAAATTGCAAACGCTTCATCTAGCCATGGGTCTTGCGCCTGATTGTTTGCAACTAAGCCGTACCACCATTGATGCGCAGTTTCATGCACGGCAATCATGGTGAGGAAGCCGAGTGAGTTGCCCCCATACGTCCGGTAATAAGATTCACCTAAGAAATATAGGCCGTCATATTCAAGCCCGTCGCCAAAATCTGCAATGACAATGTCTAATGCGTCGTGCGGGTAAGCGCCGTATGTTTCGCCAAATAGAGTGAGGGCGTTGGCGGTGGCCTCTAGTGCGGCTGCGCCAGCAGTTTCGTAGCCAGGATAGTAATAGCTGGTCACAATAATGTCATCGACGGTGACGCTCTTTGTGGCATATTCTGGGCTGATTGAAAATGCAAAGTTACGCGCATTGGCATGCGTATAGAAATAGGTGCCGTCTGTTTGCTTGTAAGGCTTGGCCGATGCTGCAATGACAAGATCATCCACAGTATTTTCTATCGACAATGACACGTCGTAATTTGCAATTGGATACGTTTGGTGTTCGCCAACTTGCCCCGGATAGTCTAATATCCAGCCGTTTTCTGCGTCATAGGCGGCAACATAAGGGTACCAGTCGCCCATGTTGGTTTGACGCCAATATCCTAAAGAAGACTGTTCGGCTGGCAATGCCAGCAAGTATGACAATGAAAACTGCACGCGCGCACCAACGGCGAGCGTTTCAGTTAGCGTGACCGATAAGTAACGGCCGTTTAGCGTTGCGGACGCGGTGGCGCCGTTTGCAGTTGTATCGAAATTTTGTAAAAAGAAAACGTTGTTAGTTTGATTGGCATCAACCACAAGCACTAGCTCTTGTAACGGCGTTGCGGTGTCATTTAAATAATCAACTGTTTGAGTCACCTGCAATTGGCGCAACTCATAATTTAATGTGGCATCTAGCGTGTAGTGACTGCGGGGCGCGACAGGTGGCGGCTCGGTTGCCGTTGCTACTGGTGTAGGGGGCAGAGCCGTTGGTGCGATCGACGTCTCTGTTTGCTCGGGACGCATCAGAACGGGACTAGGCAGCGAAACAGGATCCACAATGAGGGGGAGCTCAGCGGATGAATTTTCGGCGTTAGCCACGGGTAAGCATGCTGCCAATGCAAAGCTGCTCACAAGAATTAGTAGCTTTACAGCCCACGGGGAGTTTAGGCTTTTCCCAATGGATTGAAGGCTAAGGCTTATCAATTGAATAAACAAATCTTAAAGTTGGTAAATTGTAAATTGTAGGCATAAAAATTTTATCGCCATGGGCATGAATTGTGCAATCGCATGACAATACCTAATAAGTGCCTCTTTTAGTATTGCATCAACTGCAGGCTGGTGCAAATATTACGGCAAAAGAGAGTTTGCTAATTTTGAATAAGTGACCGAATTGGTAATGTCAATTGTCTACTAGATAAGCCCTTATGTATTTGTATTCACAATTGGGTTACACTAATTTATATAGTTATTGATACCGAATCTCTTTATCCGCTAACCAATTGATGGGCAATTCTTAATCCGATTGCCCGTGGTAAGCCATCTGATTCCTGAATAGGATATAGACCCTTAGGTATCAATATAAAAACGTTGAACGCGCATGCTTAGTCTGAGCATGTAAAAAAACTGGAGCAAACTGCTAAATGAAATCTTACAAAATCATTGTCTTAGAAGGCGATCAAACCGGCCAAGAGCTATTGGAAGAATCGTTACGGGTGCTAGCACCTGAAGTAACGCGCTTGCCGCTGGAATTTGAACGCTTCGATCTATCGCTTGAGAACCGTCGTAAAACAAAGAATCAGGTTGTGAGCGATTCTGCCAAAGCAATGCGTAAGACAGGTCTAGGGCTTAAGGCCGCAACAATTACGCCAGAAGCGGGCAAAGATGTCGGCTCACCGAACGCGATTTTGCGTAAGGAACTTGAGGCTGAAGTTATTTTGCGTGTTGGGCGTCGTATTCCGGGTATTCGTCCAGTAGGTGGGGTGCACTCTCCAATTGCTGTGGTACGGATGGCGGTTGATGGGGCGTACAATGCTAAAGAATGGAAGGAAACGGTTGGCGATGATGAAGTTGCTTACCGGACAGTGAAAATTTCACGCCGAACCAGCAAGGCTGTGGCCGAGTTTGCCTTCCAATACGCGGAGAAAGTTGGCGCTAAGGTGTTTGGTGGGCCAAAGTATACGGTGAGCCACATCTATGAAAGTATGTTCAAAGAAGAAATGGATGCCGCCGCCGCGCGCCATAAGAACGTCCGCTATGAACCGCAATTGATCGACGCAACCTTGGCGCTTTTATTAGGGTCTAACGGTGAAAGTATGGTTATTCCAGCCATGAACCGTGACGGTGACCTGCTTTCAGATATGGTGTTGAAAATGTTCGGTACGATTGCCGCTTCAGAATCGCTGGTGCTTAGTTATGACCCAGACACGCTCAAGGTTGATACGGTAATGGCCGAAGCGCCACACGGCACAGCACCATCACTTGAAGGCAAAAATGTAGCCAACCCAATGGCCATGATTATGGCGGGTGCAAGTTTGTTAACGTACATCGATGATGAAGCTGCCCAACGCGCTAGCCGGGCCATAAAAGAGTCTGCTTTTGAAGCGATTATGGACGGAATTCGAACCTCAGATATAGGTGGACACTCCACTACAACTGAATTTACAGATAGCGTTATTAACCGTACAAAGAACAAATTAGAGGTCTGGGAGTCACTGACTTAACTTAGCATTATTTCGATAATTGTATAAAAACCAATCTAAAAGGCTACCAATTAACTTTGGTGGCCTTTTTTTATAAGAAGACTGTCTCAATTAATTAAATACCCAATTGATTCCCAATTAATGGCTGTGCTACCATGAAATCGCTTATGTCTAACCGGAAGTCAACTCAACGCAAATAATGGCGATTTTTAGAAGAAATTTGAACGGCGCAGATTTGCGCAACGCGGATCTGAGTCGCGGTAATTTCATCCGTGCGGTAATGCGGCATGCCAACCTGTCTAATGCAGTGTTGCGACATGCTGACTTGTCGAAGGCAGATTTGTCTAATGCACGCTTATGTGCAACAAATTTAGATGGCGCAGTGATGAAAGACTGCGACCTTTCAGGCGCAAACATGATTGGCGCATCGTTGCAAAGCGCAATTCTTACGAATTGTGATATGCGTGACGCTGATCTGCGCGGTGCATCCTTTAGGGGTGCTTATTTAGATACTACAAAGCTCACTGGTGCTATTTATGACTCGGAAACGGTATGGCCAGAGGGATTTGATCCGCAAGGGGCAGGTGCAGTTCTTGGTAGATCTGAGAGCTGATTCGGTTGAGTAGATAGAACTAATTAGGGAAATTTTTTATGTTTGGTGCAAATAATCTTGATCTTGCTTGGGTGGCTGTGTGTGCAGCGCTGGTATTCCTAATGCAAGCCGGCTTTTTGTGTTTAGAAACCGGGCTCACTCGTAATAAAAACAATATCAACGTGGCAATGAAGAACCTCGTTGACTTTGCTATTACAACGCTATTGTTCTGGGTATTTGGCTATGGCGTTATGTTTGGCGACACTCTTGGCGGCTGGACCGGCACAACTGGGTTCTTATTTCAACCGGGGTTTGTTGAAATTCGGAACAGTATTTTCTTTGTATTTCAGGTAATGTTTTGCGGTACAGCAGTGACAATTATGTCCGGTGCTATTGCAGAACGCTGTCGTTTTGATGCTTATATTCTGATCTCACTGCTTATTTCTGGTGTGATTTATCCTTTCCTCGGTCACTGGGTTTGGAGTGGGTTGACCACCTCTGAAGTCACCGGTTGGCTGGGGGCGCTTGGGTTTGTTGATTTCGCTGGTGCGTCTGTAGTGCACAGCGTTGGTGGCTGGGCAGCGCTTGCCATTCTACTTATTATTGGGCCGCGTGAAGGACGTTTCGCTGCTGATGGGACATCACGTTACATCCGTGGGTCTAACTTGCCAATTGCGGCGCTCGGGGTTCTTATCTTGTGGGTGGGCTGGATTGGCTTCAACGGCGGATCTGTGCTGCGTGTAAATCTCACCACAGCGATTGTTGTTATCAATACCATTATGGCCGGTGCGAGCGGGCTACTATCTGCGATGTTGCTTGGGATGTTACTAAGTGGCCGGGCAGAAGTGAACTATGTAATGAACGGCGCGTTGGCAGGCCTGGTGGCAGTCACAGCTGGTGCACATGTTTATGGTGTTTTTGGTTCAGTTATTGTTGGTGCGATTGGTGGTTTTGTCATGATCCTTGTTGAAGGGTTACTTGAGCAATTCCAGATTGATGATGCTGTAGGCGCTGTGCCAGTTCACTTGGGTGCAGGTATAACCGGCACGCTAATGGTGCCATTGTTTGCGCAAGACATTTTGCTGCGCTCTGACCTAACCTTGGTCAATCAGCTCATTGTGCAGTTGATTGGTGTACTCGTAACGGCAGTTTGGGCGTTTGGCCTGACATATATTGTCTTCTGGCTGTACAACAACTGGCGTCCGATCCGCGTTTCAATTGCTGAAGAACGTATGGGTCTAAACGTTGCAGAGCACGGCGCAACCAATGAAATGACCGAAATGTTCCTTGTAATGGATGAGCAAGTGCGCACCGGCGACCTAACGCTGCGGGTGCCAGTGGAACCATTCACGCAAGTTGGCCAAATTGCAGAACGCTATAACTTGGTAATGAACGCGCTTGAAGGCGCAATCGCCCGGACAGAGGCAGTGGTCAATACCGCGCTAGACGGGGTGATTACCTTTTCTAAAGGTGCCTTTGCTGTACAAACGCTAAATCCTGCGGCTGAAGCCATCTTTGGGATGAGCGCGCCACAAGCGAAAAGCCAATCGTTTATGAATTTCTTCGCCGAACCAGGCATTGGTGTGACTGAAGATTTCCAGCGGCGGTTCGAGCGGCGTATTCAGAATGTTGAAGAGGGCGGCGGCATTGAAGAAATGCAGGCTGTCCGCGCCGATGGCTCAATGTTTCCAGCGGAAGTTGTGATTACAAAAGCTGTTGCCAATGACGAAACGTTTTATACCGCCACTGTTCGGGATATTACCGAACGTAAAGAAGCCCGGATTGCGTTGCTAGCGGCAAATGAACAGCTAGAAACGCGTGTAAAAGAACGTACGATTGAAATTGAAGCGGCCAGCCAAAAGCTAGAAGAAGAGCGTGAATTATTGGCACAACGTGTTGAAAGCCGCACTTCAGAATTGCGCGCTGCCAATATCGAATTGGAAAAATCTGCCCGCATGAAAGACGAGTTCTTGGCAACAATGAGCCACGAACTCCGCACGCCGCTAAACGCTATTCTGGGGATGACAGAGTCCTTACAAGAAGGCGTATATGGCAATATCAATGACCGCCAATCGCAACCACTCAATCGGATTGATCAAAGCGGTCGTCTACTGTTAGACCTGATCAACGATATTCTCGATGTTTCTAAGATTGAAGCCAATCAGCTTGCGCTCAAAATTGAAAAAGTTACGATCGAAGCGCTTTGTGAAGAAAGCCTCAACTTGGTGCGGCCAATGGCACGCAAAAAAGATATCGAGGTGGTTTACATCAGCGATCCTAACGTCAGAATTCTGTCTGCAGATCGGCGTCGGATCAAACAAGTGTTGGTCAACTTGCTTAGTAATGCCGTCAAATTTACGCCTGAACATGGGCGGGTTGGGCTGCGCGTTGTCGGTGACCCGATTGACCAACGTGTGAAATTCACCGTGGGCGACACGGGGATTGGCATTGCCGAAAAAGACCTTGAACGCTTATTCAAGCCGTTTGTACAAGTGGATAGTAGTCTGTCTCGTCGCTTTGAAGGCACCGGCTTGGGGCTAGTGTTGGTCAAACGCCTAACCGAGCTACACGGTGGTCAACTCATGGTGCGCTCAAAGGTGGGCAAAGGTAGCCAGTTTACGGTGTCTCTACCGTGGCAGCCTGAAGACATCGAAAAATTCGTTGACGCAGATGTTGAAGAGTCTGATGAAATGCCAAACCCAATGGGCGAACCTGCACCAGAACCAGTGCAACCGTCTGCGCCATTGTATGACAACGAAGACGCACCAACCGTGTTATTGGCTGAAGATAATGAGACCAATATTGCCGTCGTGCGTGACTACTTGGTGGCCAAAGGCTTGAAAGTTGAGGTCGCACGCTCTGGTGTGGAAGTGATTGATATGGCGGGGAAAGTTTCGCCAGCGATTATCTTGATGGATATCCACATGCCGCGCATGGATGGGCTAGAAGCCATTCGCCGCTTGCGCTCAGATTCAACCATGAAGAACGTGCCGATTGTTGCGCTAACCGGCACGGCAATGCCAGGTGACCGCGAGCGCTGCCTAATGGCGGGTGCCAATGGTTACCTCAGTAAACCCGTCCGCTTGCGTGGTCTGCTCGATACAATCCAGCAGCATCTAGACGCCCGGTCTGCCAGTGATATTCCTGGCGCACAGGGTTAGACGTTAGATCATTAATAAAAAAGAGCCGTTTTCTAAATCAGAAAACGGCTCTTTTTGTTTAAGTCGACTGTCGGTCGGGACGGTGTTTACGTCTCTAGCGTCAGAGACCAGCGGTTGAACGTGCCAATATCTTTGCTGTGCAGATCGGCAACTTTTAGTTTCCAAACACCTTGGATTTCTGTTTTGCCATCTAGCAGCGCGCGCAACTGCGGGCGGCTGTCTGCGGTGAAGGTTTGCTTCAGGTCGTCAGCGCTGCCACCGTGTCCGGTGTAAAGGGCAAAGTGCTCGCCGCTTGGGCTAATCAGGAAGACTTGCAAGTCGCCGCGCCAAGGGTGGGTGATATCCACCGTAACGCTAATACTTTGCAGCGTGCCTTTCTTTTTGACATCTACCGTGCTGAGAATTCCGGCTGGGTCGTTGTCTGGAATTTCGGCCATTGGCTCTCTGGTCCAGACATTGCCAGTGGGCTGGTCTACTGTACAGTGGAGTTCCCAACCTTCAAGCGCACCAGTATCGTTTTTCGCATGGTCTGCAACGAACAATGTCCAGTTGCCAGCGATTTGATTTTGGATAAATTTGGCCAGCGCTGGTGTTGTAGACAGCGTAAAGCGTTTGTTGAGGTTGTCTTGACTGCCGCCAGAGCGCGCATGTAGCGTTACCGCTTCCCCGTTTGGCGCTTGCAATTTGATCTGCAAATCACCACGATAAGAGTGTTCAATGTTTACCTGCACTTCAATATTGGTCAAGCGACCATTTTCGGTCACTTTGATCACATCTTTGATACCAGTGGCATTGTTATCTGGAATATCACGATAACGGGTGCTGGCGTATTTCTTTTGCGTGATTTCAGCGGTTTCTAGCATGTCAACCGCTCTTTCAACGGCTGCTTGTGCATCAACGCGCCCCCAGCCGTAATAAGGTGAGTGTCCCTGACTGGAATATTTGCCGTTGGCCGTATCAATTTTCACTGCCGTTTTGCGCAGAATTTCTTTGACTTCGTTGCTAGTGAGGCTGGGATTAGCAGATAAAAGCAGCGCACAAATTCCAGCCACCAATGGGGTAGACGATGATGTGCCGCCAAAGCCATTGACCGACGTCGTATAGTCGCCGCTGGCGTATCCATTACCGCCCATCCGATCTGTGGTGATGATAGGGCGTCCACCTGCGCCGCTACTTGGGGCGCAAATCCAAACGGTGTCGCCAAAGTTGCTGTAGTGGCTACGGCGATCGTGGCTGTTGGAGGCAGATACGGTAATGACGTCCGGATGTAAGGCAAATCCAGAGATGGCTTGGCTGTGATTGCCCGCAGCAAACACCACTGGGCAGCCTTTGCCATCACGGCCTAGGCGGGCGGCGCGGCTAATTGCCTTGCGCATTTGGGTGCTCATTGCAAAGCCATCAACATCGGCACCCCAACTGCAGCTAATCACATCAGCGCCATTTAGCCGGGCATGTTCAAATAAATCGGTAATGCCGGTATCGTCCAAGTGGGTGGGGAGGCCAACCGGCATCAAGCCGCAATTTGGCGCAATCCCAACCGTGCCAATGCCATTGATCTCTGCCACGGCAACACCAGCACAGGCCGTGCCATGATTTTCTTCGCGTGATTGTGGGGTTGGCAGTTTGCGCCGATTCCCGAAATCATAGGGCTTCCGAATTTTGCCTTCAACTGCAAAGTCAGGGTGATCTAGGTCAAAACCATCGTCGATGATACAGACGGTAACGTCTGTGTCGCCACGGGTGATTGCCCATGCTTCTGGCGCGTTAACATCAGCGCCTTTTGTGAGCCCGATGCCGCCTTTGTTTTCAAGGTGCCATTGTTGATTGAATAGCGGATCTTCTGGGTAGTACGCCTGCAATTCAACTGGTACAAAGAAGTTTGGCTCCACAACGCGGATTGAGCGATGGTCGCGTAAATCATTGGCGATTTTGATGGGGTTCTCTTTGGCCGCTGATGTTAGCGAGAGAATGAAAGACTTATAGCCCGGTTCATCGAACTCTGGGGCGGGCGATGCCGAAAGACCAAACTTATCGAGCAGGGCGTTGATGGCGCGGCTGTCTGCGTCTTCAGCAATTTCTGCGTAAAGCCGATCGGTTGGAATTAGTAAATCATGGGTGCCAGTTTCGGTTTGGTACACATGGGCACACCATTCCACACTGCGTTGCTCTGGGGCACGCATTTTTGCCATTGCCGAGTCGATTTGGTTGGGGTCAACCCGATAGACTTCCAAACGATTTGTGCTGGGTAACACGAACGCCGCATCAAACCGAACGGTCTCGAAGGAGTTTTCTCCATCAAGGCGGCGGTCGTAGACGCTTGAGCGTTTTTTGACCACAAAGCAATCAGGACACTTTTTCAAGTTGATCCGTTCACTATCGCGCTGTACCGCAGAGCCACGGTCGAATTGGATATAAGGTTTATTGGTCATAAAGTATGTGCATAAAAAAAGGCGCTGTTCTAGTCGGAACAACGCCTTTCGCAATCAAGTTGATAGGTGAACAACGTGTTCAGGTTGGGTGGCTTAGGCGTGTTTTCCGCTTTCAGTGCCGCCCAATCTGCTAATGACTAATACCAGTACTGCACCAACAATGGCTAAAACCAGCGCATAAACAACTTCACCGTTGAAAACGGCTGGCATAATATTTTGTTCAATTAGTGGAACTTCTACGCCATGGCGATCTGTTGTCCATTCGAGAACTTCTTTGAACGGCCACAGGCGGCGTAATGACCCCAGCATAAGGCCGCACAATGCGGCAATTGCATAGTCATTATAGTTTTCAAATAGCCAACTTAGGAAGCGCGCGATGCTCAGCAAGCCGATCAGCACGCCAATCCCAACAAATATCAGCACTTTGATATCATCCCAAATAATGCCAGTTTCTAAGATCTCACTGCCTGGCACCGCGCCTAACACGCGATTATATTTGCCCATCAACAGCAAAATAAACGAGCCGGAAATACCCGGTAGAATGAGCGCACAACTCGCAATTGCACCGCTGAAGATGAAGAACCACCAAGCGTCTGGCGTTGTTGTTGGCACGGCCCCAACTAGAATGTAAGCACCAATTGTTGTAACGGTAGCCAAGCCAATGGTGACTGGATTCCAGCTTCTTACCGCAGCAGCAACTGTTACAATCGAGGCGGCAACAAGGCCAAAGAAAAAGGCCCAAACCCGGCTAGGGTGGGTTTCCAGCTGATGTTCTAAGAAGCTTGCAAGGCTCACAATCGCCAACAGGTTACCGACTAAAATTGCCAGCAAGAATTGCCATGGGACAACCTTGAAAATTCGTTTCAGGTCAAAACGGAATATTGACTTGATAAGATCAAGATCAATGCTTTTGATGGCATTCAACAGTTCAGTATAGATGCCTAAAATAAATGCTAACGTGCCACCAGACACGCCTGGCACAACTTCAGCAGCACCCATACAGTAACCTTTTGCTACCAGAATAATATAGTCGATAAAGCTTCGAGACTTAGTAGTTGGCGTGGATTTACTCACAGAAGATTCCCTGTAATTGTGTAGAAATTTAATGTCGATTCAACCTTTCGATTATAGCAGGTTTCACCTCAATAACTTATAATTTTGCTTATGGTTCCAATACATATTTCCACCCGCGTCGCCGAATTGCACAAGATCTTGCATGCCCATAATTATCATTATTATGTTGAGCAAGCGCCAATCATCACCGATCACGAATTTGATCAATTATTGCGTGAATTACAAGAGTACGAAGCCGCATACCCTAGCTTGGTTACGTCTGATTCGCCAAGTCAACGCGTGGGGGGCGAGGTTTCTGAAAAATTTCCCAAAGTTGCGCATCCTGGCCCGATTCTGAGTTTAGGCAATGCCTTTGGCGCAGAAGAAGCCCATGACTGGGCCGCCCGGATTGCGCGCTTAGATGACCGAGTCGAAAGCACCTCATTTACCGTAGAGCCCAAAATTGATGGCCTAACGGTGGTGCTGCATTATGAGAATGGCCTGTTTGTGCAAGGCGCAACGCGTGGCAATGGCGAAATTGGCGAAGATATTACGGCCAATTTGCGCACAATCCGGTCTATGCCGCTTCGGTTGCCGGTTGCGCCTGATGCTGATGTGGTGGTGCCGACAAGGCTTGTGGTGCGGGGGGAAGCTTTCCTGCCGGTGGCCGAGTTTGAGGCGATGAATGAAAAACTGGCGGCAGCTGGTGAAAAAACCTATGTCAACCCTCGCAATACGGCCTCTGGCGCGTTGCGTAATTTGGACACCAAAGTTACCGCCTCGCGGCCGCTGACCTTGCTTTGCTATCAGGTCGTGTTGATTGAAGGCGTGACGCTCACTAGTCAATGGGAAACGTTGGAATATCTCAAGGCGCTTGGGTTTCCGGTGCCGGCGGTTTCAACCTTATTTGACAAGATTGATGATGCCGTTGCGTTTTGCGTGGAGTGGGGTGAAAAGCGCCATGCGTTAACGTATGAAACTGACGGCATGGTCATCAAAGTCAATCCAAACGATTTGTATGAAGACCTTGGCATTACGGGGAAAGATCCACGTGCGGCAGTGGCGTTTAAATATCCAGCGGAAGAAGTGACAACCACTTTGAACGATATTGGCGTCAACGTTGGCCGCACAGGCGTGCTCACGCCCTATGCGATTTTAGAACCTGTGGCGGTGGGTGGCGTGGTTGTTAAACAAGCAACGCTGCATAATTTTGACTTTATTTTTGAAAAAGATATCCGCATTGGAGACCGTGTGCTGATCAAACGTGCCGGTGAAGTCATTCCATACGTGATTGGTCCAGTTGAAGCGGCTCGCTCTGGGGCTGAGGTGGTATTTGAAATTCCAACGCTGTGCCCAGTTTGTGGTGAATTAGCAGAACAACCAGAAGGGGAAGTTGCCGTCTATTGCATGAATACTTCTTGCCCGGCGCAGCTCAAGCGCGTGATTGAACATTTTGTCTCACGCGGCACGCTAGATATTGATGGGTTTGGTGAGAAATTGGCGGTTCAACTCGTGGATGAAGGTTTGTTGAGCGATGTTGCTGATGTTTTCACACTGACAAAAGAGCAGTTACTAACCCTAGATGGCTTTGCAGAAAAGAAGGCGGTCAATCTGGTTGCGGCAATCGACGTTGCGAAAACGCGTCCGCTCGACCGGTTGTTGTCGGCGTTAGGGATCAAGGGTGTTGGCGATGTTGCGGCGACTGATTTGGCAAAGCGCTTTGGCTCACTTGATGCGCTGCAAGCGGCTTCAGTTGAGGATCTAGTGGCAATTGAAGGCATTGGGCCGATCTCTGCTCAATTTGTAGCGGACTGGTTTGTAAAGCCGAGCAATCAAAAATTGCTAGATAAGCTACGTGCGCTCAATGTTTGGCCAACCCAAGCGGTTGTAGAGGCAAGCCCAGATGATGAAGCGCTGGCATTTTCAGGAATGACGTTTGTGCTGACCGGAACGCTACCAAATTGGTCGCGCTCTGACGCAAAAGCGTTTATTGAACAACATGGCGGCAAGGTAAGCGGATCGGTTAGCAAAAAGACCAGTTATGTTGTCGTCGGGGCTAGCCCAGGCAGTAAGGCGGCAAAAGCAGAACAGCTTGGCATTCAACTGCTAGACGAAGCAGCATTACAAGCATTGATCGCGTTATAGCATTATATTTACTAAATACCTAGCTAACTGCACAGAAAAATACATTATATTGAATAAGTTTTGACTGAGATAATGGCTATTTGGTCACTATGTACAGTACGCTAAACAATATTTTGGGATCGTTCTGGTTTGACAATTTGTCTAAATCTCGTACACTTTACCCTAATATAGGGTAAGGCGCAGCGAATTTCGCTTGATCGCCCTGTCAAAATTCTTAGTAAGGACCCTCTCTAATTAATGATGGAAACTTCACCAAACGATTCGATTGCAGATAGAGTAGCGCACTGGAAAAACCGCATTGATGGCATGCGTGCGGATAATCATTATCATTTTAATCAACCGATTACAGAGATAAGTGACCATACCACTGGTGGGATGGAAGTTGTAACGAAGGGCCGTAAGATGCTGATGTTTGCAACATATAGCTATCTAGGGTTGATTGGGCATCCAAAAATCAACGCAGCAGCACAAGCGGCAATTGAAAAGTATGGCACTGGCACGCACGGCGTGCGTTTTCTGGCGGGGTCGCTGGATATCCATGATGAATTAGAACGAACCATTGCTGACTTCAAGCAGACAGAGGAAGCCATCACCTTTACGAGTGGCTATGCGGCAAACTTAGCTGGGATTTCTACTTTGGTGGGGCGTGGTGATGTTGTGATTGTTGATAAGTACGATCACGCGAGCATCATTGACGGCTGCTTTTTATCTGGCGCGAAGATGAAACGCTTCCGGCATAATGACATGGCGCATCTTGAAGTGCAGTTGAAGAATTCGCAAGATGCAAAAGGGCGCTTAGTTGTTGTCGATTCTGTGTTCAGTATGGATGGCGACATTATTGACCTGCCGAGTGTTGTAAAGCTCTGTAAACAATACAACGCGTGGCTAATGGTTGATGAAGCCCACTCTATTGGCGTGCTTGGTGAAACTGGGCATGGCATTGAAGAGCACTTTGGCCTTGGCCCGAACGATATTGATGTCAAAATGGGCACCATTAGTAAAACAATCCCCAGTGTGGGGGGCTATATTGCTGGTTCAAAAGAACTGATCAATATGCTGCGCCACAATGGGCGTTCCTATTTGTTCTCGGCGGCAATTCCACCAGCGCAAACTGCGGCGGCAAATGCTGCATTCAAGATCATTGAAGAAGAGCCTTGGCGCGTCAAAAAAGTGCAAGAAAATGCACGGCTGTTTATTGATGGGCTAAAAGGGCTTGGCTTCAACACGCTGCTTACAGAAACGGCCATTGTCCCGATTATTTGTGGCCCAGATGAAGCGGCTTATGAAATGGTGCGCTTGTGCCAAGAGCAAGATGTCTTTGCGTTGCCGGTTGTTTCGCCCGCTGTGCCTCCTGGATTGGCGCGCGTGCGTGCGGTTGTAACGGCTACACACACTGTTGAACAAATCAATCAGGCTTTGGCTGTATTTGAAAAAGCCGGTAAGCAGATGGGTTTGATTTGATCCCTAAGGTTTAGCGACAAAACTAAACTAAACAATTCCACTACCAAATCTAAATGTTGGGTTTTACGAGTGGAGGCTACAATGAGGGCAGCTCTTTTTAGAAGGGCTGCTTTTTTATTGCAACGAACGTGCTATGGTAACGAAAAATAAATGATCCGCATTACCCTCAAACCCGACCGCGACAAACCGATTCGTAATCGGCACCCTTGGATATTCTCCGGTGCGATTGCAGATATGGAAACCACCCCAGAAGCCGGTGACATTGTTAGCATTCATGCTGCCAATGGAGATTGGCTGGCCTGCGCTGGATATAGCCCTGAATCTCAGATTCGCGCCCGTGTATGGTCATGGGTGCCAGATCAGCATATCGATGCACGGTTCTTTCGCCGTCAAATCACAAGTTCCTATCAACGCCGCCAAACTTTATATGCGCGTACCAATGCCTATCGGGTTGTAAACGCGGAGGCGGATTTGCTGCCCGGATTGATTGTCGATCGCTATGGCGACTTTGCCGTTGTGCAGTTCCTGACGGCAGGAATTGAGCGCTGGAAGGATGTAATTGCCCAAGCGGTAATGGATATTCTTGAGGTTGAAGGCGTGTATGAACGCTCCGATGTGGATGTGCGCAAGAAAGAAGGGTTGGCGTCTTCTGTTGGCTTGATGTGCGGCGCAATGCCGCCCAAAGAAATTGAAATTTGGGAACGTTTTGCAACGGGGCAGCATTTGCATTACAAGGTCGACGTGTATAACGGGCATAAAACTGGTTTTTACATGGATCAACGTGACAATCGGGCGGTTGTCAAAGCGCTGGCGGAAGACCGAGTTGTTCTCAATACGTACAGTTACTCTGGGGCGTTTGCGGTTGCAAGCTATGCCGGTGCGGCTAAGCAAGTGATCAACGTAGATAGTTCTCAGCCCGCCTTAGACCTTGCAGAAAGCGCCATTCAGCATAATTGGTTCCCGGTTGATAAAGATAATTTTGTTGTTGGCGATGTGCCGACGCTGTTACGCACCTATCGTCGTGAAGAGCGCCAGTTTGACATGATCATTCTGGACCCGCCCAAGTTTGTACATAACAAAGGGCAGTTAGATCGGGCAACGCGGGCTTATAAAGATATCAATATGCAGGCCATGCATCTTTTGCGGCAGGGCGGCATTTTAGTGACGTTTTCTTGCTCTGGCCTGATGAGCGAAGACTTATTTCAAAAGATTTTATTTGGCGCGGCAGTTGACGCGCAAAAAGATATTCAAATTGTGCAGCGCTTAGGGCAAGCTACAGATCACCCAACGTTGCTGGCATTTCCAGAGAGCCAATACCTGAAGGGCTTTGTGCTCTATGTTTGCAACTAAGCGGTGTTTTAGGAGCCTGATCGCACAGCCTGTGCCGTAATGATTACCTCGGTCACCAAGGCTGGGTTGACGGTCAGTACGGCGCTTAGTGGCACGGTTGTGCCGGGTGCAATTTCTGGTAGTTCTAACAGCCGATAACCCAGCGGTTGGCCAAGCTGATTGAGCGCGACAAGCGCAACGCGCACTTGCGTAGCCGCCGCCAAATCTGGATTGGTTATTGCACTGGAAACAACGAGTGCGGTTTCTTCTAGGTCTGTTAGTTGGGACGGCGCAATTTCTAACTGTGTATAACGCTCGTTTGCGGTGCCCGCTAGTACAGCGGACGACAGCACAACATTTACGGCTTCAGCCGCTTGTGGCACGTCAAACACGTACGGTAGCAACTGGCCGGGGAAAACAACATCCAATTCTGGATAAGCAAGTTGTGGGTCAAGGCCCGGAACTGCGTATTGCACGCCTAAATTGCTAGCAGGTGCGTCAGTTTGGTTTTCAATAAGACCAATGCAAGGACGGCGGTCTGTGGCGCTTGTTAAACAGTGCGCTGGGCGCAATGACAGTGCAAGCGGAGTGGGTTCGGCAATGAATATTGGGTCACCAGTCTCATTCGCCAAGGGAATTGTTAGCGTTTGTCCTACACTAAGAAAGCGTGGGTTTACATCTGAATTCGCAGCAATCAACTGATCTACACCTAAGCCATACTGAATCGCAATGCCTAGCAGCGTTTCGCCATCGCCAACCGAATGCGATTGGGGCGTTGCTTCAACTGCTGGTGCAGCAGTTGCGGGCGGCAGAATTGTCACGATGCCGGGTGCCAATGTTGGCACGCTAGTCGTGGCTGTTGCAGTCATCACTGGCACTGCTGCTGTTGGTAGTACGGCAGGCTGGTCTGATTGGTCGGTTGCACAGGCGCTAAGCCAAAGCGCACTGAGACTTACGCACAACAGTTGTGTTAGAAGCAAACGGCTTTTGAAAAGAAAGTTCATAAAAAATTCGAGCAATTGTTTTTTATCCGCTTGAATTTTAGAGTAATTATTTAATCACATTTATTTTGCTGTATTCCGTTGCATAACGGAGGTAAAACAGCCCTTATTAGCATGAAACGCGCAATCACAACGCTAGGATTTCTAGGTGGCATCGGTGCTGTTATCGTACCGCTGTTTGTGATTCTGTGGTCAGACATGGTGATAGAAGAGTGGTGGCTGGCGATTTTGGCGGCTGGCGTCACGAGTTGGCTGATCGCCCTAAGAGCAGAAACGCGTTTTGGCCGGATTGCCTTAGTTGCGCTAGCTGGAGCGGGAACATCCTTAGTCATCAATCCTTGGCTAACGCTGGGTGCGATTTTTGCGGGCATGTTGCTTGGCTATCTGTTGCAATACGCACTACTGACCCAACGTTACCGGTACGCATCCCCGTTACCAGACCCCATCGCGTACATTATTTTTGAAATTCTAAAATATGTGGGGCCGCATGTCGTTGGTGTGGGGTCTTATATTGTGCTGCGTGGGCAGCATCCCATTGATCTGCTATCCGCAACCGACTTGATTGCTGTGGCTGGTTATGTGCTGACCTTCACGATTACCTTCGCTATTTTTGAACAGTTAGAACGCCAGCTAGGCGGGTCTGAATCGCTTCCGTTAGATAGCCATTTTGGGCGGTATGTATTCCGCTGGGCATTCTTGCCGGTGGTAAGCGCCGTTGTAATCGCCTCCTTTGTTGCGCAGTATGGTGAGCTTGGGCATGCAATCGCCTTGGTACTGATGATTGCGGGCACGTTTATGCTCAATCGCAATACGATTGATTATTGGGCGCTGCAAGGCCATTTTGACCAGCTCGTTTCCCTCAACAATATTAGCCGAGCGCTGCGCACTAGCCTAGAGCTTGATGCGTTGCTAGAGATGATTTATGTGCAAGTGGCGCACTTGCTCAATGCAAAAAACTTTTATGTTGCCTTATATGACCCTGCTTCAGATCGTGTGACATTCCCGTATGCGGTAAAAAATGGCAACCGAATGCAATGGGAGCCACGTTCCTCTGCAACCCGGCTGACAGATCAGGTCATTCGATCTGGCTCGGCGTTGTTGCTAAATGGAAATGTACGCAGCTACTTAGAAGAAAATGGCATGGATGTGGGCAAGGCTTACCCTGAGGCGTGGATTGGCGTGCCGCTATCTGTGAGTGGCCGCACAATTGGCTGCCTTTCTATTTTTGCGAATAAACCCGGTGAGCGTCTCGGTGAAACTGCCCCAGAAGTGCTTACAACCATTGCGACCCAAGCGGCAACTGCCGTGGAAAATGCGCAGTTATATGGTGAAATGCAGCGGCAAGCCGAACGCATGGGGCGCTTGAATGAAATTTCGACGCTAATGAGCACGAGCCTAAATCCAGAACAAGTGCTGGAAATGGTGTGCGATGGCGTTTTGCAAGTTGCAAATGCAAGTAAGGTCGCAATTTTCTTGCACTCGCAAAAACGCCAAGAACTATATATGGCGCGTGCCGAAGGCTTGTCTGATGACTACATGGCCGAGTCGATTATCTTGCCGCTAAACCAAACTGAACGCGTGCAGCCCTTCCTGACCGGGCAAACGCAGTTGGTAGAAGACCTCGCTGAGATTGAAATTTCTGACGACTATCGTGAACTGCTCGCGCGAGATGGCGTGCGGGCGATGGCGGAATTGCCGCTGATTGCGCAAGGCTCTTCCATCGGCGTGATGGTGGCTTACTATGATGCGCCGCATCAATTCTCGCAAATGGATGTGGACTTATTAGAGACGTTCTCATCACAGACCGGGATTGCGGTGGCAAACGCGCGTGATTATGTGCGTACCGATCAGGCATTGGCACGCCGTGTTGAACAGCTTCAAGCGCTTGAAACGATTGGCCGTGAAATTGTTTCGACCTTGCACCTTGATAAAGTTGCTGACACCGTCTTGGTTCGCGCGATGGGTGCTTCGGCTGCAGCTTGTGGCGTTTTGCTCTTGAATAGCGAAGAGTCGGGCACGCTGCGCTTAGTCGCGCAATATGGCCTGCTGCCAGATGCCGTTGCGCAGTTTGCCCCAAATAACCGCTTACAGGCTGGGTTTGGCATTATTGGCCGCGCCTTCCGGACGGGTGAATACAGCTTAGTTGCCAATCGCACAGACTTTGCTGACCTGACACGTGGGCAGATCAAGAGTGAACTGGCGATCCCGATTACTGCAAAAGGTGAGGTCTATGGAGTGATTGCGCTGGGTAGCCCGCAACGCAATGGCTTCAATCCAGATGATATTCACTTTGTTTCACAGTTGGCGCTGCAATCTGCGGTAGCGATTGTGAATAGTAACTTGTATCAAAGTGCAAATGATCGCTTAGCAGAACAAACTTGGCTATATGAAAGTGGGCGGGCGATTGCCGAGACGTTTAGCAAAACCCAGATCCTGCGGACAATTTCAGAACGCATTGTTACAGCATTAGATGCAACGGGCTGTGCTATTTATGAATATGATGCGCGCTCCCAAAGCGTGGAAGTTGTCTATCAGCAAGGCTTGCCAGATGCGATGTTCGCAGACCGTCAAACCTTAGATCTGGTGCAGCAACCGCTCTTGCAGGCGGCAGTAGATCGGCATGAGCCACTCGTAGAGCAAATACGCTTCCTAAACGGCAATCACGGGCGCAACGGGCAGGTTAATGGAAATGGCAACCGCAACGGTACTGGGGGTAAGTCTGAAACGGCTGCATTATTAACATTGCCGTTGGTGTCTTCAGAGCGTGTGACAGGGTTGATTACTGTTGTTGATAAATTACGCGATCGCTTTACAACGCAAGAGCAACAGTTGCTAATGACCTTAGCTACACAAGCGGCTGTTTCTATTGAAAATGCACGTTTGTTTGAACAAATCCGCGAAGGGCGGGATCAAATGGCGGCGGTTTTGTCTTCCACGAGTGAAGGCATCATGATGATTGATATTGACGGCGTGGTAGCGTTGGTAAATCCTGAAATTGAAGCGCTGTGGGGGATAGAAAGTTCACATCTCTCAGGTAAGAAGCTTACCGCAATCAACAAGGCTCTGGGCGGCCAGATTGCGCAGAAGTTAGGCTATCCAGAGTCGGATCTGCGTAATATTGTGGGTGATGTGTGTGCGGCTGCCGGTGAAGACGCGGTAGAGCGGCATACTTACCATATCAACACGCCAACGCCGCGCTTTATTGAAAGAACGGTTTCGCCGGTGCTGGATGTAAATAACGACTCGCTGGGGTGTTTGTTTGTCTTGCGTGATGTGACAGAAGAAAAGCAGCTTGAACAAGCGCGCGATGATCTTTCTAGCATGATTGTGCATGATTTGCGCAGCCCGTTAGCAGGGATTTCTGGCAGCTTACGGTTGCTTGAAGACTACATTCCAGAAGATGGCAAAAGCCCGATTGTTGATCAGGCGTTGAATGTTGCCGATCGCTCCTCTAAGCGGTTGTTAGGGTTGGTGGACTCGTTGCTAGACGTTGCTAAGTTGAGTGCTGGTGAAGTAGTACTTGAAGTGGAAGCGGAAGACCTAAACGGCTTAGTTGAACGCGTTGTACTGGAAATGCAGTCGCAAGCGAATGACTATAATGTTGTGCTGATGTCTGACGTGCGCGATCCGGGCCCGATTGCGAATATTGACGCGAATAAGATTGAACGCGTGATTATCAACCTGCTTGATAATGCGCTGAAATTTACACCTGAAGAACATTCCATCATTGTCAAAGTGAGTGATTATGATGAAAGTGACCCAAAGAATGACGAAGTTGTTACGATTAGTGTCTTAGATGAAGGCCCAGGGATCCCAGACGATTATCGTGAGCGCATTTTTGACCGTTTCCAACAAGTGGTTGGTAGTAAAGGGCGGCGGCGCGGCACGGGCTTGGGGCTTTCATTTTGTAAGTTGGCAGTTGAAGCACATGATGGCAAAATATGGGTAGAGAATCGACCTGAAAAAGGTAGTGCGTTCTGCTTTACACTCCCAAAGACAAACGTTGATTTTCTAGATATTGCATAAATCATTGGTACGCTAATCTGTGGTGTTTTGATTGGCTTATTGTTTAGGAACAGTCTTATCGCTCATTTCGTTATTTACCGCAAATTTTTAGCCGTTATTCTGCTTGGCATCGGAACGATTACGGCCTGCACAACAGCGCCAACCGCAATTCCCACTGAAGTTATTGAAATTGAACCGCTAACAGCAACTGTAGATGCTGCGGAAACGCCCATCACGTCACTAATCAAAGAGACAAATACACCGCTGCCAGCAACGCCAACACCAACGGTGGGGCCAACTGCAACGCCGTATGTTTTAGAGATTGGCATCGCGCCGCATCAGCATTCTAAATTTGCCTTTACCGTGCCAGCAGTTGCGGATTGGGAATTTTTAGACCGACCTTTTGGGATGCAAATGACTGCGCCCGACGGTGACGCCGCAATTACAGTTTATTATCAAAATACAAGCACGCCGCTCATTGGGCGTGATTTCTCTCGGTTTGCAAAGACCATGGCCGCTAATCGTTTTGGTGGGTTGGGTGACTACTCGCTCCGTCAAACGACTGGTTCTTCTACAACGAACGTTGTGTTAGAGCAGATAGTTTCTGTCGGTGCCACTGAGTTTGAAATCATTTCAACGTTTACCAAGAACGAGGCGTTGGTGTATGAGGTTGACCTTTGGCGCGCTAAAGATAGCCAGATCACTAGAGAAATGCTAACTGAAATTGCAGCTGACATTGAATTTGAGGATGCTGTTTTGGCGGCAACCTTTCCCTATGCCGAATTGCGGCAAGCCGAACTTCTTGCCCAACAATCTGTAATTGATGTGCCGTTGGCGTGGGAACAAATCGGTGCGGATGACGATAAGCTAATCCAGTTTCGGTCGCCCGATTCGGCTGCAGTTGTATTTGCGCTACGGCGTGAATTGCAAACTGAAGGCGTAACGCGTGAATCGACTGTAGATAACGTGCTCAAAATTCTCCGTGAACTTGTTGGACCAGATATTGTGTTGGTTAGCAATCGGGTGCAGCCAGACAATAGCCTGCGCGTAGACTTTGCCGCCGATGGTTATGACCTCGAGGGCAGTGTGTATGTCAAAGGCGTTGGCAGTGAAGCGAACCTGCTTGGCTACGTGTTAGAAGCGGAGCAGGCCGACTATTATTGGGATGTCATCGACACGGTTATTACCTCTTACCAATGATTGGTATAATTCGGCGTCAGATTGACTATGTGGAGAAAGTTTTAAATGCCAGTATATGTTTATCGCTGTAAAAACTGCGAATACGAATTCGAAAAAATTCAAAAATTTAGTGACGACCCAATCAAAGTTTGTCCAGAATGCTCTGAAGAGCAAGTCAGAAAAGTAATCACCCCGGCCGGTATCATCTTTAAGGGATCAGGCTGGTATATCAACGACAGTAAGTCTAACAAGAAAAAGGACTCTGGCGGTAGTGGTTCAAAAAAGACCGACACCAAGGTTAACGACGCAACGAAAGATACTAGCCTTTCTAAAGCTGAAGGCAATACATCAAGCGCAAAATCAGACGCCAAGTCTAGTGGTGAGAGTGCGAAGGCTGCTCCATCAAAATCAACAAAAAGCGCACCTAAAAGCGACTAATTCCTAAGCATTGCGCGTTTTAGCCCTGAATTTAGAGTTGTCCTACCAAGTTTAGGTAGTTTTACGTTTAGATGCCGTTGGAGTGTAGAAAGAATATTGGTAAAAGGTGCGGTTTTTCCGCACCTTTTTTTGTTCTAGGCTACACTATGACAAAGGGATAGATCAGGTTACATTTATAGTAATCCGTTGTATATCGCGGCGTGTAAGTTGCATCTATTAAGGACAGTGTGAATTTGCAAGGAAAAATTACCTTGCTGCACGTCTTTTGGTGCGCTTAACCGCCAAAATAGAAATGGATAGGGGAAAGAAGATGGCTGAGTTTTGGGCTGCAAACGGTTTTTTCTTGTGGCTGCTAACAACATTATTAGTTTTGCTTGTGCTGGCGTGGGTGGCTTGGATGCATTTCAACCGCCAATACGATGAGCGCACTGTAGAACCAAAAGCACCAGAAATTGAACAAGTCGAACGCATGGCAGGGCAGGTTGCGCAGCTACTGTGGAGTACAATGGAGATGAAAACCTCTGTTGCACGCTCACTACAAGCTGTTGCAATTAATCGCTATGCCGCATTTACAGACACTGGCGGCGATCAAAGTTTTTCAATTGTTATGACTGACGGGCAAGGCAATGGATTGGTTTTAACAAGCCTGCATGGCCGCAACGGATCACGTTTATACGCGAAGCCGCTGTCTGCTTGGGAGTCAGAATACAACTTAAGTGATGAGGAATTGCAAGCAATCGACCAAGCTCGTGCTGAGCAAGAAGCAGAATTGGCGGCTGCAACGCAAGACCTCGCGTAAAAATAAATTTTCGGAGTAAAAATGAACACAATTATTGAAGTTGTCCACGCGCGACAAATCCTAGACTCACGTGGGAATCCAACGGTAGAAGTAGAAGTTGGCTTAGCAGACGGCTCATTTGGCCGAGCGGCTGTCCCATCTGGCGCATCTACAGGCGAACATGAAGCCTTGGAAATGCGCGACAAAGATGATTCTCAATATTTGGGCAAAGGCGTATTGAATGCAGTCGAAAACGTCAACTCTGAAATTGCAGACGTGCTCATCGGCTACGACGCAACCGACCAACGCCTCATTGATCTTTCTTTACTAGAACTTGATGATACGCCAAACAAGGCGCATCTTGGCGCAAATGCAGTACTCGGTACTAGCTTAGCTGTTGCGAAAGCTGCCGCTGAATCAGTTGGCTTGCCGCTTTACCGCTATATTGGTGGTGTGCACGCCCACGTGTTGCCAGTACCAATGGCAAACATCCTAAACGGTGGCGAACACACCGGCTGGCAATCAACCGATATCCAAGAATTTATGGTTATGCCATTGGGCGCTGAAACCTTCTCTGAAGGCTTGCGCTGGTGTGCTGAAATCTATCACAACCTCCGCAAGGTATTGAAAGCAGAAGGCCACGGCACGTTGGTTGGTGACGAAGGTGGTTATGCACCAGCACTTGGTAACAATGTTGCTGCTGTTGAATTGATTTTGCGCGCAGTAGAAAGCGCTGGTTACAAACCAGGCGAGCAAATTGGGATCGCGATTGATGCCGCTGCGAGTGAGTTCTACAACAAAGAACTTGGCAAATACGACCTACGCATTGAAAAGACACAATTGACTTCATCTGAAATGGTAGATTTCTGGGCCAACTTGGCAGAAAAATATCCAATCGTTTCAATTGAAGACGGTCTAGACGAAAATGACTGGGAAGGTTGGCAACAACTTACCGCCCGCATTGGCGACAAAGTTCAAATCGTTGGTGATGACTTGCTCGTAACCAACCCAGCCTTTGTGCAAAAAGGGATTGACCTAAAAGCTGCTAACGCGTTGCTCTGTAAACTCAACCAAATTGGGTCCTTGACTGAAACCATCCAAGCTGTGGAAATGTGCCACCGCAATGGTTGGAAAGCAGTCACCTCACACCGTTCTGGTGAAACAGCAGACGCAACCATCGCTGACTTGTCTGTTGCGCTCAACATGGGCCAAATCAAGACTGGTGCTCCAGCTCGCTCTGACCGTGTTGCAAAATACAACCAATTGTTGCGCATTGAAGAAGAATTGGGTGATGCCGCAGTGTATCTTGGCCGTGCTGCGCTGTAAAACAGTTTAGCGCCCCTGAAAATGAAATAAGAAAAGGCTCGCATTTCTGCGAGCCTTTTTTGTTACGCACTACCAGCGGCGCATCGTGATTTTTTAGAAGCACTCGGAATTAGCGCTACTGAAATCGCACAGATCAGAGCATTTTCTCAAAAAGGAATTGCGTAACGTATACTCCGATCATGATCAACACTATAAAGAAAATTTTTCTCGCGCTATGTTTTGCTGCGCTTTTGGCGGCTTGTGCTGTTGAAGACTTTGACGACGAGGCTATTGAGCAAGAGGCAGCGGTTGAGACAACGGACTCCAGCATTGATGAAGCTCAGTCAGCAGATACTACTGCTGCTAATGCTGTATCTACAACCAAAGACATTGTTGTAAACACAGTGGGGGCAACCTTTGACGCAGATCAATTGGCAAGCTTTATGGCTGTTGTTGAAGATTCGCGTTTTGATAACGAAATTCCTGGCGTGGCAGTTGCAATTGTCGAGGGCGCGCAAATCGTTCTGGCTGAAGGGGTTGGCGTGCGCGATATCCGTACCGCCGCGCCTGTGACGCCGCAAACGTTGTTTCACATTGGCTCAACGCACAAGTCCATTACAGCCATGCTAATTGCCACGCTTGTAGATGAAGGCGCATTAGGCTGGGACACACCAATTGTAGACATTTATCCCGAGTTTGAACTGTCAGACTCAGCGTCAACAGAAACGGTGACCGTGCGCCATTTGCTTAGCATGAGCAGTGGAATTGCCGATTATGCAGAAGATGACTTTGATCAAGAAAATGAAAGCGCCGAAGATATTTTTGACCTCATCGCCGAAACCGACTTGCTTGCTCCGCCTGGTGAGCAGTTTAGCTATAGCAATATTTCGGCATCAGTGGCCGGTTACGTTGGTGTGCTGGCATCTGGCGGGCAAATGGGGCAACTCTATGTGGGGTACGACCGTTTATTGCAGGAACGCCTATTTGGGCCGATTGGGATGACCTCGGCAACGCTATCTGTTGAAGACGTCTGGGCTAGCCCTAATTATGCGGTCTCGCATGTGCTTGAAGGTGGCGAAATTGTTGCAGCAGAGTCTTATGACTTTACGGGTGATCCATTGGCACCGTCCGGCGCAATCAAGGCTAGCGTGTTAGATATGGCACTGTATATGAACACGCAAGTTAGCCAAGGCCTAGCACCAAACGGTAAACGCGTGGTCTCGGCTGAAAATCTCACTGAAACGTGGCAACCGCAAATTGAAGATGAGGAAAGCGGCGGTTATTACGGCTTAGGATGGGGCCTGAGCACTGATGCTGGTCTTGAATTAGTTTGGCATGAAGGCAGCTATGATAACTTCACCTCGGTGCTAATGTTCTCGCCGGATGCTGAAATCGGCTTAGTTGTCTTGACCAACTCGGATGAGACCGGCGATTTTCTAGAAGTTGTCGGTGACGAATTTATTGAGATGTTACTGGATCAGTAAATCACGCGTTATAGGTCAACGTTACATAATTTGAAATTTACAGATGTAAACAAAGAGGGCTCGCAACTGGCGGGTCCTTTTTGTTTGGTAGGATTGATTGCTGCAATGACAAATTACGACAAACAATATCAAGACGAAATAAATCTATTTGGTGCGCCGTATGCTGAATTCGAAGCGTTTGTCCGTGAACATGCGCCCCAAAGTGGAACTGCGCTAGATTTAGGCTGTGGGCAAGGGCGTGATGCCTTAATGTTGGCAAAACACGGTTATACCGTTACTGGCGTTGATGGATCGCGGGTCGGTATTGACCAAATGTTGGCGGCGGCGCAGTCCCAAAACTTAGCTGTTACGGGCATTGTCGCTGATTTTTACACGTATCCGCTTGCAGACACTTATGACGCCATCGTGCTGGATTCTATTTTGCATTTTGGCAAGGCCGACAAATCAAAAGAGCTAGCGTTGCTAAATGCTGTCGCGCAACAGTTGAATCCCAACGGTTATCTATTTTTATTTGTACATAAGTCGGCACAAAAGGAGCGGGTTCTGAAGACTTGGCGAACTAGCCTAAGTGACACGCTCAGCATTGTGCATGAAGCGTATGTCGATTATGTCTACAAGGAAAGCGTGTCTGGATTTCAGTCCAAGTTTCAATACTACATGTTGGTATTGCAGCAGACATCACAAGAACGCGCATAATACGCGCGTATTTCAATGACTCATGACGAAAGCAAGTATGAAAAAACACGAATGGCGTAAACACGAAAAAAGTATCTACCTGCCAAAAGCGAAGCCGGAAGTTATTGATGTGCCTGCCTATCAATACATCACCATCAGCGGGCAGGGCAATCCCAATGGCGAAGACTTCCCAAACTACATTGCGGCGCTTTACCCTGTGGCATATGCCATCAAAATGACGTTAAAGAAGTTAGATCCTGCGCCAGCTGGCTATGTTGACTACACCGTCTATCCATTGGAAGGGATTTGGGATATCACAGATGAAGCAAAAAAGACCTACGATGGCACGCTAAACAAAGATGACTTAGTCTTTCATCTTATGCTGCGTCAGCCAGATTTTGTAACAGCAGCGTTCTTCGAAGAGATGTTAGCGTTGGCAAAAAAGAAGAAACCGCAGCCGCTGCTTGACCAAGTCAAGTTTGAAACCATCACCGACGGACCATGCATCCAAATGCTACACGTGGGCCCGTATGATGACGAGCCAGCCACGTTCAAACGAATGGAAGACTTTGCCGCGAGCCAAGGTCTTATCCGGACGTCCAAGCGCCATCGTGAAATTTACTTGTCTGATTTCAGAAAAGTTGCGCCAGAAAAATTGAAGACAGTGTTGCGCTTTAAGACCGTTTCAGCCTAATTCATAATCAATCGAAAAAAGCTCGGCAGGAATGATACAACGCGGAATGAAAACAATAATAAGCGTTTTGTTTATCAATTTGGTGTCCAATTAATAGCACTAAAACCACCTGAAACGTGCCTAGTTTATTGGAAAATCTACGCGCGGCATTGGCAGTATACAAGTTCAATAAACAATCGAGGTCATTATGAAGATTACAGCAATCCATCTTTATCGAGTACCACTCACCAGCCATGAAGCATATTACATGGCTGATGGAAAATCGTGCGATACCGTAGATAGTATTGTTCTGGAACTTCGCACCGACGCGGGCCTCAGCGGATGGGGCGAAGTGTGCCCAATTCCACATTACTTACCCGCTTATGCTAACGGGGTCATTCCTGCAATTCAAGAGCTGGCCCCCATTCTGATTGGTGCCGATGCAGTTGGGCCAGAAGCGCTGCTCGCAAAATGTGAAGCGCACCTTATTGGTCATCCATACGCAAAATCTGCCTTAGATCTTGCCCTTTGGGATTTGCTAGGCAAAGCAGCTGATTTACCGTTATATCAACTGTTAGGCGGGCGCAGAATGGACGCCGCACCGCTCTATCATTCGATTACTTGCATTGAACCAGATGCTATGGCAGCGATTGCAACCAAGGCTTATGCGCAAGGCATTCGCCAGTTTCAGGCTAAATTAGGCGCTTTTGGCGGTTGGGAAGCGGACGTACAGCGTTTAACAGCAGTGCGTGAAGCTGTTGGGCAGGGGCCGTTGCTTTATGGCGATTGGAACTGTGGTGCAACAACGTTAGACGCAATTCGCGTAGGGCTAGCCGTGCGGCATTTAGATGTGATGCTAGAGCAACCATGCTCTACATTAGAGGCTTGTGCCCATGTGCAGCAGACCACCAGCATGGCCATGAAAATTGATGAAAGTGGGCATGATATTGCTTCGCTGCTCAAGGCGCATGCGTTGGGGTGTATGGATGTTGTGGCGTTGAAGCTTTCAAAGTTTGGTGGTCTCACAGCACTGCGCCAAGCGCGCGATTTATGCACCCAGCTCGGTGTAATGATGGTGATTGAAGACACGTGGGGATCAGATATTACAACTGCAGCCCTCTCTCATTTGGCCGTTTCAACCGCGCCAAAATATGTAATGAATGCGTGCGACCTCTCTGGTTATGTTTCACCACATATTGCACTAGATGGGCCGCTGCGCGAAAACGCCACGCTAAAGCCGTCCGATCGGCCCGGTTTGGGGATCACAATCAATCGTGATGTAGTGGGTAGTCCAGAATGTATCGTGGACTAGCCGTCATAAACGGCATTGCATCGAATGGGTATTTCCCAATTACACGCAAATGAAATCGTCGCAACACCAGACCTTGTGCGGCGGTTGCTTGCGGAACAGTTTCCTAAATGGGCTGCATTACCGTTACGCGCCGTTGCTTCAGTCGGCACAGATAATGTTCTCTATCGATTAGGCGACGCGTTCACCGTGCGATTGCCGCGTATTCAGTGGGCAACTAGACAAATCAATAAAGAATTTCTTTGGTTGCCCAAACTCGCGCCGGTATTGCCGTTGGGTGTTCCTATCCCAATGGCGCGGGGCAAACCCACAACTGAGTACCCATGGGAGTGGGGCGTTTATGCTTGGGTAGAGGGGCAAGATGCGACTGTTGCGCCGGTACACGCATTAGCGCAAGCGGCCCAGGACTTGGCCGCTTTTATCTTGACGCTGCAACAGCAGCCTGTCGGGTTGGACGCACCCGCTGGGCGCGGACTAGATCTATTCGTGCGCGATCAACTGGTGCGCGAGGCGCTGCAATCTCTTGACGCAACGCTAGACACATCGCGCGCGTTAGCACTGTGGGAAATGGCCTTGCATAGCCCGCCGTGGGCAGCACAACCTGTTTGGGGCCATGGCGATTTGATTGCACCTAATTTACTCATAAAGGATGGTGTATTGACCAACGTTTTAGACTTCGGGTCATTAGGCGTGGGCGATCCTGCCTGTGATTTGGTGGCTGCGTGGAGTTTTCTAGATGCAGAAACGCGCCCGATTTTTCGAGCTGCGTTAGCAGTTGATGAGGCAACGTGGTTGCGCGGGATGGGCTGGGCGCTTTCGCAAGCGCTGCTGATTGTACCGTACTATCGCCACACGAATCCTGGCCTAGTTGCGGTTGCCAATCGCATGATTGCAGAGGTTCTGGCCGAATTTTAGCAGGGCGATTATGTAAGGTTAGGCGTCGCTGTTATTTGCCGCTGGTGTTTCTTGCGTGTCATCTGCCAAAATGCTCGGCACTGCTGTGGATGACAATATAGAAGCTTCGGTGCTGTCTGTTGGCGCTTCACTATGACCACGACCGGGGGCTGGCGTGCTACAGCGTGGGCAAACATGCCACGTGAGATCCAGCGGATATTGACACTGCACACACTCTTTTTTGAGGATGGTCATACAATGCGGACAAAGGTGCCAGTCATCTTTGGTGGGGCGGCTACAGCCGGGGCAACTGTTGCGCACTTCAATCTGTTGCAGTAACGCTTCTTCTTCTAATGCGCGTTCGTAGGCCTCGCTGAGCGTTTCCCGTGGGCGCAAGATCAAATAAATCAGCAGCGCTGGAATATTCAAAATCGCCACAAGCAATGCAGCCAAGATGGCGGCGAGTACATCGCGCGAGCGCGTCCGCATGTCTTTGAATGTCCAAATGACAAGCGCTAGCCACAGTGCAGCTAAAAACGCCCCCAGACACGAAAGTGCATACAACGCGTATTGCGTAACAGCTTCAAGATTTACAAAATCACCCAGTTCAATTGGCATAAAACAAATTATACAGCTTCTCAGATTCGAACAAAGCTATAACCTTACATTGCCCGAATTTAGGAGGGCAGTGCGTTAAAGGCTGCATGACAAACGCATCACATCGAATCTCAGATATGGAAGCCGAAGACCGTCCCCGTGAACGGTTGCTCTCAGTTGGCGCAAAGAGCCTTTCCAACGCCGAATTACTTGCCATCCTCTTGCGCGTTGGGCTCAAAGGAGAAAGTGCGCTTCAAATGGCGCAGCGTATTTTGACGCAAGTAGGCGGACTGGCAGGCCTAAGTCGATCCGATGCGGATGTCCTATGTGAGAACAAAGGCGTGGGGGCGGCAAAAGCTGCCCAATTGCTGGCCGCAATTGAGCTTGGCTACCGCGTGGCGCGTGCTGATCTGGGCACACGCCCGCAAATCTCATCTCCGCATGATGCAGCGTTATACCTGCGGTCTTATATGACCGGCTTAGAGCAAGAGTGCGTCTGGGTGCTATTGTTGGACACTAAGAACAGAATCATTGAAACGGTTGAGGTGTATCAGGGGGCACTCAACAGCGCCTCGATCCGGTCTTGCGAGCTCTGGCGGACGGCAACCCGGCGCAATGCGGCGGCGATTATTGTGGCGCACAACCATCCCAGCGGTGACCCAACGCCTTCGCCAGAAGATGTTTCAGTGACGCGGCGTCTAGTGGAATCTGGCAAAATTTTAGATATCCCCGTCTTAGATCATCTTGTTATCGGGCACAATCGGCACGTCTCACTCAAGGAGCGCGGCCTTGGATTTGGCGCGGCTTAGCTTACAAAGCGCCGAATAGTTGCCACCACAGAGATAATCGTCTATATTCAATTTAATATGGCCGAAAATCATATCCTCCTACTTCCAAAAACAAATTACTTCCGCTGGATTCAAGCGGCGCGTGATTATGCATTCCGCTTCCGCGTGCGCATTACGCACGATCCGGAGACAGCGGGCAAGTTCCAATATCCCGGGCAGACTATTACGGTCGTCAATATTGCCGGTGGATTTGGGCGTGACGTGCAACCGTGGTTTCTGGAACACTATCCAGACGCGAAGCTAGATGTTGTCGATGCGACTAGTCCAGAGGAATTGCGCGAGAAGCTTGCGGCGCGGATTCGTAACAATGATCCGTTTGGTAAGCAAGAGCTGCCGTTCCGATTGCGCTGGCCAACCGATTACGCCTTGGTTACGCAGCAATTTGGCGTCAATGCCGACTACTATCGGCGTTGGGGGTTGCCCGGCCATGAAGGGCTAGATATTCGCGCACCAGAAGGGGCAAATGTCTATGCGGCTGCTGATGGAACGGTTTATGCCGTGCATGATGGCAGTAATGATCATCCTTATGGTATTCATGTCCGAATTCGGCATGTAGATGGCTACAAGACCGTTTACGCGCACTTAAAAAGCGCGAATGTAAACAAAGATCAACAAGTTACGCGTGGCCAGATCATTGCCGCCGCCGATTCTACGGGCAATTCCACCGCGTCACACTTGCACTTCTCGCTCAAAAAAGAAGGCGCCTCTGCGGCTGGGATGACGTTGTATCCGTATGATGTCATTGATCCAACGCCATATTTAGATCCGCCAGATCCGGGTACTGTCATTACAGATCCAGATGATGGTGGTGACCCTGTTCCCGTGCCTATTACGTATGATTGGCCATATGGGCGCTGTTTAGTAGGTGTACATGGCCGGGCTGATGGGCCGCTTGGCGAGCGTGATTACCAACCGTTGAAGACAGCGCGGATTGAAGCCTTGAAGCTGCTATCGAATGCGCCAGCTAAAGATATCGACCGCGTTCGTTCAGACAATCCGCAGATTTTTCTTATGACGCGGCTCTTTACGAATTTTGGCGATGCGGTGATCTCGGCTTCTGATTTTATTAACCGCGTAGAGCAAGGTGCCCGCGCCCACTATGCGCGTGGCATTCGGCATTTTGAGATCCACAATGAGCCAAACTTGCGGATTGAAGGTTGGCAAAATATCTGGCAAAACGGACGCGATTTTGGCATGTGGCTATTGCAAGTGCGTGACCATTTACGTGCTAGCATGCCAGAGGCAAAATTCGGGTTTCCCGGTATGTCTCCAGGCAACGTCTTAATTGGGCATCGTACGCCGATGTGGCCGTTTCTAAGCGAGGCTGACTTTGCAATCAACGAATGCGATTGGATTGGCGTGCATGCGTATTGGCTGAGTGAGAACTCGCTAAAAAGCCAAAGCGGTGGCCAAATCTATAAGGAATATCGCAGGCGTTATCCGCATAAATTGCTGATGATTACAGAATTCTCCAATCCATCGGACCGGGTTTCACCAACCACCAAAGGTCATCAATACGTGGAGTATTACCGCACCTTGCAGCACGAGCCAGGGCTAGGGGCTGCGTTTAGCTTTGTATTGTCCTCGTCTGCTTTCTTCAATCACGAAGTGTGGCGCGGTGAAGACGGTGGGATGAACGACATCCCGCATATTGTTGGTGCCCGCAATTTCTAGCTGTTAGCTGTATTGTCGCTAGTGGCGAAAATGTAACGGGTCATCGCTAGACCGCTATTGTTATGAAAAACAAAAAGGCCGCTGAACACATCTGTTCAGCGGCCTTTTGCTTTGCAGGCTGAAGTTCTTTTTTTATTCTTCGACAACCAATTCGATTGCGGTGGCATAACTTTCAAAGCTGTGGCCTTCGGCATAGATTGAGATCGACTCGATGCTGGCCGGAGGCGTGCCATTGAGCGTGAGCTGTTCCACGAGATTTTGCGAGTCGTAAAAATGCCAGACACCATTGTTGATGGCGTCATGCTGCCCGCTAGGGGGCGGACAAGTCACACAGTGAGTGGGATAGGTGTTACTCGAATCTTGTAGGTAATAAAATCCATGCACCCAGCTTTGTTGGTTGCCAAGTCCATCTACATACTCAATACGCACCATGAGCGGGCACTCAGACCCACGAATGCCGCAATTGCGCAGATCTTGGAACGCCAACCAAACGGCTAAGGTCAACTTTAGGCTGGAATAATCTCGAATATCACGATTCAATTCTTGCGTAATGCCGGTTTGCGCCCAGCCCGCACCGCGGCGGTTAAACTGAATAGCGGGTAAGCCGTCCTGTTTTGACACAACAATAGCGCCATCAGACTGATCAACATCATCGCGGTTTTTATAAACAGACCAGCCTTCAACGATACTCTCGCTGAAATCGCCATTGCGGAGCAGGTTGCGTTCACTGCGCAAAATCCCTTCAGGCTTAGAGCCTTGTTGCACAACGGTGCGTTCACTTGTGTCTAGCTCTAAGGACGTGCCACTCGCGTAGACTAGGGCCTCGCCGTTGGCGACAAGCACATCAGTAATGCCATTACGGACTTCAATCGAGTAGCTACCAGATTCACGCAGCGTGATATTTGCATCGGGTGTTTCAATATCGATAATTGTTGTCGGGTCCGATTCCGCTATGGTAATCCGCATCCGGCCGCGAGTGACAACAATGTCGATATAGTTTGTGCTTTGGCTTAGGGCAAACCGTGGCGTGCGCGAACGGCGAATTTGGGCATCAGTATCACTGTAAAGCTGAAAAGTACTTAGTAACTCATCTTGGCGCGGCTCTCTGATGGAAAGGGCGGCCTGCGAATTTTCTTCAACTTGGATGTCGATGCCTTCTTCGAACTGTTCTTCATCATTGCCAATTGCAACCGGCAACACGCTATCCGCTTGCTTAACCAGAACGCGGCCAGAAGTCAGCGCAATCGTAGATTTATTGTTACGAGTGCTTTGCTGAATAAACCGCCATCCTAAAAATGGAGTTGCCGCGCAAATCGCGAGCGTAATCACGGCAGAAGCAACGATTACCGTCCAAGCGCGCCGGTGTGGGTCAGTCCAAAGATCAAGCATGGGTTAGAGTTGGAACACATCCCCAGACCCATTGCCGAGGTCTATCATGGCTAAGGCGTCTTCGATCATATCGTCAAAGTAATCTTCATCTTCGTGAACGGCTTGGAATTCCAATAATTTACGGCGCGCTGTCGTGCCGCCAATTTCTCCAACAGCCCAGATTGTACTTTCTAAGACGTCAACTTCGTCGTCAAATAGCAATTCGCTGAGTTCTTCTAACAAGGCGTCTTCAGCAAACATCCCCGCCGCGATGGCAGCATTTTTGCGAACCAAGGGTGACGTATGTTCAAAGCTTTCTTCGACGTAATCTTGCCAACGTTCAAAATCGTAGCTGCGGCCCATGGCTAAGACGGCGGCGGCTTGCAGTGAAACCGTGCGGCTGACTGCATTTTCACGGATCAATTCTTCAACCTCGGTCGAGCTGATTGGGCCAAGTGAGGCAACAGCAGCGCTCCGCACGTCTTCGCTTTCATCCGTGTTACAGGCTTCTACTAAGCTGGTCTCAATGAGGTCAAGATGCGCATCTGATAAGCGCCCATCTTCCACCAGTTCTAGAAACGTAAATAGCTTTGTGGCGGCAGCGCTACGCGTGTGCGGGTGGCTATCGTTATTGAGTGCGGCCACTAAGCCACGAATACAGCGACTGTCCTCATTGGTAACGAGGATATCGATGGCGTGTTTGCGGCCTATACCATTTTCGGTTTTCAAAGAAAAAATGGCGATTTCCTCATAGCTGAGGTGTAAGTTCTCAAGTGACAGCGCCGCCATTTGCGCCAAAAGGTCAGCTTTGATGGCAGTGGACAGCGTTTTCCAAATCGCTTTGAGCTCCGCCAAGGCATCGCCCCAAATTGAAGATAACGCTTCAAGTTGAGCGGTGGTTAACGAGGCTGGCGCTGTGCGCAGGGCAGTGAGGCCTAGCTGTGGATCAGGTAATTCAATTTCAGATGGATTGATATCAAGAATGTCAGTCATATCGGGCGTTATTTTAGTCCAAAAAGAAAAGAGGAGTCATAAAAAAAGGCGACCCAAAGGTCACCCGTTCGTAAACACAAATTATAAAGTAAATGTAACGATACAAGTCTAATGAAACAAAATCTCCCAGACAATTGCACTAAACGGCTGTGGGCCGCATGTGGCAACGTTCTGGGAGTGTTGAGCGTGAATGGTTACAGGTGCACAACACTAGGATTGTGCAAGAGTTTAGCGCTGTTGTGCGTTAGATAATCGGGTTGACAATGTCATTGACGACAAGCACAACCATCAATAGTAAGAGTAAGGCCATGCCCATTGCGTGTACAAAGCCTTCGCGTTCGGCTGGGATGCGTTTGCCGCGAATTGCTTCAATAATCACAAACATAATCCGTCCGCCATCTAGCGCGGGCAGGGGCAGCAAGTTAGCAATGGCCAGCGCGACGCTAATAAACCCAGCCAACTGTAGCATTGGGAAAACTGAGCCAACAGCAACGGAGTCTTCTACAACAACGCGGTTGATGTCGTAAATCCCTTTGATGCTGACCAAGCGAGCTTCTTCAGGCTGCAATTGATCACGGATTAGGCGTACTGGGATCATCAATGTTTCCCGGACTTGGAAGCCAACATCACGGAAACTTTGGGTAAATGCTTGCCCAAATGGAATGTTTGACTGTACAAAATCAACATAGTTCCGACCGAGGACAATGCCTGTTGGACCCTGATTTTCTGGCCATTCAGTCCGAGGGGTTACCTCAAGCGTTTGTACTTGCCCCTGACGCATAATGTCTAAGGCAATTGGTTCGCCAAGGCTTGCTTGGGTCGCATCAATCATGTCTTGCACAGTGTTGATTGGCGCGCCATTTGCAGCAAGGAGCATGTCGTTTTCTTGCAAACCGGCTTCTGCTGCGGGGCCTGTTTCTTCAACCATGCGGATCATGACGTCGTAAATAGGCTCGGCGAGTAAAGTTGCGCCGATATAGTTAGCGCTGCCATCAGTATCAGCAATCGGGCTAATTGAAATATCAACAACCTCGTCACCGCGGCCAAGCACTAAGTCTACAGATTGGCCAACATTATCAGCCAGGATTTGATTTAGTTGGAAGTCAGCATTGATTGCTGTGCCATTTGCACTGCTAACAATGTCGCCTTGCTGTAGGCCTGCATCGGCTGCAATGGAGCCAGCTGCGACTTCAGCGACGCTTACGGTTGAAATTGGCACAGGTTCGCCGATCACATACATTGCAGTGAATAGCACAATGGCCAGTAAGAAGTTCATAAATGACCCTGCCGCAAGCACAATAATGCGCGCGCGCTTTGACGCAGCGGCCAGACCACCTTCAACGGCGAAGTCATCTTCGCCAGCGGGGCGCACAAAGCCCCCAATTGGCAGCCAGTTGAGCGTGAACTCAGTGCCACGCCAGTGGCCTAAGGTCACCATTTTGGGCGGAATACCAACGCCAAATTCCTTAACATGAACGCCAACAGAAAGCGCTGCCACGTAGTGACCAAGTTCGTGAACAATAATCAGAATGCCGAATACAACAACAAACGATAGGATAGACAATAAAGACATAGAGTTTTAGAAATACCTCGATTTGATTATAGCGAGATCAGCTACCGGAGCACAACGGTACTCACCAAAATCTAAGCCTAATTCGAGTGATTTTAGAGAATATGTTGAGATTTTGCGATTTTTGGTGCATTGTGCACAACTCAAAATCAAGTCTGGTGTAATGTTATGCGAAACGTTGGAATACTCTCGCAAAAACACCCTGTTATTTGTGCAGTTTGCACATTGGGTTGTTTTGACACAAACGCCTTGTCATACTATATTTGGTGAACATAAACGTTATATATATTTTTTTGATGGGTTGCTGTAAAAGAAAGTGGTTTGTAATCATCCACGCAGCAACCAATTTGTGAGAAATATACAATTTGACGGTTGATTTATACATTCTATGCCTGATTCTTCAGTAAAAATCCCACTCTCTGACTTAGTTCGCCTTGCACTGCCTTCGGGCTCTGGTTATTTAGTTGGCGAAGCCCATCGTTCCCGTTTGGTAAATTGGACGGTAAGCGTCGGTGTGCCATTGCGCCGCGAAGAATTGATGCAAGAGGGAGATTTTGTCATTGTTGCTGTGCGGTCTGATGACCCAGACTGGGAAGCAGCAATCAAAGAATTTATTGGCTTGAACGTTGCGGCAATCGCCAGTAATCAGCCAATCCCGCAGAGTGCTTTGCAAATTGCGAACAAGGCTGGGTTGCCGGTTGTAGGTCTGCCCGCTGGTAGTGACCTGCGCGATGCCCATCGGTTTGCATTGACTACACTGCTAAAACGTGAAGCGCAAATTGCCCAACGTACGAACGATATTTCGCGTCAACTCTTCCGTTTAGCGGCTGAAGATGTTGACCTCGACATGATCGCCACAGAGATTGCAAAGATCACTGGGCGGGGCGTTATTTTGCAAGACAAGCGCCTACGTGTGATGGTTGATAAGCCTCTGCGCGACATTGATGAACGCGACTGGCAAAGTGTCACTAAACGGATTACAGATCCCAAACTACTGCCAGATGGTTGGACAGACCGCCGTTTTGCGGCCAAAAATCGCGGACGCGTTGAAGAGCAAGGTATTGCCGAAAAATATCAACGCTTAGTCACGCCGATTGTGGTCAAACATTTGGCGCGTGGTTATCTTTCTTTTATTGCTGGGGCAAATGAGATTGACACGTTAGACACCATGCTAATTGAGCAGGGTGCTGCCGCGTATGCAATGGCGATGTCTAAGGCAAAGGCTGTTAGCGATACGACAAAACGGCTGCGCGGTGATTTTATCGACGCGGTTTTAGCTGGGTCGATTCCATCGGCAGAACTTGAACGCTGGGCCGGTCGGTTGGGGCATCATATTGATAGCCCGCATGCTGTTGTTGTGTTTTCTTGGGGTGAAACCAAGTCTGGGGCACCACCGTCGCAGCGGCGGCTAGAAACAATTGTGAATAGTGAAATTGGCTTGGGTCGCTTATCTGCCTTGGTGCGGAACTCTCAAGACGAAGTGGCAGCGTTTATCACGCTAGATGAACGGCTCTCAATTGGAAGCACCCGTGGCTTGGCTGAAAGCGTCTTTGAGCTAGCAGCCCAAGATTATCCGCGAACGCGCATTTATTGCGGTATTGGACGCCCAGCGCGTAACGTACACGAGTGGCCAACCTCTCATCGCGAAGCCACGCAAGCAATGGGCACCGCGCGGCGGCTTGATGAAAATCGGCCGTTGTATTTTGGCGACTTGAGCGTGCACCGCCTGTTGTTCCAATTGCAAGGCTATGAAGAGCTAGAGCAGTTCTGCAACGAAACGATTGGACCATTGTTGGAATATGACACAAAGCACAACAGCACGCTTGTTAAAACATTGTCTGTTTACTTTGAGCATCTTGGTAACCTCACCCAAACGGCAGAAGCGTTATACATCCACCGCAATACCCTGCAATATCGGATGGAGCGGATTGGCGAAATTGCCGGTCTGGACTTAGATAACCCGGAAACGCGGCTTGCAGTTCAGTTGGCGTTGAAAGCATATAAACTCCTGCCAGAATATTGATTTTTTGCTAGGTAATGTTTGAAAATATACAAGCGTCAGCAAATAGCTGGCGCTTTTTTGTTACAGTAGGCGTATGACAGAGCTTCTCTATAAACGGATTGTTGTCAAACTGGGCACAAGTACCTTAACTGATGGCACCATCAGGCTTGCGCCGCATCGGATTATTGAACTCGTGCGGCAAATGGCGCATTTATTAGATAACGGCGCAGAAGTGTTGCTTGTGTCTTCTGGGGCGCAGGCGGTTGGGTCTGAAGTGCTCAGCTTTCCAGATATTCCAAAAGAATTGCCGCGTAAGCAAATGCTTTCGGCTGTTGGGCAGCCAAGGTTGATGGCACTCTATGAGCAACTATTCACGCTTTATGGCAAAAACGTTGCCCAGATTTTGCTTACGCGGCAAGACATTTCACGGCGCTCTGGATTTCTGAACTCGCGCAGTACGGTGTTGGCATTGCTTAATCATGCTGTTGTGCCAATTGTGAATGAGAATGACACCGTAGCCACCGAAGAAATTCGCGTTGGTGATAATGACAATCTCTCGGCTCAGGTTGCAGCGCTGATTGGGGCTGACTTACTGCTGATGCTTACCGATCAAGACGGTGTTTTTACCGCCGATCCGCGCACCAATCCGCAGGCTGAACTGGTGCCAGTCGTCGATACGGCTGAAATCCCCGCCGCGCTTTGGAATGCAGCTGGTACGGGCGGGTTGCTAGGCACAGGCGGGATGGCAACCAAGTTACAGGCGGCTGACCTAGCGCGCCGCTCTGGTGTCACCACGATTATTGCTAGTGGGCGGGTTGATAATGTGATTCAACGCGTTGCCTTTGGCGAAGTGATGGGGACGCGCTTTACGCCCGTTGTGTCTTATTTAGAAAGCCGCAAGCGCTATATTCTTGCCGGTTGGGACAAAAAGTCTAGCTTGACGATTGATGCGGGAGCGGCACACGCCTTACAAAAGGGCGGTAGCTTATTACCCGTTGGCATTCGCGCGGTCGCTGGCGCGTTTGAGCGTGGTGATACCGTTGTCGTGTATGATCAAAATCAGCACGAGATTGGCCGCGGACTAGTGAATTACAATCGCAGTGAGCTACTAAAAATATTAGGACAAAATTCAACAGAAATTGAAACAATATTAGGATATGCGTATGGCGACGAAGCGATCCATCGTGATTATCTGATTTTGAAATAAGGGAAATAGAATGGTCGATTTGATTTCAATGGGGCAACGCTCAAAAGCGGCAGCCCGAATAATGGCAGTTGCTTCAAACGCGCAGAAAGTTGCTGCACTAGACGCTTTAATCGCAGGGTTGCAGTCCAATGAAGCCGCAATTCTGGCTGAAAACGCAGTTGATGTGGCTGCTGCAAAAGCAAACAATACAAGTGAAGCCTTGGTGGAACGCCTAACATTGTTCCCTGCACGGTTAGCCGGTATTGCAAATGATGTGCGCACAGTTGCCGCGTTGCCTGACCCTATCGGGACAACCTTTGACGAGAAGACACTGCCCAACGGGTTAGAAATTTGCCGCCAACGGGTACCTTTAGGCACAATGGGCGTTATTTATGAATCGCGCCCCAATGTCACAATTGATATTGCTGCACTTGCAATTAAGACAGGTAATACCGCTATTTTGCGCGGCGGCAGTGACAATTTGCGCTCTAATCAGGCCCTGATGAAGGTAGTGCACGCGGCGTTAGAAACTGCTGGGCTGCCCGCCGATACGGTCCTACTAATTGAAGATACTGACCGCAAATATGTTGGCGAGATGCTCACATTGCATGAGTACATCGACATTATCATCCCGCGTGGTGGGCACAGGCTGCATGCGTTTTGCCGTGAAAACAGCACCATTCCGGTGATCACTGGCGGCATTGGAATTTGCCACGCTTATGTTGATACGACCGCAGATCTTGACGCGGCAATTCCCGTGCTTATCAATGGCAAAACACAGCGTCCATCGGTTTGTAACACGCTAGACACAGTTCTTGTGAATAAGGCGATTGCGGCTGAATTCTTGCCTAAGGTTATTTCTGAACTAGGTGCGTTAGGGGTTGTGTTCAAAGCTGAGCCGCGCGCACTCGCGAGTTTAGACACTGTGCCTGATTCGGTTAGCGCTGCTGGCCCAGACGATTTTTCTACGGAATGGATGGCGCTAATTCTCGGTCTAAAAGTTGTTGACGACCTAGACGAAGCCATTGCCCATATCAATGAAAATAGTATGGGGCACTCTGATGCGATTCTTTCTGCTACGCCAGAAAACATTGAGAAATTTGTGAACAACGTTGATTCATCGGCGGTGATGGTCAATGCTAGCACGCGCTTCAATGATGGGGCGCAGTTGGGGCTAGGCGCTGAGGTTGCCGTTAGCACGCAGCGTTTACATGCCCGTGGCCCAATGGGGCTGCCAGAACTGACCACCTATAAATGGGTTGTCCGTGGTGATTACACAACCCGCGCCTAATTATCGCAACATCAAGCCAGTCTTAAATAAAAGAGCCGCTACAGCGCTGTAGCGGCTCTTTTTTATTGCATTGCAAGTTTGGAAACTAAGGGCGTGGAACGTCCTTGATATCAATGATGTGATCAAAGAGCTTGCCAGTTTCAATAATGGTGACAGGCACGCCAGTTTCTTTTTCTACGGTCTTGATGAGGTCCCACACTTTTGGTGTGATTTGATCAACGGTGACTGCATTGGCACATTCAGGATCGTAGTGATCAATAAAGGTCATTGCAATTTCGGTTGGGCCGTTGAGCATACAAGAGTAGCGCAGCATGTCGTAAGGAATGCTTTCGGCTTTACGGCGCAAGCGACCGCTAACTACACCGTATTCATCGATGCCGCGTTTTTTGATTTCTTCAGGATCAATTTCGCCTGGCAATGGTCCTTCGCCAACCCGTGAAGGGACAGCTTTCACGATTAGGCAGCAACCATCAATCAGTTGCCAGTTTAGGCCAACGTCATCAGCGGCTGCAGCTGCTGTACAGTTGTCTGAGGTTACAAACGGATAGTCTGGCGAAAGAGCCAAAGAGAGGTAAGTGCCCTGTGAACACTCAACAATCACTAAGCCTTCTTTTGCTGCATCGTTGACCATTTGGGCAACGTCGCCAGCATAAGGTTTGAGTGAGTCGATATCACGCGCTTGCTTTGCTTTCCGCAAGACAAAATCAACCCGTGCTGCACCAGAGCCACTTTTGGTTGACCCAACGGTGTCTGCTAAGTGTGCGCTATTGGTTTCGCGTTCGCGATGTTCTGGCAAAATGACAGGACAGCGATAGTCCACGGTAATGCGGTCTGAAACGCCATAGCGTTCAACTTCATCTGCAAAGATTTCTGGATCGACAGCAACGCCAGATCCAATCACAATTTTTGTGCCAGGGTTCATAAACCCGAGTGGTAATTGACGGGTCTTGATCAATTCTCCATCACTCATATAAATGCTGTGACCAGCGTTTGTACCGATCCCGGCACGTGCACACACTAGAGCATTGTCGCGTTTTGACATCCAAGCTGCGATTTTGCCTTTCCCTGAGTCACCCCAGAATGCATCAATGACGATTACTGCGCCCATTTTCTTTTTCCTTTTTGAAAAAAATGTTTATCGAACGCTACAAAGCGTTACGTTATTTCACTTACTCTGATTTGTTGCTATCAACTTAGGTTACAAACAAAACCCGGCCAATTGTAGACCGGGTTTGTGTGCATTATTTTGTTCGGACTGCCTAAAGATTAGCCTTCGCCTTCGGCAGCAGGTGGATCGGTTGGCTCTGGCGCTACCCCGATGCCTGTCCAAGTAAAGATGCGATCTTCACTTGTCACGCCGGCTGGCTCATAAAGCGGTTGGCCGCTTTCATCCTCACCCACTTGGCGCACAACCACGACTGTCCATTGGTATGCATGTGGTGCGGCTTCAATTGGCTTCATGTCTACATTCAGAATGTGCCGATTAGATTGCGTAATCTCTTCGACAATTTTACCTTCTGGATCGGTCACATCTTGTACGGTAACTCGGTAGAATTCGTTGGGCGCTAAAATGCCAACGGACGCCCACTCTAAGTTTACCGTTTGTTCCACAGCGGAGATTGCCGTGCCATTTGCTGGACTGAGCAATTCAGGTGCAGCTTTTGGTGGCAGCGGCGTATCAGTTGGCGTCGGCCCTGCGGTTGGGATTGGTGCGTCTAACGGAATGCGTAAACTTTCACCAGATGCAATCGCATAATCTGGCCCCGGCTTGCCGTTGACGTCAGCTAGCGTGCCAAAATCAACCCCATAGAACGTTGCAATGCTAGATAGGCTCTCACCGGCTCCAACAATATGGGTTGGACGAGCAACTTGGGTCAATTCGCCTGCTGCAACTGTATTCGTCGCTGTAGGTTGTGGCGTAGCAGTTGGTTGCGGTACAAGCACTTCTTGGCTTTGGAACAGAATACAATCCGCCCCAAATCCGTTAGCCTGCCGAATACTTTCGACCGAGACGCCATAAATCCCAGCTAAGCTACTACATGTTTCCCCAGCGGCCACGGTGTGCTTCAAGGGTGGCAAAGGTGTTACGGTAGCCGTAGCCGTAAACGTTGCTGTTGGCACAGACGTGAGCGTCGGTAATGGGGTGCGGGTTAGCGTCACAGTTGGCGTGGCGTCCACGAACATGTCACTGCGTACGGTATAGAGTGTCAGTCCCACACCAAGCACCATAAATAACAGGATGCTTGCCAAAAAGACCGGCATTGGAATTGAAACTTGATTGCGGTTGCGCTTGGTTGCTTTGGTGCGGCCAGTTGTTGAGGCGCGCAATCCTTGCGTTGTCTCAGGGCGCGGCGGTGCAGCTGTGGGTTGCGTAAAGCCTGGACTTTGCGTTGAGCCAACAGTTTGCCGATCTTGCGGGCGGCTTTCGGTTGGCATCACCCCAGTTGTTGATGATAATTGCGACTTTTTCTCCTTAAGAGAGGTGCCGCAAACAATACATTTTGTTGTTGCTGCGCCAACACGTACGCCACAAGCGGGGCAATAACGTGGAGCGGAAGATTCGTTTTTTCTGGCTACCATGTAAATTTATGCGGTTGCAAGTGAGCCGTCTAACCCTAGTTCAGGGGCGGCTGCTTGCATAGCTTCAATAACGTTACCAACGTGTTCCCAAAGTTCAATACCGAGCTCAGCTGCGCCGATTTCGACGTCTTGCCGATCAACACCAGCAGCAAAGGCTTTGGTTTTCCATTTCTTTTTTACAGATTTGACCTTCAAATCCATAATCGACTTGCTAGGTCTTACTAGCACAGCAGCGGTGATGAGGCCGGTAATTTCATCGCAAGCAAAAAGTGCTTTTTTCATATCCGTATCCCGTGGGACACCGGTATGTGGGGCATGACTCAACACGCAGTCAATCATGTCTTCTGAAACGCCGCGATCCCGCAAGATTGCTGCGCCGGCTTGAGGGTGTAGTTCTAAAGTTGGGTGAATTTCCCAATCAAAGTCATGAAGTAAGCCAGCTAGACCCCATTGGTCTACATCGCCACCATACTTTGGCGCATACCAACGCATGGCTGCTTCTACAGATAACATATGCTTGCGTAGACTGTCACTTTGAACATGTTCACAGACAATGTCCCAAGCGGTTTTGCGGTTAATAGTCATAGTTGTTGTTTTATTTTGTTTTAAAACTTAATATTGAAAAACACGCAGCATTCTACCACTGAGTACGTGCAACCTTTACACTCTGTGGACGTATAGTCAGGTGAGTACATTAGCAATCGGGAGATCGTAGTGATGAATTTTATACTTAGAACATGTATTACAGCAGTCGCCATTGGGATGGCCTTTTATGTGGTGCCGGGCTTCAGAATTGAAAGCAATGTTTGGGAAACAATTGCAGTGTTGGCAATCATCATGGGATTGGTCAATGCGACGGTCAAGCCAATTCTCAAATTTCTGACATGTCCGTTGATTTTGTTGACGCTAGGCTTTGGGGTGTTGATTATCAACACGCTGATGTTTATGTTGTCGGCAAATATCGCAGACTTCTTTGGTTACAGCGTAACTGTATCAGGATTTGCGGCAGCGTTCATGGCAGCGTTAGTGGTTAGCATTGTAAACGTTGTGCTGATCCGCCTAATTGAAGACAAAGAAGACTAACGCAAAAATGGCAGCAACGCGCAACCATTGGTTGCGCGTTGTCTTAGCTGTTTGATTTAGATTTGCGTGAGGGCAATAGCGGCGCTGTTTCCTCAATTTTTGCGATGATGGGGCGCGTTTGCGTTTCAGTTGCCGTGTCAAAGCCAACGATGCGAGGGTGGGCATAGCGCCAAAGCACAGCTAAAGAGGCCATGACCGGGACAATGACGAGTGCGCCGAGAATTCCAAATGTTGCCAGCGCGCCAAAAACGCCAACAATCACAAGCGCTGGATGTAGATTTAGCGTATACCCCAAAATTTGCGGGCGTAGCCAAATATTTTCGATGTTTTGAATGAAAATAATGATGCTAGCCACAACAATTGCAAACCAGAAGTTTGAGATTGGCAAAATAGTAGACCCAGCAAAGTAAGCGATTACGGTTGCAATAACCCCCGCAACGGTTGGCCCAAGCGAAGGCACAAGATCTAGCACGCCCGCAATAATGCCGATAATTAGCGCACCGGGCAGGCCCACAGCGGCTGTCAGTACGCCGGTGAGCACCCCAATTAAGGCGGCCAACATTGTTTGGCCCCGTAAGAAACGTCCCCAAACAAGATCAATTTGATCAATCAACATTTTTACATCGTCACGCACTTCGGTTGGGAAGATGCTAATTGCCCAGAGGCGAACCCGCGGCCCGTCTCTCAGCAAGTAAAAAGTGGTGATTAACGCAATCAAGATCCACGCGACATTTGTGCTGACCCCAGCAATAATTTCGATGGCGCTTACAGCGCTATTGGTTGCGAACGTGGTTGCCGACTGCACCAGATCATCAGGATGATAAGGAATAGTAAAAGATTGACCGGCAAATTCAATTGGCTCTGAGGTGAGCCGTTCTAGCTGACCGGGAATTTGTTCTACGTAATAGCGTAAGTTTGTGGTCTGCCGGGCAATGGTGGGCGTTGCGATGGCGGGCAGGGCAAACAGCGTGCTAATAAAAATTAGGTAGACAATGCCAACAGCCCAATCACGATTTAATGGTGTGATTTTGCGCAGTCCAACTACAGCCGGATTCAAGATATAAGCCAGTAAGGCGGAAATCAGGATCGCACCAAATAGTTGGCGAGCGGCCAAAATAATCCATAAGGCCGTTGCTAGTGCGGCTAAAACGACTAAATAGCTCGTTGTCCGCGACCACATGGCTGGGACAGAGGGCGTTTCAGCTGACGATGGTGTTTGAAGTTCGTTTGTCATTCCGGAATATAGACGTTTTGAACGTGTACTTGGTAACTAATGGCGTGTTGTGTCAGTTTTGAATTGACAACAAATGCCTGCGCTGCCTCAAATTAGAGGCGTAAATTTTTAGTTAGTTTTATTACTCAATTCTTATGCTGTCGCACTTACCAGAACCCGAAGCGTTGATTTTAGTTGCTGTGTTACCCAATCCGCGTGATTTGCAAATTGCAAGAACGCTAGGCTGGTATCGATTACGCGCAAACAAAGCGCCAAAGGTCATCAATGTTGACTATATCGCATTTTACCTAACTGCGAAATTTGCGGCTAAAAAGTGGCAGATTTGTCACTTTGCAAAAGTTACTGGGCATGAACTGGTAACACGCCAAGATTTAATCCGTAATGAAGCTGATCATCCGCGCGCCAGTGACCGTTATTTCAAGTTGCAACTGGGCGCTATTCAGATGCTAGACGCGCCAATATTAGCGACAACTTGGCGGCGCATCACGTTTCTATACACCACGGGCGCACACTTCGTGAGTGCCGCAACAATAAAGGACTTGGTTGTGGTTGGACAAGAGCGTGATCTACTCTGGACAGCCCTCAAGGAGCGGAAAGCGCATTTTGATGCCGCTGAAACCACCACGCCACAAGATCAGCCAATTGATATGGATCTTAGCCTGCTTTTGGCCCTGCAAAGCTTAGGGCGCTTAGATGAGGCGACCTTAGCGTCATTTACTAAGCCGTTCAACGACTAAGTACGGATCGCCACCCACAATACAATGCCCGTTAGGGCCTAAGCATTCTGCCCCCGGTAACGGAATTTCATAATGGCGCGTTGCCGGAATTTCAATTTGAACCCCACGTCCCAAGCGGTCGTACACCATCACGGTTTCAACGCCGGGTGTGATTGGCATCGTAAGCCAAACATCCGCCGCAGTTCTGGCCCAGACCACGCGTGTTACTAAATCGCCACGGTGCAATGTGACGATCTGAGTGGTCTCATTGGTGTAATGTTCAATTTCTTCTGTCCCAGCGTAATGTTCGGTAATTGCTTTTAGCGCCTGCGCCACGGGCCGCAGACTGTCATCGGGGCGTTGTAGTCCATACGAATCCCCCGCGTGTTGCGGGCCGAAATCTTTTAGCTTATAGGCGGCAATGCGTTCTGTGCCGCTTGCCAAAGCCAGCGCATAAGATTGCACTAAAAACGACGCTTGCTGATGCATTGTGATGCGGTGCAGGGCGTTGTCCCATGGCGCAACGGGATCATCATAAGGTGGCGCATTGGTTTCATTGAGCCAAATTGGTTTGTCTAGCCCGTAGCTTTCAAAAACTGTTTGTTGTTCGCTAAGAATGGTGTGCACGGTTTCAGTATCAAAATAGATGTGAAAGGTGGCAACATCAAAGTAGTAATCGTTTTCGGCGGCGGTGGGGTCTTGTTGCGCAACGGTCAAGAACCGGCCTAAGTAAGGATCGCGCTCATAAACGATGTCGTGCCAATAGGTTAGCGCTCCCAGATGGATCTGCGCTTCAGGGTCAATGGCTTTTGCGGCCTGATGGGCAACCTTGACCATTTGATAATAGTCCTCAACTGACCCAATCAATTGCACGCCCGGATGATCTGGGGCGATATCTGGCTCGTTCCAAATGATCCAGTGCTTCACATCTGCGCTGTTTTCTTGCACCATGCGAGTGACAAACTGTCCCCAGTGGTTGTCTGGGTGGCTGTAAGGCAAATAGAGGCCTTCTGGCACGCCATTGTGCGGATGTTGTTCATTTGCCCATGGCGGCGTACCAATCAGTAGCATCGCGATTTCTCGGCGTCCGGCAATGGATGTTTCAACCCAATCTTCTTCATCAGCGGTGACCACCCAATCCTCGGGTCCATCTGGCTGTCGATTGTCCCAGCGGACAATAATACGATCCCAGCCGACGCCTAGCTCTGTGGCAAGCGTGGGGGAGAAGTAGCTTCCAATTGCGCCAAACCGAGGGTCTGGGGCAGGGGTGGCTTGCGAACTGAGCGTGCTAGGGAATGCAAGTGCAAACCCGAAGACACAAAGGCAGGCCAAGGCTTTAGAAAAACGCTGAAAGGTCAGATACATAGCGCGCAAATTATATACTGCAAATGTCTGGCATGAATAAGTACCGAAAACCGCCAGATGTTCGTATAATCTCAAGGCAATGGCAAAAAATAAATTCAAACCCTATGATGCTGTTTTCGTATTTGGCTATGGTCTTAAAGACGATGGGACATTGTCTGATTACAGCAAACTCAATGCGCTGGCGGCTGGGCATTCATTTGCAATTGGGCGTGCGCATACGTTGATTCTCAGCGGTGGCACGCATGGGCATTCAAATGCTAAAGCAACCGCGCTCCAAATGAAGGCATATCTCAAACGCCGGTTTGGCTTTCGGGATGACATCTTCTTGATTGATTCAACTGCTGATAGCACGCTAGATAGCTTTATTTATTTGGCAAATTTGTTGGATCGGCATCCCGCGCAATTGCGGCTAGCGTATATCGCGCTTACTGCCCATATGGCATATGTACGCGAGATGGCGTTATTGTTTGACCTCGCGCATGAAGAAAACCCAACTGAAGATTTGATTGCAGGCCGGTCTTTACGACATCGGGTGCTGCTTGAAGCGATGTTTACGGCAGACAATCCAGACCACGTTGCGTTGAAGGCACAAATGGCAAAGGAACTCAACTGGGTTCGCTCAGAGCCAGATTATTGGGTGCCCACGCTAACAGGCTTAGAAGATCGCTTTAGATTGGCAGGCGTGCTCAAACGGGGTGCGGGCATTGCAAATTATCTGCAAGCGCATGATATCAATCCACACAAAATGAATGACCGCAAAATTCGCAAACAACTGTCAAAACTGACGCGCAACATACCGGAGTAACCGTATGACAAAAAATCAACAGCCAAATTCAAAGAATTGTTTTGTTTGCGGCTTGGAAAACCCTGTCGGTCTCAAACTTGTCTTTTACGATAATGGCGAAGATTTAGTGTGGTGTAACTACACGTTCCCTAAACATTTTGAAGGCTACCCCGGTGTAGGACATGGTGGCATTGTGGCAACCATTCTTGATGAAACTGTGGGGCGGGTCGCAATGATTAAGAACCCAGAGAACTTCATGATGACAGTTAAGATTGAGGTCAAGTATCGTAACCCGGTGCCATTAGAGACAGACTTGCATGTGACCGGTGAGATGATCAAACATCGTGGCCGCTTAGCGCAGGCAAAATCTTACATTCGCGTGGCAGGAACCGACACAATTCTGGCAGAAGCGGCGGCAACACTAGCAACAGTGCCAACCGAAACAATTGCCGGTGGTGCAAATGCTGAGGAATTAGGCTGGAAAGTCTACGACAATGTTGGAAGTTGAGGCCAAATTTGTGCTTCCGCCAGGCTTTGATCTGGCACGCATTACAACATTATCTGCGGTTGCAGGATTCCCACTTTCACCGATACAGATTGTTAATGTCCATGACACGTATCTAGAAACGGTCAATAAAGACGTGGAAGCCTTGGGCTATGTGACCCGCTTACGAATTGTAGACGGGACCACGCGCTTGATTACGGTGAAGTCACGTGCGTCAAGCGGTGGGGCAGTGTCTATGCGCGAAGAACATGAGTTTGCGATTCAAACTGATTATCAACCGCAGGCCTGGCCTGACACGCTGGATGTTAAATCTAAGTTTGTTGATCAATTGCAACAGCGGCCGTTACAGCCCTATTTTGAAATTCGCCAACGCCGCGAACAACGACTATTGATAGAGCAAGATGCACCCGTTGCTGAGCTAACATTAGATTATGTGCAAGTTTGGTGTGAAAATACGCACCTAGAGGGATTTTCCGTACTAGAAATAGAGCTGATTGATGCATCAGCAATGGCTATAATGGATGCAATTCTAGTATTCATGCGGTCAGAATTTAGCTTAGAAAGTGTAGCTGTGGCAAAATTGGCGCGTGCTGAAGCTGCAGTGATCGAATGGAAAAAAAACTCGATTTTGAGATTTGCCTACAAAGTGATTAAATAAGGGCATGTCCCTACAAACCGAAGGTAAACAAACCGTCATCGTTGTTGATGACGAAGCTGAAACCGCAGCAATGCTTGGCACAATGTTGCAAGTTAGCGGGTATGATGTATTACGCGCACACTCGCCTGCGAAGGCAATGTCGCTAATTCAACATCATAATCCGGATCTTGTTTTATTAGATATTATGATGCCGGGCGTATCTGGTTTAGAATTGTGTCGGTATTTACGGCGCGATCCGCGATATAGGGAGTTACCAGTGGTAATTATCTCTGCAAAATCGCAACCAGAAGACATTCGTGAAGGCATGAATGCCGGCGCTACAGCGTATCTGACAAAACCTGTGGCGATGAAAACGCTAATTCAAACGATTGGCACATCGCTGGAGAATAACTAGTCGGATAGAAATTAGGAGAATATTGTTCTGGATCCTTTAGATCTTTCACATAAAACCATCGAACTAATCGAAGAAAAGCTGGGTGAAAACATCCTGCTGCTTGATGTTCAAGGTGTTTCATCGGTTGCAGACTACTTTGTCATTGCAACTTGTCAGACAGACCGCCAACTAAAATCTATGGCGCGTGATCTTTCTGACCTTGTTGATACAAAACGAGGCCAGTTGTTACGTGGTTTAGATAAACAAGCCGACAGCGGGTGGGTGCTACTAGACTTTGAAGATGTCTTAGTACACTTATTCTCTGCCGACCAGCGTGATTATTACAATCTTGAAGAACTGTGGGAAGAAGGCAAAGTTGTCTTGAAACTACAGTAGGCATTGTAAATTGCAATCTTAAACAAAAAGAGCGATCGCAACGATCGCTCTTTTTATTTAAGTCTAAGTTGAAAAGGTCTAGCCTTCGTATACCCAGCTTTCGCCAACGCGTTCCCAGCTAACGATTTCGTCAGCAGCGAACCATAGGCCAACTTCTGCAACACCATTTTCTGGTGAGTCAGATGCGTGGATCAGGTTACGGCCGATATCGATACCGAAGTCACCACGAATGCTACCTGGGGCAGCTTGGGTTGGATTGGTAGCCCCAACGCTTTGGCGTACGGCTTCAATCACTTTGTTGCCTTCCCATGCCATCAAAACGACAGGGCCAGAGGTGATGTATTCGATCAGCGCTGGGTAAAAAGGACGTTCTTTGTGAACAGCATAGTGTTGTTCTGCCATGTCTTGTGAAACTTGTACAAATTTCATGCCGATCATGCGAATGCCACGGCGTTCCAAGCGTGAGATGATTTCTCCCATCAAGCCGCGGGCAACGCCGTCTGGCTTAATGATGACTAATGTCTTTTCCAAGAGATTGGTCTCCTATAAGTATTTTTTGTTTGAAATTGAAAAGAATAACCACATTTGCAGCTATTCAGAATGCGCCATCAAGCCTAAAAACGAGATAGCGCAGATTTATATGCATCTAATGCCTGTTGCAACTGATCGTTGCGCATGTACGCATCGCCAAGCAATTGCATCCACAGTGGGGTAGCTTTATCGCTTTTACCAATATCTTCAAGGTGCGAAACAACAGTGTCTAAATTCTTGCCAGATTTTACCAACTTCTGGAAAACATCGTAAGCCCGATCATTTTCGCCTTTTTCAAACAGCCCATGGGCATGCTCAATCAGGTTGATGCTGGTAGACGCTTTTGGTTTTGAGACTTTTACCTGACGTTTGGCGGCCATTTCTGCCCGAATTGCGGCAATGTTTGGGCCTGAAGACGGTGCAGGTGGCTCTGGGATTGGGATTTGTTTTGGTTCAACAGCAGTTGGTGCTGGCGTTTCCACAACTGGTGTCTCAATCACTGGCGCTGAAGTTTCAATCACTGTGTCTTCAACAACCGCCTCGACAATCACCTCAGGTAAGTCTTCACTTGGGGCGTCTTCAACAATTTTTTCAACTTTATCGTCGATTGGTGTTAGTCCAGCGTCTTTGCTGGCAGGTGGCATAGAGATACCAGACCCAAGTGCCCCCAATGGTGCCATACTAATCCCATGTGGCTCTGGTTTGCTATCTAATTCTGGTTCACTTTCAGCGACGATTGGCTCAGCTGGCAATGGTTTTGTATCAACTTTTGCCCAACCACTTGGTTCCGGATCTTTTTCAACTGGCGCCGGTTTAGCGGCTTGCGTATTCAAATCAAGCGCCGCTTCTTTAGACGTGTCTAAGTCACCAATAGAATTATCTGCAATAGGCGTTAGCCCGTTTTGCGGTTGTTCTAAGTTCTTTAGCCATTCGGGAACATTTTCTGCCCGTGGCAAGTCGATGGCGTCTTCCGCTGGGTCTGTTTTTGCAGGCTCAGGGTCAGGCTGAATGCTGTCTAGCCATGCTTCAGTTTCTTCTACAAGTTCATCGGTAGAAGAGACTGGGCTCGTGTCTTCTACATTGGCATTTGTTGCTGTATCAACTGGCTCGGCTTGCGTCGCTTCTTGGAAAATCGTGTTGATATCATCTTCGCTTAGCGTTGACGGATTTTCTACCGTTGGCTCACCAAGAATGTCATGCAACCAGCTTGGGTTTTCATCCAAGATTTGTGCTGCAACTTCTGCCGTGTCGCCTTGACTTTCTTCTGGGCTAATAAATGCTTCCAGTTGATCTAAACCGAGCGGTTCGTCAGTCAGCGGTAAGTCTTGCTGCGGCGCGACGGCATCCAAGGTTGGTAGCTCTACTGCGTCATTGACCGAGTCGATCAATTCACTAAGTAGGGGTAGCTCAGCGTCTTCTTCGGCATCAATGCTAGGCACTTCAACGTCTGGAATAACTGGGGCGCTTTCCAAAGTGGGCAGCGCGTCGGCAACTGCTGGAAGATCCATCTCGGCGGTCGCCTCTGGCACGATCGCGTCTAAGGTTGGCAATTCAATTTCCGGCGTGATGTCTTCAATACGCTCAGGAATGGATGTTTCTATTGGCGCATCTAAAGTTGGCAATTCGACTTTTTCTTCAGCGTTATCCAATAGGGCACCTAAATCTGGCAGATCTGCTTCCTCTTCCGTGCCGGCTGTCACTGGGACTGGGGGCGGGAACACCATATCTGCATCAATCTCAGGCATTGAAATTTCAGGTGCGATTGTTTCTTCAACAATCTCTTCGACCTGCATCGGAAGTTCGTCAGTGACAGGTGTGATGACAGTCTCTGCAATCGCTTCAATCGGTGGCAGTTCAGCCACTTCACTCTTAGCCGCCTCAGAGATATCTTGGGTGCCTTCTTTTAGCACTGCCATCATATCCAACATGTCCATGTCTTGTGAATCAGACATGGCATCATCATTCCCAGCAATACTATCAGTCGTCGCAATGGCGCTTTCTTCAATGGCAGGGATGGCAGGTGTTGGTTCTGGTGTTGCAGCCACAGCATCGACTGCTGGTGTGGCTGCTGTGCCGCCCGCTTCAGCTTGCATTGCTTGATGCAGCCAATCTGGGACATCTAAAGGCTTATCACCAGCGTCTGCAAACGGATCTTCTTCCGGTTTGCGGAGCCAGTCTGGACTTGTATCTTCAATATTGCTGGTGGCCTTCAGCGTTGGCATTGTGCTGTCTGCTGCTGGCGTTTGGCGTACCGTTTCGGCGGGCTCAGGCAGCCAGTCTGGCATTTCTGGCACTTCAAATTGTGCAGACCCGGTATCAGCAACAGCGTCAATGGCGGCCAGAATATCTTCGTCGGGTGTCTCTTCAGCGGTCTTGCTTTTGAGGATTGGCTCAATGCTGGCGCCGTCTTCTTTACTAGGAATGCCAAAGGGGGCTAACCAGTCTGGTAGTTCACCTTTTTCAAGTTCTTCAACGTTCCCTTCAGTCGCATTAGCGTTGGCCACGATGGCATCTACTGCGGCTTGTGTCATTTCTGGCGCAGGCGGTTGTTCCACAACTGGCTCTGGATCAGGCGTGATCGGGTCAAGGATGCTTTCTAGAATTGAAGGTGCTTCTGCGTCTTGGATGGCACCAAGCGATTCGAGTTCAGGAGCAGCTTCAACGTCTGGCATCAGTGGCTCTGTGTTGGAGACGGGTGGCTGCGTCAGTTCAGCTAAAGGATCGATTGGCGTTTCTGCTGGTGCAGATTTGGCATTGATCGCTTTTAGCCAATCTGGCAAGTCATCATCAGTCGTTGACTCCATACTGCTAACGCTGTTGTCGTCTTCGGTGAGATTGAAAATATTTTCCAATGCGGCTTCGTCTGGCTGTAACAATGCGTTGTCTGCGTCGGTTACAGCTTGCTCCGCGTCATTGTCATTTCCTAACCCAAAGATGGACGATAAAGCGCCAGTATCCATTGTGGGTGGCTTGCCATCATTGAGCCAGTCCGGAAGACCTTGCTCATCATCATTATCGTTTGGTTGAAAAATAGAATCGTTACCAGTCATAGTGTCTACTTCCGTATCGGGGGCTGTTTCGGTTGGACTATCTTTTGTTTCAACCGCTTGGTCTGCCTCTGCCGGAACCGCATCTAATGCAGGGCTCAGCACCTCGATATCAATTGGTACCATGGGCTGCGTATCACCAAGTGTTTCCGTTGGAGCAACGGCTTCAAACTCAGCATTTGCAGTATGTTGTTCTTCAATATTGGCAATTTCTTCGGCAACTGTCAACTCTTCATCAATTTGAGGTAGGGCGACTTGTGTTGTTGCAGCGGCAATTGCTAATTTCTCGACCTCGATTTTGATCGGCGCAACGTAATGCGTTGCGTCTAGTTCAGCGAGATCGGTGACGTGTTCGTAATAAGGGTCTAACTCTTTTAAAGCGAGATGATGCGGCCGTGAGCGCTCATAAACACCGGCCTCTTGCCAGATGCTCGCCAGCATATGGTGGGCAGGGCGGCAATTCGGCAAGCTTTTGAGCAATGCATCGCAGGTTTCCGTTGCAGCTTCTGTTTTGTCGCTCTTCCATTGCGCTTCCGCAAGAATGAGTTTCAGGTCAGCGCGTTCGGGTTGTTCACCAAGTGCCACTTGGCTTTCTGCAATCGCCTGATCAAACAAGTCGCCGTTTAGATATAAGCGGCACAATGCGCCGCGCGTTAATAGAATGCGTTCTGGCGCAGTCCCGTCTCGTTTTTCGTACAGGGCGGAAAGTTGACGGCGCACCGTATTGTTGCTTGGTTCGCTCTCAAACGCGCGCTCTGCGTGCCAGATCGCGTCGGTAATGTCATTCCGTTGTTCCAATACTGTGGCTAAGCCAATATGGGCGGCCTCATCTGCTGGCTCGGCAGACAACACCCGTTGGAACATTTCTTTGGCGCTAGCAAGATCTTCAATTGCTAAAAATGCATGCCCCATTGCACGGTAGACGGCAATATTCTTTGGATACAGCTCAACCAAATGCCGCAAGTGGGCAATTGCTTGGTTGGTGGCACCGGTGCTAATTAGAGTATCAATCTCAGTAAGATAATCTCGGAAGGCAATTTTGGACATTTTACGCAAATACTAGTGAACTTAAAGCGCTAAACAATACTACGACTTAGTATACTATAGGCCTTGGATCTGACCTATTCTGGCCAGTACTTTAGCGATGGAAGGCGTGTGCATTGTTGGCGGTGCCTCATCAGTTTGTAACGATTGCCCTAAAACGCCGGCAATTGTTGCTGCAACACCATTCCCCAGTCCCACTAAGTCATAACCGCCTTCTAGCACAAATGCTAAACGGCCTTCACATACCTCAGCTGCTAACTGTGTAAGCGCAGCGCCAAGCCATTGAAAGCCAGCTGCAGTGTAATTCAGGCTAGCTAATGGGTCTCGGAAATGGCCGTCATATCCAGCAGAGATCAAGATAAAGTCTGGCTCAAATCTGGTGATGGCAGGCTTTACAAGTTGCTCATAGGCCTGCTGCAACCCAGCATCATCTGTGTGGGCAGGCACTGGAATATTCAGCGTTGTGCCTTGACCGCGGCCCGCACCAGTCTCTTGAATAGTGCCAGACCCCGGATAGATGCCGTCTTGGTGCATTGAGATAAACAGCACCGAGTCATTCGCATAGAAAATATCTTGCGTGCCGTTGCCGTGATGCACATCAAAATCAAAAATGGCCACGCGCTTATAGCCTAGCTTTTGGGCATGGCAAGCTGCAACAGCAACGTTATTGACTAAACAAAATCCCATTGCCTGATCTGGTGGGGCGTGATGCCCCGGTGGACGTGCAATTGAAAAGCCAACGCTGCCCGCATGTTCTGCAACATACTCTACGATTGCAAGTGCCGCGCCACAAGCGTCCAATGCAAGGTTGTAGGACTCTTTTGTGATGTAAGTGGGGGCATGATCTAGGTGACCGGGAGCCTTTTCCATCACGGCTTTTAGCGCATCAAGATAGTCTGGCATGTGCGCGCGAGTGATTTGCTTCACGAGCGCTGGCGCATAAGGCAGCTTTGTGAGTTGCTCAGTTAGCCCGTAGGCTTGCAATGCGCCCACAATGGCCGTTACGCGCTGATTGTTTTCAGGATGTGTCTCCTCGTTATGTGCTAACGATTCAACAACAGAATAAACCACAGATGTCATAAGTTTGATTGTAAACGGTTTGCGTATTTTCACAAACAAAAAAGGGCTTTCGTTTGCACGAAAACCCTTTTTGTTTTGTTTTTTAGCGTTTGTTCTGTCTAGTTTTAGAAGAACATGCTGATAAGGCCGAAGCCACCAGAGGTTGCGGCAACAACACCTGCGAACACCACTGAAACCATGCTCATCAACTTGATCAAGATGTTGAGTGATGGGCCACTGGTATCTTTGAAGGGGTCACCGACGGTGTCACCAACAACGGTCGCTTTGTGGGTTTCTGAACCCTTACCACCGTGTGCGCCAGCTTCAACGTATTTTTTAGCGTTGTCCCAGGCACCACCGGCGTTTGACATCATAACTGCCATTACGAAACCAGTTGAAAGACCACCAGCCAAGAGGCCGATAACACCCGCAACACCGAAAATGATCCCGACTGCAATTGGAATTACAATCGCGAGAACTGCTGGTGCAGTCATTTCTTTTTGGGCAGCTAGGGTTGAAATTTCAACACAGCGTTTGTAGTCTGGCTTTTGTGAGCCATCCATAATGCCAGGGTATTCGCGGAATTGACGGCGAACTTCTTGTACCATCGCGCCAGCAGCACGACCAACAGCTTCCATTGTCATTGCTGAGAAGAAGAATACTGCCATTGCGCCTAAGAACAAACCGATCAGGGTAGATGGGTTCATCAGAGTCACGTTGTAGTGTGACATGAAGTCCTCGATGGTTGCGGTTGCAGCGCTAACGCCGTTTACAAGTGCGTCGCCACCAAGTGAGTCGCGAATTTGTTCAATGTATGCAGCGATCAGGGCTAGTGCGGTAAGTGCAGCACTACCGATTGCAAAGCCTTTACCGGTTGCAGCGGTGGTGTTACCGACTGAGTCGAGTTGGTCGGTGCGTTCGCGAACTTCTGGTGGCAGACCAGCCATTTCAGCGTTACCACCAGCGTTGTCTGCAATTGGGCCGTATGCATCAGTCGCGAGTGTAATGCCCAAAGTTGAGAGCATTGCCACTGCGGCTAAACCAACACCGTAGAGACCGAAGAGTGTGTTAGCACTCCCGCCTGAGATGTAGAAGCTGACTGCGATACCGATCACAACGGTAACCACAGGGATCCACGTTGAGCGCATCCCAACTGCCAACCCTTGAATAATTACGGTAGCAGCGCCACTTTCACCTTGCGCGGTAATTGATCGTGTTGGTGCATATTCAGCAGAGGTGTAGCGTTCGGTTGCTTTACCAATCGTAATCCCAACCAAAATGCCGGTTACAACGCTAATCCAGAGCGCTGTTGGGCCTTCAATAAGATTGAATGCCCGAATGATGAAGAATGAAACAACTGCAACACCGGCTGCAGAAGCGTTGATCCCGCGATCAAGCGCGCCCATCAATTCGTGTGCTGTTGCATCTTCTTTGGTTTGAACCAAGAAGGTGCCCAGTACAGAAATGATTGCACCAGCGCCAGCGATTGCCATTGGTAATGACAAGTATTGCATTTGTGCAGGAACGCTTGCAGCAATGTCTGGGGCGGTGGTGGCGATTGCAGCAACACCGAGTGAAGCCGTTGCCAAAATTGAACCCATATATGATTCATAGAGATCAGCACCCATACCAGCTACGTCACCAACGTTGTCACCAACGTTGTCTGCAATGGTTGCTGGGTTGCGGGGATCGTCTTCTGGAATACCAGCTTCAACTTTACCAACGAGGTCAGCGCCAACATCAGCTGCTTTGGTGAAGATACCCCCACCGACGCGTGCGAACAATGCTTGGGTTGATGCACCAAACGCGCCACCTAGCAAAATCGCCATGATGTTTGTCAAGCTCAATGATTGATCTACTAAGAACAAAATCAAGAAGATGACAGATACGTTGATCAATGCAAACCCAACCACTGAAAGACCCATAACAGCACCAGCGCGGAAGGCAACTTGGAGGCCATCGTTGAGGCTTGTGCGGGCTGCAGCGGCAGTACGTGCGCTAGCATTGGTTGCTGTTTTCATCCCAATGTAACCGGTTAGGGTACTAAATACACCACCAACCAAGAACACAAATGGAACGTACATGCTTTGTAGTCCAGTTAGGGCCAGGACTAGAAAGACTACGAACAGACCAACAAAAACCATTGCAACAATGCGGTATTGGCTAGCGAGGTAAGCCATGGCTCCCTCACGAACTGCCTGCGCAATCTCTTTCATTTGGTCGGTGCCTTCGTCGTTCGACATAACCGAACGGTAGAATAGGAAGGCGGAGATTAGGGCGACAGCCGCCCCGATCGGTGCCAGCCACCAAAGTGCTGGTAAGTTACTTAACATAAACCGAATCCTCTTTCTCTTTTTTTAAAGAATTTTTATTTAGTTGAAAGAATCGAAAAATTCTTTCAGCTTGCTTTAATGTTATTTCGGGCGGAATTGTAGTGGGCAGGGTAGCATGTGTCAACGTTTGAATGATGCAGCGCTATGTCCGTAGGCAACAATGTAATGTCTGGCTTAGACGATTGTAAATTTCCGTATCAATTACCTAGAGTGCAACGCGACTTTGATTACAGCCAATAACTTATTAAAAACATTTGGAAGCCGAAACGCAGTTAATGGCGTGTCGTTTGCTTTAAATAAAGGCGAAGTTGTGGGATTGCTTGGGCCTAACGGCGCCGGCAAAACAACAATTATGCGGTTGCTAACCGGTTATTTACAGCCAGACGGCGGATCTATCACCATCGATGGTGCGCAAATTGAACCACAATCGCATGCGTTTAAGCAGCGAATCGGATACCTGCCAGAAACAGTGCCACTTTATGAAGATTTGTCTGTTAATCAGTATTTGGTCTATTTTGCCAAGCTCTACGCATTAGAAAATCGTAATACTAAGATCACACAAGCACTCCATGTAGTAGATTTATTAGATCGCCAAGAATCGCTAGTGGGAAACTTATCAAAAGGGATGCGCCAACGTTTGGGATTAGCGCGGGCCATCCTGCATGATCCCGATATTCTCTTGCTGGATGAACCCACAATTGGGCTGGATCCGGCGCAAGTGGTTGATATTCGGGCGCTAATTCAAAAGCTAGGGCAAACAAAGACCGTGTTATTTTCCACCCACATTTTGGCGGAAGCACAAGAGACCTGTGATCGATTGATTATTTTACGTGAAGGCGCAGTTGTGGCGGAAGGTGATGTGGCGACATTAGCCGCCAAGCTAGTGCCGCAAACGGCAGTTGATGTGCAAGTGCAAGACAGCACCGGCTTTGAAACGTTTGTCACGAGCCGTGCCTGGTGCCAATCAGTAAGCCAGACTGCGGCAGCGCGGTTTGTCTTGTATTTAGAGCCAGCCGTTAGCAAGAGCGATATTTTGGCAGAGATCGTCGGGCAGGGCTTTGCGGTTGATGCGTTTACTGCGCTTGAAAACAACTTGGAAGATATTTATCTAGACTTGCTCACACAGAGCAGCTAATTCAAATATGCGCGTCTTTACAATTGCGTGGCGTGAATTTCGCCAATACTTTACCGGTGTCGGGGGCTATATCTTTGTCCTTTTATATATGGTGATTCTGGGGTTGATCTTTATTTCCTCTGTTCAGCCGGGACAACCATTGCAAACGGGCGTGATCAACAGTGCGTTTCTAACCTTGGCTTTGTTTACCGCACCGTTTATGACCATGCGCACATTTGCCGGTGAACGTCAGCGCGGCACGTTAGAACTGCTACAGCTAACGCCAGTCACGCATTGGCAGCTTGTGATTGGCAAATGGCTGGGCGTGTTTGGATTGGCGCTTGTGATTGTGCTGACTGCACTTTGGTTGCCGATTAGCGCGTTGTTATTTGCCAATTTAGACCTTGGGTCTATTTATGCGGTGTTTTTTGGCGCGCTCTGTGTTTTTGCCGCAACGTTGGCGATTGGCATTTTCTCTTCAGTTGTTGCCAAAACGGTATTGGCTTCAGTGGCAATTTCTAGCGTGATCACGCTCACGCTTTGGGTGATTGGGCTAGCCGCCGCAACGCTGGAGTTAGGCTTGATTGGCTTACCAGAATCCGTCACAACAGTCATTCGCTATTCAGATCTCAGCAGTCACTTTCGCGATAGCTTCGCGCAAGGCGTAATTGATAGCAGCGATTTGATCTATTTTGCCTCGCTAACGATTGGGTTCTTGTCCATTGCGACCGCAAGCTTGCAGCGGCAACGTTAGCGCACTTATGTTTAGATCTGCTCTCCGAACAACGCTTATTCTAATTTTGCTGATTAGCATCAACATTATTGGGTTTCATCCGCGTTACCGTATCCGCTTAGATGTTTCTGCCAACGGCAGCAATACCCTAGCACCCGAATCGCTGGCTGTCGTGCAAGACTTGCCGCCAAATGTATCTGCAATCGGCTTTTATACCAATGCCAGTGGGGGGCGTCGGCAGCGTGCTGAAGAGTTGCTCAATCAATATCGGCTAGCAAGCAATGGCGCATTTGATTATCAATTGGTAGATCCCGATGTAAATCCAACTCTAGCCCGTGAGTATGCCGTGGTTGAAGATGCCACGCTCTTGATTTTGAATGGCGATACGCGCGTCCGGGTTCGCTTACTTACTGAAGGTGAGCTAACCAACGCCATGTTTAATGCGCTCAATCCGCGTACGCGCCAGCTTTACTTTGTAACAGGCCACGGCGAAAACAATATTGCAGATGGTACGGAGATCGGACTGTCTACACTGAATGCCCGTCTCAATCAGCGCGGCATTCAAACGGCGGATCTCAACCTGCTAACGGGCGGGGTGCCTGCGGATGCGAATTTGGTGGTGATTGCAGGTGCCGTCTCTGAATTCTCTGCTGCTGAGATCGCCGCAGTTGATACGTACTTAGCGCAAGGGGGCAAGTTGCTGTTACTAAGCGACTCGCCTGAAACCGCAGATCCGCAGCGGCTTGAGACGTACATTAGCGAAGCGTGGGGGCTGACGCTTCAGCCAGACTTAGTGTCAGACTTCTCTTACTCTGTGTTGGGGAGTCCGGTAAATCCGCTCATCTGGAACTATGCGCCGCATCCAATTTCAGAAGGATTGTTAGACTTGTCGATCTTTTTACGCACTGCGCGGTCTATCCAATTAGCAGACAGTGCAGACGTTACAACCAGCAGCTTGGCAGAAACCAGCAATGCTGCCAGCGCAATCGCTGTTGATGGTTTGATCGCAGAAAAAGAAGCGCTCACGGGCCTGACTATTGTTGGCGTGGCGGAAAATATTGCCTCTGATGGGGTGGTATTAGCGATTGGCGATGTGGATTTTGTCTCCAATGCGGTGTTGCAGCAATTCCCAAATAATGCCTTGCTGTTTGAAAACTCTGCAAACTGGCTGATTGGTGATTTGAATGCAATTCAATTAACGCCCCGCGCTGCGGTTGACAACAGCCATCAAATCATTACACTGACAGATCAGGTGCGTTTTATTGCGATTGTTTGGGTGTTACCAATGTTGCTTGTGATTGGGGTTGGGTTATCTGTGCGGGTTAGCCGCCGGGCGCGTAAATAAGATGCGTAAATCAGACTGGCTATTGGCCGCTGCTACCCTGATTGCGGTGCTCTGTGCGGTGCTGGTTCTGCGAGATGATCCGACAAAACGGATTGTTGAGCCAACAACGTTGCAGCCGTTATTCAGCCCAACGCAGCAAATGCAAGCGGACCGGATTGTGATCTCTGCCCCAGATGAAGAGTTGGCGTGGGCGTATCTTCGCAGTGAGACTGGGGTTTGGATTGGTGAAGGTGTGACCAACGAGCAGTTGGCACAGTCCATTAATATAGCCGTGGTGAGCTTGTTGTCGGCCGCTTATGGTGATGCTCTCGGCGTGCTGCAAAATGACGCGGCAGTATTTGGTCTGACGCCAGCGCAATTAGAGATTACACTTTATCAAGGTACTGTCCAGCTTGCGCAAATTCGCGTTGGCAACCAAACTTCAGTACAGGGCGGCCATTATATTGTGGCGCCAAATGGCTCCGATATCGTGATCGCAACAATTACACAACTAGATGTGTTGCTTCGTTAGCAAGTCGTTTTTCAAAAAACATCGAATAATTGGCAATATTGTGCGGAGTCGGGTATAGTCTGACCCGTTTTCATGATCAATTAATAACGTATTGCATCTATTAAATGCTACACTAGATAAACAACGAGGGTTGCATTTACACCCTGTTTTGTTGTTTACTTTACTAAGCATTACCAACGGTTAATCACAATAAAGCGATTGGCGTTCGGCAAATTGCTCTTTTTTATGGCAAGTAACAAAAGCTCAAAAAAATCAAAATCAAATAAACCTGCAGAAGAACTCGCACCTGTTGTGCCGGTTGCTGCTCCAGTCGTGGATGCCGCTGCAACGCCGGCTGATGTCGATAATGACATCGAGGCGGAAATTCAAGAAGGCATTCTTTCGTCTGAAGAGAATCCGCGCATTGAACAGCTGATTGAGTTAGGGAAGCAGCAAGGTGCCATCACTTATGATGACATCCTTAAAGTGTTCCCAGAAGCTGAACAAGATATTCAGCAACTCGATGAAGCGAATGCGGCCTTGCTTGAGGCTGGGATTGATGTTGTCGATAAATTGGCAGCAGAACCCGTAGACGAAGATGAACTAGAAGATGAAAAACCTAGTCGTCGCCGTCGCACAAGTAAAACATCTAACACGATTGGCAACAATGCGCTGCCAAACGTTGATGTTGATGACACGATCGGTCTCTACTTAAAAGAGATCGGGAAAGTGCCATTGCTGACTGCTGAAGAAGAAGTCTGGCTTGCGAAGCGCATGGAAAAAATGGTGCAAGCTCAAGAAACCCTTGATGAGGGTGGGCGGATTGCGCCAGACGATCGTCGCCAGCTAAGTGCTGACATTGACGATGGCATGGATGCGCGTGAACACCTCGTGACAGCAAACTCGCGTTTGGTCATTAGTGTTGCTAAAAAATACATCGGGCGGGGTGTGCCATTCTTGGATCTTATTCAAGAAGGGAACATTGGCCTGTTGCGTGCTGCTAAGAAATTTGACTATCACCGTGGTCACAAGTTTAGTACCTACGCCACTTGGTGGATTCGCCAAGCAGTAACGCGTGCTATTGCAGATCAAGGCCGGACCATTCGTGTGCCGGTGCACATGGGTGACCAAATCAATAAACTCTTGCGCGTGTCGCATGCACTAACGCAGGCGCTTGGGCGGGATCCAACAACTGAAGAAATCGCAGCTGAACTTGAGGTTACGCCTAAGAAAGTTGAAGATATGATCCAAATCGCACGGCGTCCACTTTCGTTGGAAATGCCAACCGATGATGAAGAGGATTCAACGCTTGGTGACTTTATTGAAGATGAAGACAGCCCAGCACCAGCAGAGCAAGCAACCAAAAACTTACTGCGCGAACAGTTGCAGGAAGTTTTGTCTGAGTTGCCGCCGCGCGAAGTTCGCATTTTGCAACTACGTTACGGGCTGTTGGACGGTGAGTCTTACACGCTAGAAGAAGTTGGTAAAAAGATGGGTGTGACGCGGGAACGTGTGCGCCAGATCGAAGCACAAGCGCTTAGCCGCTTACGCCATCCAACGCATCGCAAGAAGTTGCAAGACTATCTCAAAGCAATTTAGTCCATACGATTGCTGTATTGAACTCAATAAAAAGGCGTCTTGGGTAAGACGCCTTTTTATTTACCGCTAAGCTTCAAACATGATCTTGGTTACCGGCGCCACTGGTTTTGTTGGCCGCCAACTTATTCCACGCCTTGTTGAAAACGGGGAAGACGTCCGCGCACTAATTCGGCCTTCAAAAAAGGAGCCGAACTTGCCGCGTGGTTTGCCGTTGCAGGTGGCCGTGTCTGGGTTGGTTGGCTTCCGCGAAATTCGGGCTGCGCTTGTAGGTGTCGATACGATTGTGCACTTAGCCAGTGCTGAAAAGTCTGGTGATCCTAAACAACTCAAAGCTGTAGATTATGAAGGCACGCGGCGCTTGTTAGAAGCCGCCGAAGAAGTTGGGATACGACGCTTTGTCTATATTTCCCATCTAGGTGCGAATTCTGCCTCGGCATTTCCGTTGTATCGCATCAAGGGCCAGATTGAAGAGTTGATCTTGCAAAGCAGGGTGCCTTATACAATTATCAAAAGTAGTTTGTTGCATGGCCCTGAAGATCGCTTCACGACATTACTAGCCGCTTTGGCGCACGTCTCACCCGGCGTATTCTTTTTGCCAGGCGATGGGCAAATCCGTTTGCAGCCATTATGGGTTGACGACCTTGTCACCTGTATTGAGTGGAGTTTGGATGATCCCGGCCTGACGCGCCAAGTGTTATCTGTGGGTGGGCCGGAATTCCTGAGCCTGCAAAACATTGCTGAGCTTGTAATGGCACAAAGTGGCCGTCGGCGGCGCATCACGCCGATGCCGGTTCCGTATGTGCGCTTTCTAACCAAGATGTTTCGGCGGCGATACAAAGAGACGGCGCTTTCTTCGCTTTGGTTAGATCACTTTGCCGTAAATCGGGCGTGTGAATTGCACAGTGTAATGCGCTACTTTGGGTTACGCCCAGCCCGGTTTGAACAGTCTTTGCAATTGCCAAGCAAAGTCGGGTTGTTCCGCGATTGGCGTTATTTATCGCGTGGAACCCCAATCAACTAACGTTTGAAAATAGTTTTTACAAATCCATTGACCTATTTAGGTCTTTTTGATAAGATCATCAATTGCGCGTGCCTGTACAAATTAGGTGCGTGTTTGCAGTTAAGGTGTGTGATAACACATCTTGGTTTTCACCCATTCCAAGGAGAATTCTATAAATGACATCAGCCAAGGGTCTCAAGTCGTATGCTCGTTCGACAACAAAATTTAGCCTTCCCACGCTGATTCAAATTCAACTCGAATCATTTGAGTGGTTCAGAACCGAAGGGTTATTTGAACTGTTCAACGAGATCTCACCAATTACATCCTTCAATGAAGGGATGAAGCTTTACTTCCCTGGTCGTTCAGAGGAAGCAAAAGAGTGGGATCTTTCGTATTGGTTTGAAGATCCAAAATACGGCGTAGACGAATGTCTTGACCGTGATTTGACATACTCAGCTCCACTGTACTCAAAGGTATTGTTGACCGGTGATGACGTGCCAGAACCTGTTGTGTCAGACATCTTCTTGGGTGACTTCCCAGTCATGACGCCAAAGGGGACGTTCATTGTGAACGGCACCGAGCGTGTTGTGGTATCTCAGCTTATTCGCTCTCCGGGTGTTTACTTTGAAGCTGAAGAAGATCGCACAACTGGCCGTATGCAAGCTGCAGCGAAACTTATTCCAGATCGCGGCGCTTGGATGGAATTTGAAACACGTAAAAACGATCACGTTGCAGTGAAATTCAACCGCAAACGTACCGTTCCAGTTTCAATTCTGTTGCGCGCACTTGCTGCTGTATCTGACGGATTAGAAGAAAGCCCAATCCTTGAAGGGACTGATGAAGAAATCTTGGCGCTCTTTACCGATGTCGATACCGACGTCGATCGCCAGTACATCGTGTCTTCAATGCGCCAAGAGCCGGTTTGGGAACTAGGCAAACGCACCATTGCTGAAGAAGCACTGATTGAATTTTACAAGCGCATGCGGCCTGGCGATCCAGCCACGTTGGATAACGCGCGTGAATACATGCAGCAGCAACTCTTTGATCAACGTCGTTACGACCTTGAAAGAGTGGGGCGTTACAAGCTGAACCAAAAGCTTGACCTGCACGATGTTGTTCCATTGACGCATCGCAACGTTAGCAAGCATGACATTATTGCGCTCGTCAAACGCATGATCAACATCAACAACGGTGTTGAATTTGCAGACGATATCGATCACCTTGGTAATCGCCGCGTCAAGACTGTTGGTGAGCTTATTCAAAACAAATTGCGTGTTGGCTTGCGCCGCACGGAACGCGTGATCCGCGAACGGATGTCAATCCGTGATCAAGAAAACATCTCACCGGTGAGCTTGATCAACATTCGCCCAGTTGTTGCTGCTGTACGTGAGTTCTTTGGCTCAAGTCAGTTGTCACAATTTATGGATCAAACCAATCCGCTAGCAGAATTGCGGCACAAGCGTACCGTCTCTGCGTTGGGTCCGGGTGGTCTGCGCCGTGAACGTGCAGGCTTTGATGTGCGTGATGTTCACCACTCTCACTACGGCCGCATCTGCCCGATTGAAACGCCTGAAGGTCCAAACATTGGTCTGATTGGTCGTTTGGCAGGCTATGCAAAGGTCAATGAGTTTGGCTTTATTGAAACGCCATACCGCAAAGTTATCAAAGAACTCTCAGCAACCAGCGACGACCTAGTCGGCCGCCGGGCTTGGGATGATATTGAAGATAAAGACGGTAATGAAATCGCTGAACGCGGTGACATGATTACCGCTGAATTGGCAGAGCAAATTGCGAAGCTTGGCAAAAAGACCATGATTCCAATTGCACCATTCGCATCTTCAGAAACGCTGTATCTTTCAGCTGACGTTGAAGATCGCTATGTGATTGCGCAAGGGAACACGCCACTCAACAAGCTTGATGAGTTTGTGCGCCCTCGTGTGTCATGCCGTTCTTCATCTAAGTTTATTTTTGCTAGCACAACAGATGTTGACTACATGGATGTGGCACCGCGCCAAATTGTAGGGATTTCTGCTTCGCTTATTCCATTCCTAGAACATGACGATGCTAACCGCGCGTTGATGGGATCTAACATGCAGGCGCAAGCTGTGCCACTGTTGCGCCCAGAAGTGCCAATCGTCTCAACTGGGATGGAGCACTACGCAGCCCGCGACTCAGGTCAGGTTGTGATTGCGCAAAATGACGGCGAAGTTGTAAGTGTGACTGGTAAGGACGTGCTTCTGCAAGAAGGCGACGATCGCCAAGTCTATCGCTTGCGCAAGTTCCAACGCTCTAACCAAAGCACCTGTATTGACCAACGCCCGATTGTGGCAAAGGGTCAACGTGTGAAGAAGGGCGATATCATCGCTGACTCTTCATCTACGGATGGTGGTCACTTGGCGCTGGGTCAAAACGTGTTGGTTGCTTACCTTTCATGGGAAGGTGGTAACTATGAAGATGCTATTTTGATCTCAGAACGCTTGGTTCGCAACGACAAGTTCACCTCAATCCATATTGAAAAGCACGAAGTCGAAGCACGTGACACCAAGTTGGGTCCAGAAGAAATTACATACGACATTCCAAATGTCGGTGAAGACGCGCTGAAAGATCTTGATGAAAACGGGATTGTTCGTATCGGTGCGGATGTGGGTCCAAACGACATTCTTGTCGGGAAGATCACGCCAAAGGGTGAAAAAGAATTGTCACCGGAAGAAAAGTTGCTACGCGCAATTTTCGGTGAAAAAGCCCGTGAAGTAAAAGACTCATCCTTGCGCTTGCCGCATGGTGAAAAGGGTAAGGTTGTGGACGTGCGTGTCTTTACGCGTGATGAACACAGCGACTTGTCTGCTGGTGTTGACAAGATGGTGCGCGTTTCTGTTGCGCAACGTCGGAAGTTGACCGCAGGGGACAAGATGGCAGGGCGCCACGGTAACAAAGGTGTTATCTCTAAAGTTGTGCCAATTGCTGATATGCCTTACTTAGAAGACGGTACCCCGATTGACATTATCCTCAATCCACTGGGTGTGCCGGGTCGGATGAATATTGGTCAAATCTTGGAAACTCACTTGGGTTGGTCAGCTGACCGCCTAGGGTTCCGTGCAGTTGTGCCAGTGTTTGACAGTGCGAATGAGCATGAAGTTGAAGCTGAATTGGCCCGTGCTTGGTTGATTGACCGCGCTTGGGATGAAGCGCAAAACCGCGCTTGGGATTGGTTGAAAGAACAAGATTATGATCCAGAAATGCTAGAAGATGATGTCGATGCGACATTACTCTATCTAGAAGCATGGATCGGGTCACAGTTTGATATCGATCGCTTGATGACTGACATCAACTATGCGCGTCGCGCAGTGCTGGCCGTTTGGGCTGGCGAGCATGGCTATACTGCTGATGAAGTGTTGACCTTTGAAGAAGGTGTTGCTGATGGCTTCACTATTGAAGAAGTAGACGCTAACGCAGTAGACCTGTGTCTGAAAGTTTGGGCTGCCGACAATGGTGGTGAAGTTCCAAGTGGTATGAAGGGCGATGCGCTACGCGAGTTTGCAACTTCAGTCATGATGAAAACTGAAGCGCCAATGCCAACCCTTGGCAAAATGACACTCACTGACGGGATGACCGGTGAAGCGTATGATCAACCAGTAACGGTTGGGTACACGCACATGCTGAAACTCTCTCACCTTATTGAAGATAAGGCGCACGCACGCTCAACAGGTCCTTACTCGCTGGTAACGCAGCAACCGCTTGGTGGTAAGGCGCAGTTTGGTGGGCAACGCTTCGGTGAAATGGAAGTGTGGGCACTTGAAGCGTACGGCGCTGCACACATCTTGCAAGAAATGCTGACGGTCAAGTCAGATGATGTGCAAGGGCGTGTCAAGACCTACGAATCAATTGTAAAAGGCGAGCCGATCGAATCACCTGGTATTCCAGCGTCGTTCCGCGTGCTCGTGAAAGAACTTCAAAGTCTAGGCCTTGCTGTAGAAGCAACAACTGACGGCGGCGAAGTAATCAAGTTTGGTAAAGATGACGAGCGTAGCCGTGCACCACGAATGGGTGGGATGGGGCTATTAGACCTTGGTCGTCGCTAATTACCGAATGTGTTGACAGTGCATTAGCGCTGTGTTAATATAGGTCTTCGTCGATAACTCGCAAGCCGCTCGGTGGGCAAACGCTTACTGAGGCCGGAACAATAAATAGTAAATAGGCATTCGGGGTCACCGTACTGGTAATAATTTGTACGGTGACCCCGTTTGTTGCGAAAATCTAGGCAAGAGCAAATCAAGAAAAGCTAAAAATATACTATGCCGACTATCAATCAACTCGTCAGAAAAGGCCGCAAGTCTAAGACTAAAAAGAGTACTGCGCCTGCTCTGCAATACACATATAACGCAAATAAACAACGCCGTGTCCGTCAGCCGAAAGGCGCTCCACAAAAACGTGGGGTATGTACGGTTGTGCGGACCCAAACACCTAAGAAGCCTAACTCGGCGCTGCGCAAAGTTGCGCGTGTGCGTTTGACAAACGGCTTGGAAGTATCTGCCTACATTGGCGGTGAGGGTCACACCTTGCAAGAGCACAGTGTTGTGTTGGTGCGTGGTGGGCGTGTAAAGGACTTGCCTGGTGTGCGCTATCACATCGTTCGTGGGACATTAGATACCACGGGTGTAGATGCACGTCGTCAAGGTCGTTCTAAATACGGCAGCAAAAAGCCTAAAGGATAAATTGCGAGTTAATCCTCTCGCGGAGAACTAATATGGCACGTCGATTTAAGCCAGACAGACGTCCGGTAGCACCGGATCCAAAATACAAGAGCACCACAATTTCAATGTTCGTTAACCGAATGATGATTAGTGGGAAGAAAAGCACTGCGCAACGTGTTATTTATAACGCGTTCGATTTGATCGAGCAACGCGCAGGCAAGCCAGGCATTGAAGTAATGGCTGATGCATTGAAGACTGTAGCGCCAGCAGTTGAGGTTAAGCCTCGCCGTGTTGGTGGTGCAACTTATCAGGTGCCAATCGAAGTTGCTGCTGATCGCCGCGAAGCCCTCGCTATGCGTTGGATTATTGCTGCAGCACGCAGCCGCAGTGGTCGTTCAATGGCTGAAAAGTTGGCCAATGAATTGATGGACGCAGCCAATGGGACTGGTTCAGCAATCCGCCGCAAAGAAGAAACGCACAAGATGGCAGAAAGCAACCGTGCTTTCAGTCACTACCGTTTCTAGACGTCGTATAAAAACAAAAATCACCTGATTAATATCTGGTAGAAAAAATGTCTAACGCGAAAACAAAAATGAACAAGGTGCGCAACATTGGGATTATTGCCCATGTTGACGCAGGTAAAACGACAACCAGTGAGCGTATTCTGTATTACACAGGTAAAACGCATCGCATCGGTAGTGTTGATGATGGCACGACCGTAACAGACTGGATGGACCAAGAGCGCGAACGTGGTATCACGATTGTGTCTGCTGCGATTACAGCTGAGTGGGACGGCCACGTTATCAATATTATTGATACGCCGGGTCACATTGACTTTACTGCTGAAGTACAACGCTGTTTGCGTGTTCTTGATGGCGGTATTGTTGTGTTTGACGCTGTACAAGGTGTTGAACCGCAATCAGAAACTGTCTGGCGTCAATCAGATGGCTACAAAGTTCCTCGGATCTGTTTCATCAACAAGATGGACCGGGTAGGGGCGGACTTTGACCGCGCTGTACAAATGATTGCAGATCGCTTGGGTGCTAACCCAGTGAAAATGCAGCTGCCAATGGGCGCTGAAGATCTGTTTGCTGGTGTTGTTGACTTGCTGACTATGCAAGCAATCACTTGGCAAGACAAACTCGGTGCGCAACGTGAGTACAGTGACATTCCAGCTGAATTGATGGAAGCTGCACAAGCCGCACGTTCAGAAATGATTGAAAAGATTTCTGAAACCGATGACGACTTGATGGAAATGTACCTCGAAGGTGAAGAGCCAACGCTAGAGCAACTGAAGGTTGCATTGCGTAAGGCTTGTATCGCTAACGATATCAATCCAGTTTTCTGTGGTACTGCGCTAAAGAACAAAGGTGTTCAGCCAGTTCTTGATGCAGTCATCGACTACTTGCCTTCTCCACTAGACGTTCCTGCTGTAAAAGGAACAATCCCACGCACTGAAGATGAAATCGAACGTAAGCCGAGTGACAATGAGCCACTAGCTGCGCTTGCATTCAAGCTTGTGACTGATCCATACATGGGTAAGTTGACATACTTCCGCGTGTACTCTGGTGTGATTGAACAAGGTACTCGTATTGAAAATACCTCTAAGGGTAAGAAAGAACGGGTAGGGCGCTTGATCCGCATGTATGCTGACCGCCGTGAAGAAGTGAAGAGCGTTGGTGCAGGCGATATCGCTGCTGTACTTGGCTTCAAGCACACCTTCACCGGTGATACGCTGTCAGACTCAGACAATCAAATTGTCTTGGAAAGCATCGACTTCCCAGAACCAGTAATTTCAATTTCTGTTGAGCCAAAAAGCTCAAGCGACTTGGACAAGATGGGTGAAGCTCTGCACAAGCTTGCAGAAGAAGATCCTACATTCAAAGTTGAATCTGATGAATCAGGTCAAACCATTATTTCAGGGATGGGTGAACTTCACCTTGAAATTCTTGTTGACCGCATGATGCGTGAATTCAATGTGCAAGCAAACATCGGTACACCACGCGTGTCTTACCGTGAAGCGATGACAAAGGCTGTTGAAAAAGTAGACTTGCGCTACAAGAAACAATCTGGTGGTCGCGGTCAGTTTGCGCACGTTACATTGAGCATGGAGCCAGGTGAACCAGGTACAGGCATCACGTTTGAAAACAAGATTGTCGGTGGTTCAATTCCTCGTGAATTTATTCCATCAGTAGAATCTGGTGCGCGTGCTGCTGCAGAATCTGGCGTTTTGGCTGGGTATCCAGTAACTGACGTCGCGATTGTTCTTTATGATGGCTCATACCATGATGTTGACTCAAGCCAAATGGCATTTGAGTTGGCTGGGTCAATGGCTTTCAAAGACGGTTTCAAACGCGGTAAGCCAGTTTTGCAAGAACCAATGATGAAGCTTGATGTCACGATCCCAGAAGAATATTTGGGTGACATTATGGGTGACTTGAGCTCACGCCGTGGCAATATTGCGGGGATGACCCAAATGGGTAACGCGCAAGTTGTTCAGGCGATTGCACCTCTTTCTGAGATGTTCGGTTACTCAAGTGACTTGCGCTCTCGGACACAAGGTCGCGGTGTGTTTACCATGGAATTTGACTCATACGGTGAAGTTCCACGCAACATTGCTGACGAAATCTTGAAAGGTAGCAATAGCTAGGCGTTTCTGCGCTTCTTAGGGTAAAGAATCATGGCAAAAGAAACATTCGACAGAAGTAAGCCGCATGTAAACATCGGCACAATGGGTCACGTCGATCACGGTAAGACCACATTGACCGCTGCGATTACAAAATTCCTTTCAATTGAACCGGGCTGTTCAGCAAACTTCCAAGCATTTGATCAAATTGACAATGCGCCAGAAGAACGCGCGCGTGGGATCACGATTGCTATTTCTCACGTTGAGTATGAAACAGCTGATCGTCACTATGCTCACGTCGATATGCCGGGTCACCGCGACTACATCAAGAATATGATTTCTGGTGCTGCGCAAATTGACGGTGCAATCCTAGTGGTTAGCGCTCCAGACGGCCCAATGCCGCAAACGCGTGAACACGTGTTGTTGGCACGCCAAGTTGAAGTTCCTTACATTGTTGTCTTCATGAACAAAGTAGACATGATGGACGACGAAGAACTCCTTGAGCTAGTCGAAATGGAACTGCGCGAACTGCTAGACAGCTACGATTTCCCTGGCGATGATACGCCAGTGGTAATGGGGTCTGCATTGAAGGCGCTAGAAGCAGATGATCCTAGTGACGCTGCTTATGCACCAATTCGTGAATTGATGGCGCAAGTTGATGCGTACATTCCGACGCCGGAACGTGACATCGATAAGCCATTCATGATGCCAGTTGAAGATGTGTTCAGCATCAAAGGTCGCGGTACAGTTGTAACCGGTCGGATCGAACGTGGCATTATCAAAGTTGGCGAAGAAATTGCGATTATTGGTCTGAAAGACACAACGAAGACCACAGTTACCGGTGTTGAAATGTTCCACAAAAGCTTAGACCAAGGTCAAGCTGGTGACAACGCAGGTATCTTGCTTCGCGGGACCAAACGTGAAGAAATTCAACGCGGACAAGTGTTGGCAAAGCCTGACAGCATCACGCCACACACAAAGTTCGTTGCTGAAGTATATATTTTGACCAAAGATGAAGGCGGACGTCATAAAGCCTTCTTCAAAGGATATCGCCCGCAGTTCTACATCCGTACATTGGATGTGACTGGTGCGATTGAGTTGCCGGATGGTGTTGACATGGTCATGCCTGGTGACAACGTTGAGATGACTGTTGAATTGATCGCTCCAGTAGCGCTCGAACAAGGGTCTAAATTCGCTATCCGTGAAGGCGGTCTAACCGTCGGCGCAGGTATTATCACCAAGATTTTGGCATAAAAGCATGGCTAAGCAAAAAATTCGCATCCGACTCAAAGCTTACGATCACCGCGTGTTGGATCAATCCGCACGCCGTATTGTCAGTACCGCAGAACGCACAGGCGCTAAAGTTGTAGGTCCGGTTCCACTGCCGACCAAACTAGAACGCTATACCGTTCGCCGCAGTACATTTATTGACAAAGACTCTCACGAACACTTTGAAATCCGTACCCACAAACGTTTGATCGATGTTGTGGATCCGGACTCAAAAACAATTGACACCCTCATGCGGTTAAATCTGCCTGCAGGTGTTGATATTGAAATCAAACTCTAGGAAAGGCGGCTGTGGCATTCAATTTGTATTGAGTGTCTTACTGCGCCAGCCAATGGTTTAGCACTAAGCTGGAGATACTAAATGAAAAATCTTTTAGGAAAAAAACTAGGGATGACTCAACTCTTTGACGAAGATGGCGTTGTTACGCCAGTCACCGTCATTGAAGCTGGTCCTTGCTTTGTCTCACAAATCAAAAATAAAGACAAAGATGGTTATCAAGCTGTTCAACTCGCATATGACGAGACAAAAGAACAACGGTTAACCGCAGGCCAGAAGGGTCACCTAAAACGCGCGGAACTAGGCAACATGCGTTACCTACGTGAATTCCGTGTGAATGGCGACGTATCAGTCGCTGAAGGCGATGCCTTGAATGCTGATGTTTTCGAAGTTGGCGATTTTGTCGACGTCGTAGGCGTAAGTAAAGGTAAAGGCTTCCAGGGTGGGATGAAACGCCACGGTTTTAGCGGCGCTCAAATCACTCACGGTCAGTCAGATCGCGCACGTGCACCAGGTTCAATTGGTCAGTGTGCAACCCCAGGTCGCGTACTTAAAGGCACTCGTATGTCTGGGCGCATGGGCACCGATCGCGTGACTGTTCAGAACTTGCGCATTATGCTGGCAGATGCCGAGCGCAACTTAATCGCTGTGAAAGGTAGCATTCCAGGAGCAAAAGGCTCTTTGATTGTGATCAAGGAAGCAGTAAAAAAGTAATCTGGCAGTAATGCTGAGAGTGCAAAAATGAAAGTTGACGTAAAAAATAGTAAAGGTGCAACAGTCGATCAAGTCGACTTGCCAGAAGATATCTTCGATGCACCGATAAATAAAGATTTGATGCACCAAGCGCTGCTTCGCCAATTGGCAAACGCACGTTTAGGGACGCATAAAACAAAATCACGTGGTGAAGTTCGCGGTGGTGGTGCAAAGCCATGGCGCCAAAAGGGCACAGGTCGTGCTCGTGCTGGTAGCCGCCGTTCACCAATCTTTGCGAAGGGTGGTAAGGTGCATACCCCACGCCCACGCAGTTATAACCAAGACATGCCACGCAAAATGCGCCGCGCAGCTCTACGTTCTGCATTGACCGTAAAAGCTGGTGACATCATCGTGCTAGACGCTTCAAGTGTTGATAGCCCGAAGACAAAGTCTGCGGTTGAAATGTTGGCAGCATTGGGTGCTAATAACGGGAAGACGTTGGTCCTAACCGATAACAGCAACGAAAATTTGAAAAAATCAGTGAGCAACTTGGAAAAAGCCAATTACTTGCACGCTGGTTACCTAAACATCCGTGATCTGCTCAACAGCGATCAAATCGTGATGTCACTGGATGCTTTGAATGTGATCCAGTCTTATCTGGGGTTGGAGGCTTAACATGTTGACAGTATATGACGTGCTCCGTAGGCCGCTAATTACGGAAAAGGCTAACTTTCAAAACGGTAAATTCAATCAATATGCATTCGTTGTTGATGTGCGCGCTAACAAGACGCAAATCAAAGAAGCATTGAAAGAATTGTTCGGCGTGGATGCTGTCAAAGTAACCACTAGCCGCATGCCTGCGAAAACAACACGTTCACGTGCAAGCCGCAAGACAGTTGTGCGCAAGCCAGAATATAAGAAGGCGTTGGTTTGGTTGGCTGAAGGCCAAACAATTGCTGAATTTGAAGGGGTGAAGTAATGCCTATTAAAGTTTATAAGCCAACTTCACCTGGCCGCCGTAACATGTCAGGGTATACCTTTGAAGAAATTACAACTTCAAAGCCGTTGAAAAGCCTGCTCGTTTCAAAAGGCAATCGCGCTGGTCGTAACCACCAAGGTCGCATTACGGTGCGCCATCGCGGTGGTGGCTCACGCCGACACTATCGGATTATTGACTTCAAACGCAACAAGTTTGACGTTCCAGCAAAGGTCGCGACGATTGAATACGATCCAAATCGCACCTGCCGCATCGCTTTGCTGCATTATGCAGACGGCGAAAAGCGCTACATCATCGCACCAGTTGGTTTGAAAGTTGGTGATGTTGTAGAAGCTGGCAAGAGTGTTGAAGTTCGCCCTGGTAATACATTGCCATTGGCTAACATTCCACTCGGTACGCAAATTCACAACATTGAAATGCAACCAGGGAAGGGCGGTCAGATTGCTCGCTCAGCTGGCGTTGCAGCGCAATTGGTTGCAAAAGAAGGCGATTACGCACAAGTTCGCTTGCCATCTGGCGAGGTTCGCTTAATCCTCATGCGCTGTCTGGCCACTATTGGTTCAGTTGGCAACATGGAACATCAAAACATCAAGCTTGGTAAAGCAGGTCGCAAGCGCCACATGGGTATTCGCCCTACGGTTCGCGGGTCTGCGATGAACCCGAACGATCACCCACATGGTGGTGGTGAAGGTCGCCAAGGTGTTGGTATGAAGCATCCAAAAACCCCATGGGGTCGCAGTGCTCTCGGTACCAAAACACGTCGCAACAAGACGTCCGACAAGTACATCGTGCGCGGTCGCGGTAAGAAGCGTCGGTAGGAGATAAACGATGAGTAGATCACTAAAGAAAGGTCCGTTCGTCCAACCCAAGCTTCTTGCGAAGATTGAAAAGATGAACGAAAAGGGCGAAAAGCGCGCGATCCGCACTTGGAGCCGCTCCAGCACTGTCTTTCCACAGATGGTTGGTCACACGATTGGCGTCCACGATGGCCGCCGTCACGTTCCAATCTATATTACGGAAAACATGGTTGGACACAAGTTGGGCGAATTCGCACCAACACGCACCTACCGCGGTCATGATGGCCGTTCAAAGGTACGCTAGAGGATAATCAGATGGAAGAACAAACTCTGGTAAAAGCCTCAGCGAACCGCCTGCATGGTTCAGTACAAAAAGTGCGCTTGGTTATTGATCAAGTTCGCGGTCGCTCTGCGATTGAAGCGCTTACAATGCTTGACTTCATGCCTCAAGATTCTGCTAAAGACGTTGCAAAACTTTTGCGCTCTGCAATTGCAAACGCTGAAGAAAACAACGATTTAGATGCTGAAGATCTGTATGTACATACAATCTTCGCTAATGAAGGCCCAACCAAATTAGGCAAACGCTTCAAATTTGGTGCTCGTGGTCGCGTAAAGCCAATCCGTCGCCGCATGTCTCATGTTTCGGTGATGTTAGCGTCATACGACGACTTGGAACGAGGTAACTAAATGGGTCGTAAAGTACATCCGATAGGATTTCGTCTGAAGATTGTGAAGGACTGGGAAGCCCGCTGGTTTGCAGAAGGCACCAAGTACACTGATCAACTTCATGAAGATTTCGCAATTCGTAAGACGGTTTTTGATGTAAACCCACGGGCATCAATTTCTAAAGTAGAAATTGAACGTTTCCCGAACTTGGTGCACATCACAATTCACACTGCAAAGCCTGGCATCGTTATCGGTCGCCGTGGTGCGCAAGTAAAAGAATTGCGGAGCCGTTTGGAAAAATTATGCGGTACGCCAATCAAGGTCGATGTTGAAGAAATCGAAAACCCTGATACAGCTGCAAAATTGGTCGCCGACAACGTCGCTGGTCAATTAGAACGCCGCATTGGTCACAACCGGGCAATGAAACGCGCTATCCAACAATCCATGCGTAATGGTGCTAAAGGCATCAAGATTATGGTTGCTGGGCGTTTGAACGGTTCTGACATGGGTCGTCGTGAATGGATGCGTGACGGGCGGGTGCCTCTGCAAACGCTTCGTGCTGACATTGACTACGCTCATTCTGAAGCAACCACAACCTATGGCAAAATTGGCGTCAAGGTTTGGATTTATCGCGGTGATGTCTTAACAGACGAGCCAGCCGCAACTGACGTTTACGTCAGCGAGTAAAGCTTCGCTTTGCTTGTTATATTGTTGAGAGGTAAGCTGTTATGTTGATGCCAAAACGCGTCAAGTATCGTAAACAACAGCGTGGCCGGATGCGCGGTAAAGCGCTTCGCGGTTCCCAAATCAACTTTGGTGATTTCGCTATTCAAGCAACGTCACCGGGTTGGGTTACGGCTCGTCAAATTGAAGCTGCGCGTCGTGCACTCGTTCGCTATATGAAGCGCCGCGGTAAAGTGTACATTCGCATTTTCCCTGACAAGCCAGTAACAAAACGCGCTGCTGAAACCCGTATGGGTAAAGGTAAGGGGTCTGTAGATCGATGGGTAGCTGTCGTAAAACCAGGCCGCATTTTGATGGAAATTTCTGGTGTGCCAGAAGATATTGCTCGTGAAGGCATGCGCCTTGCGATGCATAAGTTCCCAGTAAAAACGCAATTCCGCTCTCGCTTTGAGTTCGGGACTGCAACCACTGACGACATTGTGTTGTTTGTAGATAAGCGTCTTGAACCAGGTGTTGAAGACGGGCAAAAAGAAGGGGCATAGAGGTAATCAATTATGAAAAACTCTGAAATTGTCGCTTTAGAAGAAATCGCTTTGAATGAAAAAATTGATGAAACCCGCAACGATATCTTTCGGGCGCGTTTTAGCGATACATTCGGTGGATCTACGGACACATCAACGGCGAGAAAATTGCGCCGCCAGCTAGCACGCTTGCTAACTGAGCAACGCAAACGTCAAGCAAGTCAGGAAGAGGCGTAACTCATGTCAGATACTAAACGCCGTTTGCTGGGCACAGTTACCAGCAACAAAATGGATAAGACCATTGTTGTAGAAGTTGATAGCGCAAAGATGCACCCGTTGTATCGGAAAGTTATCCGCACTTCTAAACGCTATATGGCTCATGATGAAAGCAACAGCTGCCAAATTGGCGATCGGGTACGGATTGTAGAACACCGCCCGATGAGCAAACGCAAACGCTGGGCTTTAGAAGAAGTCGTGGAAGCGGTTAGCGCCGAGGCCTAAGGAGACGTATAGCTCATGATCCAACAAGAATCACGCATGAAGGTGGCTGACAATTCGGGCGCTCGCGAAATCCTCGTGATCCGCGTGCTCGGTGGTTCAGTTCGCCGCTCTGGTGGCATTGGTGACGTTGTCGTCGCGACGATCAAGGATGCAAGTCCGCATTCTGGTGTCAAGAAAAGCGACATCGTACGTGCAGTTGTTGTGCGTACATCTAAAGAAGTTCGCCGTCGGGATGGCTCTTACATCAAATTTGATGATAACGCAGCTGTCATTTTGGACGGTGAGACGCAAAACCCGAAAGGTACGCGCATCTTTGGCCCGGTTGCTCGCGAACTTCGCGACTTGGGATACTTGAAAATTGTATCTCTCGCGCCAGAGGTTCTGTAACTCAACTATTTGTGTAGTTGAAGGAGAAATTCGGTGAAAATTCGAAAAGGCGATACCGTAGAAGTAATTGCGGGTAAAAACAAAGGACAACGCGGCGAAGTAATCCGTGTGTTCAAAGAAAAAAATCGTGTCGTTGTGCAGGGCGTAAACGTCCGCACAAAACATCAAAAACAACAACAAACACGTGGGCAACGCCCAATTGAAGCTGGCAAAATCGAATTCGAAGCGCCAATCAATGCTTCAAACGTAATGGTTGTTGACCCAAGTGACAGCACAAAGTTAACGCGTGTTGGCTACCGGGTTGAAGATGGTAAAAAGATCCGCGTTGCTCGTAATAGCGGCGCAGACTTGGACTAGGTGAGATAGACAATGAGCCAATTACGCCAGCGCTATCTAGATGAAGTTGTTCCACAAATGATGGAAGACTTTAGTCTTACTAATGTAATGGAAGCCCCTCGCATTCTAAAAGTAGTTGTGAATGTTGGGATCGGCGAAGCATTAGACAACAGTAAAGCTGTTGATGCAACAGTCAATGACTTGCGGATCATCACCGGGCAACAACCAGTTGTTACCATTGCTAAAAAGAGTATTGCTAATTTCCGCTTGCGGGAAGGGCGTGCGATTGGGGCAAAGGTAACCTTGCGTGGCGATAAGATGTGGGAATTCCTAAACCGTCTTATCAACCTCGCGTTGCCACGTGTACGTGACTTCCGTGGTTTGCCACCAACCGGTTTCGACGGGCGTGGTAACTTCACATTAGGGTTGACCGACCAACTGGTATTCCCAGAAATTGACTTTGATAAAATCGATAAATTGCGTGGGATGGAAATCTCAGTGGTTACCACCGCACCAAACGATGAACAAGGGTTCCAATTGCTTAAGTCATTGGGAATGCCTTTCAAGGACAAGGTGAACTAGATGGCAAAGAAATCAATGATCCATCGCGAATACAAACGTAAATACGAAGTACGTGTTCGCAATCGCTGTAAAGTATGTGGCCGCCCGCGCGGTTACATGCGCAAATTCGGGCTGTGCCGCATCTGCTTCCGGGAACACGCTTTGCGTGGTCAAATCCCAGGCGTTGTGAAATCATCCTGGTAAAAAAAAGGATATCCGTCTTATGAGCATGAGTGATCCGATAGCAGATATGCTTACTCGTGTGCGCAATGCCAACATGGCAGGGCACATGTCAACAAGCCTACCTAGCTCAAAAATAAAAGTTGCTATAGCCACAATCTTAAAAGAAGAAGGCTATATTGAAGATTTTTTCGTAACGCAAGAAGAGGGCAAGCCTCAACCTGTACTACAAGTCAAACTGAAATACATTGGCGAACGCCGTAACCGTAGCTCAGTTCTTACTGGCTTGGAACGTGTTAGTAAACCAGGGCGCCGCATTTACGCAGGTAAACGCGAAATCCCATGGGTACTTTCAGGTATGGGTATCTCAATTGTTTCAACGCCTAAGGGCGTTATGAGTGACCGCCGGGCCCGCCGTTTAGGTGTGGGTGGCGAGATCATTTGTAAAGTTTGGTAGACGAGGCACTAATATAATGTCACGTATCGGCAAACAACCAATCACTGTCCCTGGCGGCGTTAACGTCACCATCGATGGCAGTAATGTAAAAGTAAAAGGCCCGAAAGGCGAATTAGAAACCGCTTTCAGTCCTGAAATGACAATTGAACAAGATGGTGCAGTTATTACTGTAACGCGCCCATCTGATGAAAAACGCATCCGTGCATTGCACGGGACCACTCGCGCACTTTTGAACAATATGGTTCATGGTGTTAGTGAAGGTTGGTCAAAGGTTCTTGAGATCCACGGTGTTGGGTATCGCGCTGAGCTGAAAGGCACAACGCTAGTAATGAGCTTAGGCTTTTCACACCCAGTCGAAATCGTACCGCCAGCAGGCATCGTTTTCACTGCTGATCCAAAAGCACGCACAGTGACAGTCAGCGGCCCTAACAAAGAAGTTGTTGGGCAAGTTGCATCTGAAATTCGCGGTTGGCGTCCACCAGAACCTTATAAGGGGAAGGGTGTTCGTTACTTAGGCGAACATGTCCGCCGCAAAGCTGGTAAAGCTGGTAAGGCAGGTTAGGATCATGGCTAAAAAGAGTCGAGAACAAGCAAGAAAAATTCGTCATAAACGCGTTCGCCGCAAGCTTTCCGGTACCACGGAACGCCCACGCTTGAACGTTTATCGCAGCGCAAAGAACATCATCGCGCAAGTTATTGATGATGTGAACGGCGTAACTATCGCGCAAGCATCTACATTAGATACCACCTTGCGTGGCGATTTGAGTGATAAAACCAAGACCGAACAAGCAAAGGCTGTTGGCGCTGCTGTTGCACAACGTGCAATGGATGCAGGTATTACAGAAGTTGTCTTTGACCGTGGCGGTTACCGTTACCAAGGGCGTGTTCGTGCACTAGCTGATGCTGCGCGCGAAACCGGTCTGAAGCTGTAGGAAATAGAAATGGCTAAGCGAAATAATCGTGATAACAAAAGAGAAGAGCCTGAATTCGACGAACGCATCGTGGACATCAACCGCGTTGCTAAAGTTGTGAAGGGCGGTCGCCGTTTTGCTTTCCGCGTCGTCATGGTAAGTGGTGATAACCGCGGTAGAGTTGGTGTTGGGATTGGCAAGGCTAACAGCGTTGTTGATGGCATCAAGAAAGCATCTGAACGTGCTAAAGCTGATATGCGCCCAGTCGTTATGGTTGGTGGCACTATCCCTCATGAAAGCACCACGCGCTACTCTGGCGCTGAAGTATTCATGAAGCCAGCAACGCCTGGTACCGGTGTTATTGCTGGTGGGGCTGTGCGTGCAGTATTGGAATGCGCAGGCGTAAAAGATATTTTGACCAAGTCTAAGGGCAGTCAAAATAAACTAAACGTTATTCAAGCAACCATTCGTGGCTTGCGTGAGTTGAAAAACCCACGTGAAGAAGCAGAACGACGTGGTAAAGCGTTTGAAGACGTAAAACCAATTTGGAGTTAGTACGATGGCTGACAAAGTATTAAAGATCAAGCTGGTTCGTAGCCCAATTGGTTACTCAAAACGCCACAAAGCAACTGTCCGTGCATTAGGCTTGCGCCGCATGCAACAAGTTGTTGAACAAAAAGATACACCGCAACTGCAGGGCATGCTCTACAAGGTTGCGCATCTAGTTGAAATTACAGAGGCCTAATCATGAAACTACATGATCTCCGATCTGCTGAAGGGGCTCGTCATCGCCGAAAACGCGTTGGTCGTGGTATTTCAGCTGGACAAGGCAAGACTGCTGGTCGCGGTCAAAAAGGCCAAGGTGCACGTCGTGGTAGTGGCGGTAACGTCTATCGCGAAGGTGGTAACTTGCCTTTCGTTCGTAAACTACCGTTCAAACGTGGTTTTACCAACATCAACAAGATCTACTATGTTGCAGTCAACGTAGATGACTTGGAAGATCGCTTTGAAGCAAATGAAGTTGTTACACCAGAAAGCTTGGCCTCAGTTGGCTTTGCTAAAAGTGCAGATGACGGCCCATTCGCATTGTTAGGGCGCGGTGAAATCACCAAGCCATTGAACATCAAAGTGCATCGCTGCACCGCAAGTGCCAAAGAAAAAGTTGAGAAAGCCGGCGGAACTGTCGAAATTCTTGAAGCCTAGTTAGTTCTAGACAGAATAGGACTTGCTCAGATTAGACCAATCTTAATAGTCGCTTTTATTAGAAGCGGGTATTCAATGATTGGTCTGATCTTTGAATAGCTCTTTTATAAGTCCTTAAGGAATTGACAATTATATTAATTTCTTAATACAGACAGCTTTGGGCTATAGTATTGGTATCGCTCAAACCAATGTAATTTATTCTGGAAAATCAAAATGAAATTTGCCGCTTTAAAAAGATTATGGTCTGCTAAAGACCTCCGCAACCGCTTGTTAATTACAGTCGGTTTGTTGGTTTTATACCGCTTATGTGCCAATATCCCGGCACCAGGTGTTGACCGAGATGTTCTGGATCAGATCATTTCTGGCGGCACGTTTGCTGGTGGTGGTGCGTTAGGCGTCTTCGATCTGCTGGGCGGTGGTACGGTTAGCAACTTCTCTGTGTTGGCGATGGGTGTGTACCCATACATTACAGCACAAATTATTTTGCAATTGCTTGTGCCAATTATTCCTGCGCTAAAACAGCGCATGGAAGAAGACCAACGTGAAGGTCGCCAAATGCTAGAAAAGTGGACGTACTATCTAGCAATTCCAATGTCGTTGTTAAACGCAGTCGGCCAGATCCAAATCTTCCGTTCTGCGAACCCTGCCATTTTGCCTAACTACGGCTTTGGCGGTGGTGATCTGGTGCCAACGTTAGGGACTTTGATCGCAATGACGGCTGGTTCTATGTTTGCAATCTGGCTTGGTGAGTTGATTTCTGAATACGGTGTCCGTAATCAGGGCCTTTCACTCATCATTTTCAGCGGGATTGTGGCGCAGTTGCCGCGTAGTATCCAACAATTGATGGCTGATGAAGCATTGCGCGTCCCAGCATTGATTGTGTTTGTCTTGCTATTGATCGTGACTGTTGTTGCGATTGTCTTTGTTACACAAGGGCGTAGAAATATTCCGGTCATGTATCCGGGACGGCGGATGGGCTATCGACAATCGATGCCTGTGCGCGGTTCATTGCCATTGCTTGTAAACATGGCAGGGATGATCCCGATCATCTTCGCGACTGCAATTTTGAGCTTCCCGCAACTGGCTGCGTCATTCTTCTTAGATAGCGCAACACCGTGGGTTCGCGATTCAGCAACGACAGTTTACAACTCGTTCTCAACAGTGCCGCCAACTTGGTTCTACATCATTGTGTTGTTCACGATGGTCGCTGGCTTTACCTTCTTCTACACTGATGTGTTGTTCCAACAACAAAACTACGGTGAGAACTTGAAGCGCCAAGGTGCACAAGTTCCGGGTGTGGCAAAAGGGTTCAAAACACAAGAGTACTTGAGCAAAGTATTGCGCCGCGTAACGTTACCGGGTGCGATCTTGCTAGGTGTGATTGCAATTCTGCCTTTCTTAGTTGGTGTGTTATGGAGCGCGCTAGGTAGTTCACAAACTGCATTTAGTGCATTCTTCTTCATCGGCTCTGGCTTGTTGATTGTTGTGGGTGTTGTCCGTGAGATCTTCTTCAGCCTAGAAACTGAATTGAAACTGCGCGGTTACGACGATACGCTACTCGTCAAATAGAAACATACATAAAATGGCTACTTTTCTAGTAATGCTTGGCCCTCCGGGGGCTGGTAAAGGCACGCAGGCAAAGATTGTTGCTGAGAAATTTGACTTAGCGCACATCTCTACTGGTGATATCTTTCGAGACAATATCAAACGTAAAACCGAACTTGGTAAACAAGTGGTTGCGATTGTAGACGCTGGGGGGCTTGTTCCAGACGAGCTCACCGTTGCACTTGTGAAGGATCGTCTACAAAAAGACGATTGCAAAAACGGTGCTGTTCTTGATGGGTTCCCACGGACTGCGGACCAAGCCGATGCATTAACTGAACTGTTAGCCGAACTTGGTAGTGAGATTGCGATTGTTCCATACATCAAAGTACGGGACTCAGAAGTCGTCGAACGCCTCTCTGGCAGACGAACTGATAAACAAACTGGCAAAATCTACCATTTGAAGTATAATCCTCCTCCGCAGGGTGCTGACCTTGAACATCGTAAAGATGACCAAGAAGACACCATCCGTGACCGATTAGAGGAATACCACAATAAAACTGCGCCGCTAATTGCTTATTATGAGCAAAAAGGTTTGCTGCAAGAAATTGACGGAGAAGAACAAATTGATGTTGTCTCCGCTACTGTGCTGCGTAAAGTCGAAGCAACACGCGCATGATTATTGTAAAGTCTCCCGCTGAAGTCGAGAAAATTCGAGCTTCTGGCAGAATCGTCGCGGAAACGCTTGCTTTAATTAAGGAAGCGGTCAAGCCTGGGGTTACGACCTTAGAGCTTGATACGGTCGCGGCAAAAAATTTGAAAAAGAATGGGGCGAAATCTCCATTTTTAGGTTATCCAAATTCTCACAATCGTAAAAAACCTTTTCCGGGGGTTGTGTGTGCATCAGTAAACGACGAAGTTGTTCATGGTGTGCCCAATAAACGTCCGCTAAAGGAAGGTGATATTGTCACCATCGACTGTGGGGCAGTCTATAAAGGATGGATAGCCGATAGTGCTTGGACGTTTGCAGTTGGTGAAGTTGATGCAGAAGCACAACGCTTACTAACCGTTACTGAAGACGCACTATATAAAACAATCGCAGCTGCTGTGATTGGAAACCGCACCGGTGATGTTGCATGGGCAACGCAAAGTGTGGTGGAAGCGGCTGGATATAATGTCATTCGTGACCATGTAAGCCATGGCGTTGGGCGAAACCTACATGAGGATCCACAAATTCTCAATTACGGACGTCCAGGCAAGGGCCAAAAGTTGCGCAAGGGTTTAACGATTGCCTTAGAGCCGATGGTATTAGTCGGCGATTATGACACGAAGCTACTCGCAGATGAGTGGACTGTAGCTTCAAAGGATGGGAAATTGACTGCCCATTTCGAACACACAATTGCTGTCACGGACAACGGTCCGGACATCTTAACGAAACTGTAAAGCGATCAAAGGTTGCTTGGAGTTCAAAATGAAAGTATCTGCATCTGTAAAAAAGCGCTGTCCAAAGTGCAAAATCGTGAAGCGTCGTGGCAAGGTTATCGTAATTTGCGAAAATCCGCGTCACAAGCAACGCCAAGGCTAGTTTTATAACTAGCGGAGAGAAATAATGGCGAGAATTGAAGGAATTGATATCCCACGTAATAAACGCGTGGAAATTGCGTTGACCTATATTCAAGGCATTGGCTTAACCACAGCCAAAAAAGTCTTGGATGAAACTGGCATCAGCCCTGATACACGCGTACGTGATCTGACTGAGTCTGAAGTTGCCGCATTACGTGCAAACATCTCAAGTAACTATATTACTGAAGGTGACTTGCGCCGTGAAGTTCAATTGAACATCAAACGCTTGGTTGAAATTGGTAGCTACCGTGGTCGCCGCCATCGTATGGGGTTGCCAGTTAATGGCCAACGTACAAAAACCAATGCTCGGACCCGTAAGGGTAAAAAACAGACTGTGGCCGGACGTGGTCGCCGTCGTGGCAAATAAATAAGAGCGTATATACGTTTCTTTGTGAGGATATATGCGACGTCAAAGTTCAGGCTCTCGTAAGAAAGAAAAGAAATTTGTACCAAAGGGGCAGGTTCACATCCGCGCCACCTTTAACAATACAATTGTGTCAATTACTGACCCACGCGGTAACACCGTAGCATGGGGTAGTGCAGGTACAGTGGGTTTTAAAGGCTCACGTAAAAGCACTCCGTTTGCTGCACGCCAAGCAGCGATGCAAGCTGCACGTGCTGTTCGCGATATGGGTATGTCTGAAGTGGACGTGATTGTGAAAGGTCCTGGCCCAGGTCGGGAACAAGCAATCCGTGCTATTCAAGCATCTGGCATCCAAATCAACTCGATTACGGATATCACACCAGTACCACACAACGGTGTGCGCCCTCCAAAGCGCCGCCGCGTCTAATTTAGACAATCGTTAGTTTAGAAAATAAATCAAAAATGGGCAGATTTATATCTGCTTGGCTTGACTCTTTAGGAGGTCATAGCTTTGAATTCATTTAGTATGGTCGCGCCAAAAATTGAAAGAGATGCAGTCTCACGCAATTATGGGCGTTTCCACATTAGTCCGTTAGAAACTGGCTACGGCCAAACAATTGGTAATGCGCTTCGCCGTGTATTGCTGTCTTCATTAGAAGGCTGTGCAGTCACTTCAATGCGCGTCAACGAAATCTATCACGAGTTCACCGATATCCCTGGTGTGCGTGAAGACATGACGCAATTGATGCTGCAAGTCAAGCAACTGCGTATCAAACTTCATGATGTGGATTCAGCACGCTTGCGTCTGGATGTCCGTGGTGAAGGGACGGTGACAGCTGCTGACATTATTGCACCTCCTGAAGTTGAAATTATCAACCCTGAACTGTATCTGTTCACTGTTGATGATGACCAACACCGCTTTGAAATGGAAATGACCGTTCAACGTGGCCGTGGTTTCAGCCCAGCAGAAGAACGTGGGCGTTTGCCAATTGGTGAACTGCCTGTAGATGCAATTTACAGCCCATTGCGCCGGGTTGCTTATGACGTTGATTTGGCACGTGTTGGCCAAGACACTGGCTACGACAAGCTGATCATCGAAATTTGGACCGACGGCACAATTACACCAGAAGATGCAATGAGCACCAGTGCTGCGATCCTGATCCAGCAACTGCGCCACATTGCGGGTGTGACGGAAGAACTGCTCACTGCACCAGTAGAGCCAGTTGAGCCTGAACCAAGCATTCCAAGCGAAATTTACGATACGCCAATCGAACAGTTGGATCTTTCAGTACGTGTATTCAATTCATTGAAACGGACTGGCATTACCACTGTTGGTGAAGTGTTGGATCATCTAAGTCGCGGCACCGACGCTATGTTGGCAATCCGCAACTTCGGTGAGAAATCGCTTGACGAACTGAAAGAAAAGCTTCAAGAAAAAGGTTACTTGAAGGACGAAGAAGGTGGTGAAGAAGCCGCCGCAGAGGAATAAGTCATGAGACATAGAGTAGCTGGACGCCGGCTAAACCGGGATATGGGGCATCGTAAAGCCCTTCGCCGCAACTTGATGAAACAACTTTTCACTCACGAGCGGATCAAGACAACAGACGCAAAAGCCAAAGCAATCCGCGGTGAAGCCGAAAAGCTGATTACAATCGCAAAGCGCGGCAATGCATCTGAAAACAACATGCAAAAAGTAAACGCTATCCGCTTGATCGCCAAGAAATTGGGTGACAGCGACATGGCATTGCACGTTGTAAACGAAATTGCACCACGTTACGAAACACGTCCAGGTGGATACACTCGGATGCTGAAACTGGGCCAACGCGCAGGTGATGCAGCCAATGTGGTTCTGCTTGAACTGGTAGAAGAGTAAACAACGTCGCCCGCATCATGCGATATCGGGCAACAGTTGCATATGATGGCACTGCATACCTAGGGTATCAGCGCCAAGCCGTGGGCGACACCGTTCAGGGCGAAATAGAAAAAGTACTTTCAAAACTCAATAGAAACCGACCAGTTACTGTATATGGATCTGGGCGAACTGATAAAGGGGTGCATGCCCACGGTCAAGAAATAGCTTTTGACCTTGAATGGCGGCATGATATTCCAACATTGATGCGCGCTCTGAATGCGACCTTACCGAATGATATTGCAATCGCAAACATTACTGAGGCCGCAGCAAATTTCCATCCGCGTTTTGAAGCGCGGAGACGCAGCTATCGTTATCGGGTTTACAATGAACCCTTACGTGCGCCGCATTTGTTCCGTTACACATGGCAGATTGCTCGTAAACTAGACATCGACGCTATGAATATAGCTGCACAAAGTTTAGTCGGGGAGCATGACTTTGAAACGTTTGGCCGTTCACCCACACCGGGTGGGCATACCGTTAGGCGTGTGTTTTTAGCAAAGTGGTCGAAGATTGATGAAATAGTTGCCTTTGATATACAGGGCAATGCATTTTTGTACCGTATGGTACGAAACTTGGTGGGTAGCTTAGTTCAAGTTGGGCTAGGGAACTGGTCACCAGACGAAATAGAAAAAAGATTAGCGCAAAAGAACTCTGACCTTTGCGCGGTTCCGGCGCCACCGCAGGGGCTTAGCTTGATCAGAGTTGAATTTGAGGAATAACCGTGGAAAAGACCTACGTTTTAAAAGCTGGTGACATTTCCCGTGATTGGTATGTTGTCGATGCAGAAGGGCAAACGCTTGGGCGTTTATCAACCCGCATTGCAACCGTTTTGCGCGGCAAGCACAAGGCTACCTTTTCACCACACCTAGACAATGGCGATCATGTAATCGTTATTAATGCAGCCAAAATTGTTGCCACTGGCAATAAAATGGATGCAAAGAAATACTACCGCCACTCTGGTTACCCAGGTGGTCTAACGACAACATCTCTGCGTGAAATGTTGGAAAAGCACCCAGAACGTGCCATCCAATATGCAGTCAAAGGGATGTTGCCAAAGAATCGTTTGGGTCGCCAAATGATCAAAAAGCTGAAAGTTTACTCTGGTAGCGATCATCCACATGAAGCACAACAACCAGAAGTAATCGAAATGAACCGCTTGGGGTTCAACGGCATCAAAACTGTTGAAGTACCAGCCGTTTCTGTATCAGCATCTGCTGCTGCACCTAAAGCTGCTGTCGCGAAGCCAGAAGTTGCTGCTGTAGCACCTGCTGCTGCTCCAGTTGCTGAAGACGTTGTTGAAGCTGCGGCTCCAGCACCGAAGGCACCTGCAAAAAAGAAAAAAGCAGCTAAGGCTGATGGCGCTGACGATCTAACAAAGATCGAAGGTATCGGTCCTAAGATTGCTGAACTAATGCGCATGGCTGGCATTACAACATTTGCTGAAATGGCCGCAACTGACGCTGACAAACTGCAAGACGTTCTACGTGAAGCAGGCAGCCGTTACAATCGTCATGACGCTACCACCTGGCCAAAACAAGCTGGTTTGGCAGCAAGTGGTGACTGGGACGCATTGAAAGCGCTACAAGACGAATTGGACGGTGGGCGCGAGTAATCGTAACTCTGTCTTTAGATATTAGACTTACTAAAGAGACTAAAAATGGCTGATTTACAATACTTCGAAGGCGTTGGCCGCCGTAAAACAAGTACAGCGCGTGCGCGCCTGTTCATGGGTGGTAACGGAACAATTACCGTCAACGATCGCCCAGGCAATGAATATTTTGATCGCGAAGGCGACCTTGACGACGTCATGAAACCACTACAAGTGGCTGGCATGGCAGACTCAATGGACGTTACCGTGAAAGTAAACGGCGGTGGTAACACCGGCCAAACCCATGCGGTTCGCCACGCAATTGCGCGTGCGCTACTGAAATGGGACGAAAACTTACGCCCTGAAATGCGTGCTAACGATCTACTGACTCGTGACCCACGTGAGAAAGAACGTAAGAAACCAGGTTTGAAACGCGCCCGTAAGGCACCAACTTACACCAAGCGCTAAATCTGTTCTCAGAACCTTTACAGCCGGGGAGCTTTGCTTGTCCCGGCTGTTTTGTTTTAAGTCACAATTCCTATGACAACTTCTGCTACTGGCAAAATCACAATTGTGGGGCTTGGTCCGGGGCATCCCGATCAGCTTACCTTGCAAGCCTACAAATTTCTAAATACAGCGCAACATGTGTATGTACGTACAGAGCGCCATCCGACGCTGACTGCTTTTGCACAGCACGGCACGTGGACGTATTTTGACGACTACTACGAAACACACCCTGACTTTGCTGATGTGTACGCCGCAATTGTGCAAACGCTGATTACAGCGGCGCAATCTGGCCAGGACTTGGCGTATGCAGTGCCGGGGCATCCGCATGTGGCCGAGTCTACGGTGACGTTGTTGATTGAAGCCGCACAACAAGCAGAGATCGCGTATGACGTGATTGCGGGAGTTAGTTTCATCGAACCTAGCCTCAGCGCGCTCAATGTAGATGCGTTGCCCGGACTGGTAATTTTTGATGCATTAGATGTTGTCAATCTTTATCATCCTCCGTTTGATGTGCACTTGCCCGTGCTGGTGCCGCAACTGTATAGCCGCTTAGTGGCCTCGGATGTGAAGATGACGTTGATGAATCAGTATCCTGATGAGCATGAAGTGATGATGCTTTACGCTGCTGGGACGCCCGAACAAGTTGTGGCAACAATCCCCTTGCATGAAATTGATCACAGCGACTCGATTGACCACCTCACTACGCTGTTTGTGCCTGCTATGCAGAACAAGGCCTCTTTTGCAGATTTGGCCAATACAATCGCGCATTTGCGGGCGCCAGACGGCTGTCCGTGGGATCAAAAGCAAACGCATGAGTCGTTACGAAAGGACTTGTTGGCGGAGACTTACGAAGCGATTGACGCAATTGACCGAGGCAATATCGAAGATCTACAGGAAGAGCTTGGCGATTTACTGTTGCACATCTTGATGCAGACGCAAATCGCGACGGAAGATTTTGAATTTACTTTGTCTGATGTGGTGGATGGGATCAATCGGAAGATGATTAGGCGCCATCCACATGTGTTTAGCACTGCTGCAGTTGCGGACGCAGACGCTGTGGCGCAAAATTGGCAGCAGTTGAAGGCCGCAGAAAAAGCAGAACAGGGCAAAGTCGAGGGGCTCTTGGATAATATTCCGCTTTCCTCACCCGCCTTGGTGCAAGCGTATGATATTCAGGCGCGTGCGGCGCGCGTGGGCTTTGACTGGGACGATATTCAGCCCGTCTTGGCAAAGATCTCTGAAGAATTTGAGGAAGTCAAAACTGCGCCAACTGCTGTAGATCAGGCCGGCGAAATTGGCGATCTGCTGTTTGCAATTGTGAACTGGGCACGCTGGCTCAAGATTGACCCCGAGACCGCGCTGCGGGGCACTAACACGCGCTTCAAAGCCCGCTTTGGCATGATTGAAACCATATTGCAACTGCAAGATGTTGCCATGGATGACGTCTATCTAGAGGATTTAGATTTGCTTTGGGATGTAGCCAAAATAAACTTACGTGATTGATTTCAGAAGGCCCGCCTTTGTAGTACAAGCGGGCCTTTTCTACAAAACTACGCCGTTAGTTGGGCTGGTAGATAGACAAATTTCCAAAGCAGTAGTGCTGTAGATCCCCAAGCCACAATATACTTGCTAATGTTCATCAGGAAGAGCGTAACATTGTGCTCTGGTCGAAACACCATCGTTAGCATCACGATTGGTAATGCAAAGAAGATGCTGGCAAGTACCCCCGTTTGTAATGCAGCCCGTGCTGTTCTGGCTTTTCGCCAGCTTAAGAGTGTGTAAAGTCCCCAGGCTTCAAACACCGTGCCGCTAATTCCAAGTAATTGCCAACCTAACGGCATGCCGTTTACATCAGCTTCTACAAGGCCATTTTCAGCTAGCCAGTCCAAGTTTGGAATGGTATTTCCGTTGAACAATGTGCCTGTCCAGAGCCAACTGACAACAAGTAGCCAAAACATTGTAAGAAAAAGTGGCAAAACAGGTATGTTGCGGATGCGGTAATTGATAATAGTCTTCATAAGAAATCTCCTAAATATTGTGATTAGAGTTACGAGCATTGTGTTCGCTATCTACAGCATAGTTAGTAATTTTGAAGAAAATCTCAAGACATTATCAGGACATTTTTTAGATATTTCTCTTCATTGTGCGCAGAGTTTCTTGACAATGTCTTGAATATTGAGCACTAAGCTATGGGTAGGCGATGCATGAAAGCGCGTCACAGATTCCTATATGGAGGGGTTCAAATGTCTAAATCAGGACGTAATTTGCTAATAGCCTTAGGCTGTTTTTTATTGGTATTTTCCTATATTGGCTATGACCTAGCGCAATTGCAAGCGGGCTTAGAAGCGCCAAATGCTGCGGTATTGTCTAGCGCTGAGGGAAACACGCTGTCAACACATCCGGCACCTGCAATCAGCACGTACGAAAAGATCTCAGTAGAGGTTGCACCAGAACTCACGATTGATGTTCAGATACGTGAAGCGGCTGACGCAACGGCTAATATCTTTTTAGTACACGGTGCAGGCGGTGGGGCTTGGGTTTGGGAAGAGTACTTTGCGGAATTGCCAGCCACATACAATCTTTATGCAATTAGTTGGCGGGGGCATTACACCAGCTCTCCTGTACAAAATGCAAATGTGGCGGACTATGTGACAGATCAGCTAGCTGTATTGGCAGAAATTCAAGCGCGTAACGGGCTGCCAACGCACATTGTTGGGCATAGCTATGGTGGTGCAACCAGCGTGCTAACTGCGGCAGAAATACCCGATCAAGTTGCCTCTATACATTTAGTTGCCCCAGTGGTGCCGCTTGATTACACGGTATTACAACGGAATTTGGTGCCACTAATTATGCGCCCAATTTTGGCTAATGCGCTTGAAACCGAATTAGCTGATGCGATTGCAGCCGAAGCGTCTGGTGCTGATACCCAAGGCAGCGGCAGTTATGCCAAGATGTTTATTGACTATCCCCAAATGGAACGATATTGGGATCTACATGCTGCAAAGCCATATTCGGTAGAAAAGCCTGGTTTGATTGGCGGCGATGGCCTAGATCCAGCATGGCAGCTTACATTAGAAGCAGCATATGCAGCGATTGATCAAGCTGATATTCCAGTCTGGTTTCTAATTGCGCGATATGACAATGTCATTATTCCTAGCGAGCAGCGTGAAACGGCTCTTGAGATTGGCGCAGACTACACCGAGTTTGAAAGTGGACACTATATTCAACTTGACAGTGAAGCAACCGCTTCTGCTGCGTTTATTGCTAATAACTTAGCAACGATAAGTCAATAATGGCTGCGCAAATTACAGCCAAGCGGCAGCCACCTGCAAAAAAGCGGCGCAACGTAAATAAGATACGTCTCATGGTTGATCTTGGGTTCCTGGTTGCAGTTGTAATTGTTATCTTGCCGCAACTTACCGGCATAACAATACATGAGTGGGGTGGCGTGCTAATTGTTGTACCTTTATTGGTGCATTTAGTTCTTGACTGGCGTTGGATTGTGGCTACGACAGGCCGAATTTTTAAGGCGCAGGCGAACGAAACGCGGTTCAATTACATTTTGAATTGGGTGCAATTTATTGTTTTCCTGCTTGCTTTAGTATCAGGTTTGATGATTTCTGAAACGTTACTGCCGGTTTTTGGAATACATATTCAAGTTGACCGATACTGGATTACCATTCATGAAATTAGCGCGGGTGTCTTTACCGTATTGCTAGGCGTTCACATCGCAATGCACTGGCGCTGGATTGTAAGTGTTACGCGTCGCTACCTGTTGGCGCGATAGGAGGTCAAGATGCCCAAAACATGGAAAGAAGCACTGCTGGCAACAACGGTCATTTTAGTAAGCAGTTTAGTTATTGGTATTTTTCTAGCATATACAGATCAAACGCCGGTAGCTGAACTATTGCGGACATCAGGCTTTGTTGATGTTCCTCCGCCTAGTGCAACTGGACTTCAGCCGGCACCATCACTGGTTGCGATTCTAGGCCTAACCTTAAGGCAGATATTGCAAATTGTTGTGCCACTATTTATCACTGTGAAGGTGCTTAATACGCGCCGAAATGCAAGCCGCAATCAAAGGGTTGCCTAAAAGGGAGTAGGCGCAATGTTTATTCAAATTCTTGTAGTTGATGATGACGAAGCAATAGTGCGGGTTATCAAACGATATTTGGAACAGGCCTCGTATGACGTTTTGACTGCGCATGATGGCGCAACTGCTATGCGAATCATAGAGCAAGCCCGGCCAGATCTACTCATTTTAGACTTGATGCTGCCAGACCATGACGGTTGGGATATTACACGTGAGTTGCGTGCTAATTCTGCTACAGAAAACCTGCCAATTATTATGCTGACCGCCCGCGTTGAAGATACAGACATGATCATCGGGCTAGAGCTTGGGGCAGATGATTATGTAACAAAGCCTTTCAACGCGCGTAGTTTAGTAGCGCGTGTACGCGCCATACTGCGCCGCTCATACCGTCAGGAGACAACTGTCTTGCCCAAGACAAATCGACTACAGCGCGGAAAGATTGCGCTGGATAAAGACACAAGACAGGTTGTTGTTGCTGATAAGCCAGTGGCCTTAACTCGCACTGAATTTCAACTGTTAGAGATGTTTATGGCCCGGCCAGGGCATACACTTACGCGTGATGAGTTGCTTGAGAAAGGGCTTGGCTATGCTTACACTGGCATGGGGCGAGCCCTAGATACTCATATCCGTAATTTACGCAAAAAAATTGAGATTGATCCCGATACACCAGAGTATATTCAAACGGTTTATGGAATAGGCTACCGTTTTATTGCCGAGGCAGGTAGATAAGATGGATAAACTCTGGGTTCGACTTAGTTTTGCTATTAGTAGTGTGATTGCGTTGATATTTATGGTGATATTTGTCAGTCTATACACTGTGTTTACGTTGCCGGAGTTAGAAGTTCCTGCGTTAGGTGACACATTCAATGCCCTTTGGTGGGAAATCCCTGAGGCGATATTAAAGGCTGTGGTGTACGCCAATATTCTAGGTGTGATTGCTGGCGTGTTTGTTAGCTGGATTATTAGCAAACCACTACGTAAATTGGTGATTGCCACGCGCAAAATTGGGCAGGGCGACCTTGCGACACGTATTGATATTGGCGGTAGTGTTGAAATTGATGAATTGGCGACAACGTTCAATCAAATGGCAGTTGATCTTAAGGCCGCCCAAGACCGACGTAAACAGATGATGTCTGATGTGGCGCATGAATTGCGCACACCATTAACAGTGCTTGAGGGAAACTTGCGGGCTGCGATTGATGACGTATACGATCTTGGTAAAGCCGATTTGGCCATGTTATACGGTCAGACGCGGCATCTTATTCATATTGTGAACGATCTACGTGAATTGTCTCTGGCAGAGGCGAAGGAGCTCATATTGAACCGTCAGCCGCTGCAAGTTGATGCGCTACTCGGAGAAATGGTGGATATGTTCGAGCCGTTTGCAACTGAACAATCAATTACATTGGAGGTCAGCATTGCGCCAGAATTGCCAGTTGTGCATGTGGACGTGCTCAGGCTACGGCAAGTGTTACAAAATCTAATCGCAAACGCTATTCGGCATTCAAACACAAATGGTGTGGTTACTATTTCTGTAGAAGCAAGTCGGGGCTCACTGGATAACCCCGCGCTGCAACTCAGTGTTCAAGACCGGGGCGATGGTATTGGAGCGGATCAACTGGATATGATCTTTGATCGCTTTGCGCGTGCGGGGAAACAGCGTGCCGATACCGATTCGACAGGATTGGGGTTAGCAATCTCAAAAGCAATTGTTGAAGCGCACGATGGCAAGATTTATGTGCAAAGTGCCGGTGTAGATGCAGGGGCAACGTTTGTTGTTGAGATCCCAACTTAGCTATTGATAAATAGATAAGTGGGATAAATTTTCATGTACAGCATGTGCTAGAATCGCTCTGATAACTAAGTATTAAAAACGCCATCATTAGATGGCGTCTTTTGTGTGTACAGCTGTTGGAATGAGAATATTCAAGCCGTTAACGTCAATGTCTAGTATGGTGAACGGCGCTAAACTGCTTAACTTTCCAGCCCCCACAATGTATATCGAACGGCAAAATAATGAGCATTGCCTTATCAAGTGCTAAAGTAGTATGGTGAACAACGAACAACCCGTTTCTTTTACAGACCGTGCCCGCGATTGGGGGGGATTTATCCTAGATCCAATTGGACGTTTTTTTGCCAATTTGGGGATTAGTCCGAATGTCCTGACGTTTGCTGGACTATTAGGCAATTTGATCGGCGCTGTATTTTTAGCACGCGGCGAATTCCTAACCGGTGGGCTAATTATTCTGCTGATGGGCGCTGTAGATGCGTTTGATGGCGCAACGGCGCGTGCGCTTGGTCAAAGCTCAGATTGGGGCGCTTTTGTTGATTCCACTACCGATCGTTGGTCTGAGGCCGTGATATTGTTAGGGCTACAGGTGCACTTCTATCGGCAGGGCGAAGAACTCCTCGCGATTGTGACTTTGGCTGCGCTCGTGGGCTCCTTTATGGTGTCTTACACGCGGGCCCGGGCTGAAGGGCTAGGCTTTGAAAACAAAGTCGGCATTCTAACCCGCATGGAGCGTTACCTCATTTTGGCCCCTTCGATTGTATTAGGAATTCCGCAAGTTGCGGTTTGGATTATTGCTGTGTTGGCAAACTTTACTGCTGTACAGCGCATTTGGAACGTAAAAAACCAATGGTACGCGGCTCAAGCTGCGGCTGAAAAGGAGAATTAGGATCAATGTTTAGTTCAACAGCAATCATGTGGGGTGATACCCCCATCGTGCATTACTACGGAATTATTCTGGTGGTGGGTGCTTTATTGGGTGGCTATTTGGCCGTTTTAGAAGCCCGTCGTCGCAATATTGACCCAGATCTGGTTTGGGACGCCCTCATTTGGTTATTGATTTTCGGCGTGATTGGCGCGCGTCTTTATCACGTGTTTACGCCGATGCCAAGCATGGCAGAACGCGGCTACAGCACGGCTGATTATTTGTCTGATTGGCGTAAAATTGTCAACATTCGCAACGGCGGCTTAGGCATTCCGGGCGGGGTGCTAGGCGGTATTGTTGGCATGTGGCTGTTTAGCTTCCGCTTCAAATTTGCCAATGGTAAAGAACGCGCTGCTGGTAAATCCTTCATCTATAGTGACCGTGCTAATCAACTGCATATGCCAACGTGGATGGATATTGCCGCACCGGGGCTGTTGCTTGCACAAGCGATTGGGCGTTGGGGTAACTTTGTCAATCAAGAGCTTTATGGGCTGCCAACGGACCTGCCATGGGGGATCTATATTGATCAGCTTTATCGCGTGCCGGGCTTTGCCGAGTTCGAACGGTTCCATCCCACCTTCTTATACGAATCTATTCTTAACTTGCTAGGCTGTTTATTATTGGTTTGGGTTGGCCGTAAATATGCAAAACAGCTAGTTGCTGGCGATATTTTCCTAGGTTACTTGGTGATTTATCCAATTGTGCGCATTCTGATGGAATTCTTGCGCTTAGACAGTGCAGTGACTAACGGCTTCAATACCAACCAATCGCTAATGGTTGTTGTGGCAGCAATTGCGGCCGCAGTGTTGGCATTCCGCCATTTAGGTAAGTCAGGCAAGCGTGATACGACAGTAGCTGCCTAGCCACGTGCCTGAAATCATAATAATGGGGTCGGCATTTGCGGTGGCAAGCGCCGAGGCCGACAATTCGCATCTCGTGTTGCGCGCGGAAGATGAGGTTTACCTCATTGACTGCGGTGGCCGACCGGTTCCGCGTTTAAAGCAAGCTGGGATTGATTGCGCTGCGCTTTCAGGCGTGATTGTTACGCATTTCCACCCAGATCATACCTATGGCCTTTCGATCTTATTGATGGATATGTGGCTATTGGGGCGGAAAGCGCCCTTAAAGATTTACGGGTATGAAGCTTGCATCAGTAAAGTTGCAGCACTAATGGCACTTTATGATCCACATTTATGGCCAGGAATGTATGAAATTGAGTATGTAGCCGTTGCAGAAGCGACCGGTGCCACGTTGTTAGAGAGTGAAAATTTCTCAATTACAACCGCGGCGATGGATCATTTCATTCCAACAATGGCGCTGCGGATTGTTGCGAAATCCACGGGCTACATTACAACGTATTCTGCGGATACGCAGCCGTGTGAAGCGCTAATCACGCTGGCAACGGGTAGCAATTTACTAATCCATGAAGCAACGGGCAGCGGTGATGGGCATACCACACCAGCACAAGCCGGTGAAATTGCAGCGCAGTGCGGCGTAGAAAAATTGATCATGACGCATTACGATGTATTTGATCCAAATCCGGATGCGTTTATTACCCAAGCTGGCCAAGCATTTACGGGGTCAATTGCGCTTGCAAAAGACTTCATGCGAATTGCATTGGCACCCTCTTAGCGGTAATAATCCCCAAATGCCTAGAATTTGTAAACGGTTTGAAAACAAGTGCCGGGCTTTAAGTTACTATTAGGTATATTAGCCGTCTTATCAGTAATAATTGTCAGTTGCTTGAAGTAATAGGCAACAAGGAAACACATTAATGAAAGTATTTGAACTTGTTCTTTCATCTGATGATCCATCACAACCAGTGAGCGACGCTGAACGTTTATTTTCGAACGTTGCCTCACGGGTGATGGTCACACGCCGCATGCACTTATGGCACCCGCCAACCGATGTGCTAGAAACGGAAACCGCCATTGTGGTGCTGGTTGAACTTTCTGGCATGGGTCAGGGCGAAATCAATGTTGATCTTAACGGTCGCCAATTGACCATCAGTGGCATACGCGGATTAGCAGATAAATATCGAAAATATTTCTACCATCGGATGGAAGTGAACTATGGCGAGTTCCGCACAGAAGTGCAGTTGCCAGCCGCAGTTAGCCCAGAGAACGTAGAAGCAAGCTATGCAGACGGTTTCTTAGAAATTGTGCTGCCACGCCGTAAGGCAAAAGTGATTGACGTTACTGAAGAGTAACCTGAGTCTTCATATGAATTTAGAGACGTACAATTCAGACGCGCTAATTGGGGCGCTGTTTGAACTTAATCTCGGCGATCTGACCGAGGCCCAAGTTAAGGCGCTGCTGTCCACCGAATTGGTGGCGCAACAGCCTATTATTAAGGTTACTGGCGATTTACCACCACTGGAAGATGATCAGGACGACATTGATCTGAATGAGCCTGAAATTCCAGAGATTTTGCCAATTTTGCCGTTACGTGGCGTAGTTGTGTATCCATTTACTGCGGTGCCGCTAACCATCGGGCAACCGCGGTCTGTCAAACTTATCGACGATATCACGAGTGATAAGCGGATGATTGGGTTGATTGCTAGCACTGATCCAGAGCTAGAAACGCCAATGCCAGACGACATGTATGAAATTGGCACCGTTGCCAATATTCATCGGCTGTTCCGGGCCCCAGATAACACAATCCGCTTGCTAGTGCAGGGCGTTGCGCGCTGTAAAGCAGTAGATTATGTGCAAATGGAGCCGTACCTCAAGGCAAAAATCGAACTGATTCCGGAACTGGAAGACGACGATGATGCTGAGGTTGAAGCCCTGCGCCGCACCATCGATGAAAAGTTCACGCGCTTGTCTGAGCTAACGCCATCTATCCCAGAAGAGCTGATTTCTGCCACGCGTAATATTGAAGATGCTGTTCAACTGGTGTATGCCATTGCAACTTACATCCGCATTGAGTTAGATGTTGCGCAGGACCTGCTAGAAAAAGACAGCACCATTGATAAGATGCATGCGCTGCTCAACGTGCTTTCTAAAGAGTTAGAAGTGCTGGAGTTAGGCCGCAAGATTCAGGCTGATGCGCAGTCTTCAATGGAACAAATGCAGCGTGAGTATTACTTACGTGAGCAAATGAAGGCCATCCAACGTGAGCTTGGCGAAGATGACGACCAAAGCGTTGAAGTTGAAGAGTTCCGCGAAAAAATTGCCAGCGCTGGCATGCCAGAAGAAGCGCAAAAAGAAGCGGAACGCGAACTAAAACGCATGGAACGCATTCAACCGTCATCGGCTGAATATGGCGTGATCCGCACCTATTTGGATATCATGACCGACTTGCCTTGGGGCAGCGTCACCGATGATATTTTGGATGTCTCTTATGCACGTGATGTACTTGAAGAAGATCACCACGCGCTGGAAGATATCAAAGAACGTATTCTTGAATTCTTAGCCGTACGCAAGCTGCGTAAAGAACGTGCTGAAGCGTTTGCTAAGGAGGAAGCGACAGATTACATTCGCCGCGACCGTGAAGGCGTGATTTTGTGCTTTGTTGGCCCACCGGGTGTTGGTAAAACCTCGCTTGGAAAGTCAATTGCGCGTGCAATGGGGCGCAAATTTGTGCGTCTTTCACTGGGTGGGGTACGGGATGAATCAGAAATCCGTGGCCACCGCCGCACGTATATTGGCGCGATGCCGGGGCGCATTGTGCAGTCCTTGCGGCGCGTAAAAAGCAGCAATCCGGTCTTTATGCTCGATGAAATCGACAAGATGGGCTCTGACTTCCGGGGCGATCCGGCCTCGGCGATGTTAGAAGTGCTGGATCCAGAACAAAATACTGAATTCCGCGATCACTACCTTGATGTGGAATATGATCTTTCACAAGTGTTCTTTGTGGCAACAGCTAACGACATCAGTAAAGTGCCAGGGCCATTGCGCGATCGGATGGAAATCTTGAATCTTTCTGGATATACCGAAAAAGAAAAGATTGAAATCTCACATCAATACTTAGTCCCGCGCCAAACGCGCGAAAACGGCTTACGTCCGGCAGAACTCGCGTATTCTGAAGATGCCATTCGTGACATTATTCGCTATTACACGCGTGAAGCCGGTGTGCGTAACTTAGAACGCCAAATTGGTGCAGTGGCACGTAAAGTGGTCACAGGTATTGCCGAAAATAAATTCACTGAGAAAACCATTCAAGTGGCAGATGTGCGTGAATACCTCGGTAAACAACGCTATTACTACACTGAAGAAGTAGAAGAACGCACGGCCAGCGCCGGTGTTTGTACCGGTCTTGCTTGGACCTCTGTTGGTGGTGACGTGCTCTTTATTGAAGCAACGGACATGCCAGGCAAAGGCGGGTTCAAACTGACTGGGCAAATTGGTGACGTGATGCAAGAGTCGGCGCAAGCGGCGTTGTCTTATATTCGTTCCCAAAGCCAAGCGTTAGAGTTGCCAGAAGATTACTTCACCACGCATGATATCCATGTGCATATTCCAGCCGGTGCTGTGCCAAAAGATGGCCCATCTGCTGGTGTGACCATGGCCACGTCATTGGCGTCATTGATTTCAGGGCAACCGGTTTCGGCCGAAGTTGGCATGACGGGTGAAATTACGCTGCGTGGACAAGTCTTGCCCGTTGGCGGGATCAAAGAGAAGGTCTTGGCGGGGCATCGGGCTGGGCTGAAGACGCTGATTTTGCCATATCGGAATGAAGCTGACTTAGAGGACGTGCCAAAAGAAATTCGCGATGACATTCGCTTTGTGTTTGCAAAGCACGTCACCGAAGTGTTCGACGTTGCGCTACATGGAAAATAAATCGACACCAACTGTTGCTGTTCTGACGGTAAGTGACCGCAGCGCACGCGGCGAACGCCCAGATGCAGGCGGCCCAGCGGTTGTTGATGCGGTTACCTATTACTTGGGCTGGCAAGTGCTAGATCCAGTGATTGTGCCGGATGACATCAACACCATCATGCAAACCTTGCATCGTTTGGCGGCAGATGGGGCAGACCTGATCTTTACTACGGGCGGGACTGGCTTTTCGCCACGCGATGTAACGCCCGAAGCCACGCGCAAAGTGATTGAACGCGAAGCGCCGGGGCTAGTTGAGGCCGTCCGTGCTGCCAGCATGAAGATCACGCCGCATGCGATGCTTTCCAGAGCTGTGGCGGGTATTTTGCGCCAAACGCTGATTATCAACCTGCCGGGTAACCCTAAGGCCGGACGTGAAGCGCTTGAAGTGCTGGCCCCGGTACTGCCGCACGCCATTAGCACCCTGCGCGGTGATTCAGGCGCAGAGCAGGCGCACCGCAAGCCGCCAACACATATTGTTTAGATCTAAAAAGAGGCCATTTCGGCCTCTTTTTGATTCCCGGTGCTGCTATCTTTTTTCAAAGTTGAAAAGATCAAGGTGCCGTCAGCGGATCAAGCGCAAGATAGTCAGCATGTTGCGTGCGTAAATCTTGGAGAATAGCAGCGTGGGCGTCTGAGGAAATTAGATTATGTTGCTCATGTGGATCAGAAATCAACTCAAATAAAAACTCTGTTCCGGTTGCGCTGTAAATATATTTCATCACGCGCTCTTCTTCCCAACGCACGACGGCATATTGCAACGGCGGGATTTGGCTCTGATGAAATGTGTAGCGAGGGTGATCGTCAGTAAAGAGTGACATGCCATGCCAAGTTTCTGGCGCGGGAAGATTGGCAAAGTCAATGAGCGTTGGGGCAATATCTAACGAGGTCGCATAGTCTGTATTTTGCAACGCCCTAAATGGTGTTGTGTACACCAAAATTGGGATGTGCAACTCAGCTTGGACAAGCGTTTTACCGTGAACGGGGAAGGTTGTGTCGTCAACCAGTTCCCCGTGATCAGAAGCAATGATCACGATTGCGTTTTCAAGGTAGCCTTTGGCAGCTAGGGTTTCCATCGTTTCTTGCACTAGATAATCTGCTTGCACAATGCCATTGTCATAATAGTTGACGAGGGTAAACGGATCGGTTGAGAAATCTCTAAAATCAATCGTGAGGTTGCTGGGTTGAAACGTTTGAAACTGCGCATGCCGTTTGGTGCCGCCATGGGCCGACATCAAATGGACATAGAAAAAGTTTGGCTTATTTGCATAGTTTGGCAATTGTTGCAGCCCGTCTAATAACAGCAAATCATCATTGGAAACGCTGCTCTCAGTTGCCGTTGAATAAAGAAAATCGATATCCGCGTTGAACACGTTAGACAGTCCGTACCAATTTGTATGTGAGCCCGATAACAGCACATTTATGTCATAGCCGGCATCAGAAAGCAGCGCCAGAATGTTGAAATTCTGCGCGCCAATGGTTTGGTACGGCTTAGAGGTAAGCGTACTCAGTATGGAGCATTCTGAAATATTGCAAGTGGATAGTGCCAAGTCAACGTGTTGGAGTTTGTCTTCTTCAAAGAGCGTGGTCAAATAAGGCGTGGTATCACGGTGATAGCCGTACATGCTTAGATGATCGGCGCGCAGCGTATCGACAAGGATCAGCACAATATTGGGACTATTTTGCAGAGTGCCGCTATCGGGCACCGTCTGCTGATAGGCCTGTCGTGCTGTGGCGTCTTGTATTTCAATTTGCTGTTTGTATGGAGAAAGTGTGTCGCTCGTATAAACACCTTGATATGCAGTGAACGGTTCCTGAGCAAGCAAAAACCGCGTGGGTCCGGCTTGCAACGCTTTGTAAGCATTGTGCACTGTTGCAAAAGCAATTAGCAGAAACACGGCGGTACAGGTGCTAAGTGCAAGCGTTGCCCAACTGTCGACAGTGTTGAATGTTGATGATTTTTGAGAGTCGAGATAACGCACAACCAAATACGACCCAATTGCAGCGCAGATCAGAACCCAAAGCTGATCAGCGGCGTTAGCATAGTGTGGTAGGAAAACGTTGACCAGCAGCAGTAAAAATGCGATTAGAGCACTGGTCATTGAAACTGCGCCCGTGCTTTCAAACAGCCAAATCCACACGAATAACTTGCGTATTGCGATGAAGATTAGGCAAGCAATGGCAAATGCAGCCGCAAAGATCACCAGATTATTGAGGGGTGAGACGGGCAAAAAGCTCGTGAAGTAGCTGGGTTGCCGCGCATATTCAGCAATAATGCTTTGGTTCATGTATTGCCCCCAAAGCCGTTTCGCTAAAATATTAGCGCCATAAAACGCTGGCAAACTTAAGAGCAGCACGGTTGCGCCGCTGGCATAGACGCTAGTCCAGCGTGGTGTGTTTGGTAAGGGCAGCGCTGAGATGGCTGTGACAAGCAGGCTTAGGCTAATTGCCAATAGCGCGAGCAATAAAATATGCATGCGCTGCGCCGGTACTGGAACGGTTATAACCGCTATAAACAGCCCAAATAAGGTATAAAAATAGGCCAGAAAATACAGGCTGAAAATAGTAAAACGACGATAAAGTTGCGTGAAGGAAACGGGCATTTTGGCGTGTAAACGGGCAATAAAACGCTGCTAGACATGAACGGCGTTTTCGGGCACACCGTGAGTAGATAGAAGCAGTTTCGCCGCGTGTGGACGATGCTAAGCTGAGTGCGTCTCTTATCTAGAACCGAGATTATATAGCAAGCGGATGTAACTAAGAAAGCTACATAGTTTTAGAAATTGTATACTTACGCAACATAAAAACACCGCAACTTCGGAGCATGCAATCTATGACAACAGCCCCATACGGACACTGGCCTTCAAGCCTAACCCCACAACTGATGGCAACCGCCGCGCGTCTACAAGACGTGCAGGTAGATGACGCAACTGGCGCAATTGTTTGGTCGGAAAGCAAAGGCAAGCACACGGCGATTATGGCGTGTTTTGAACTTGGTCAAGCGCCGGTTCTGCTAACGCCAGAGTATTCGGTAAAAGGCGAGATTGGCTATGGCGGCGGTGCGTTTGCCGTTGGCGCTGGCTGGCTAGTGTTTTGCCATAAGGGGCAACTGTATCGGCAGGCGTTGCAAGGTGGCACCGCGCAGGCTATTACGCCAACTTACGGAGCAGTATCGGCACCGGTTATTTCTGCTGATGGTCGCTTTGTGGCGTATATTCATAGTAAAAATGGCAAAGACGCATTAGCAGTGGTGGATATTGACGGCCAACATTGGCCTCAAAAATTGCTAGCAGGCGATGATTTTTATATGCAGCCTGCTTGGGCGCCAGATGGTAAAAGTCTGGCCGTGATTGCGTGGAACCATCCCCAAATGCCGTGGGATGGAACAGAGTTGCGCTTGCTGACACTCTCAGAAGCAGGCGGTTTGCCACACACAACTCACGTTCAAACGTTGGCAGGCAATGCGGACACCGCGATTTTCCAACCGACATTTTCCCCAGACGGTAATTATCTGGCCTTCGCCTCAGATGAAGATGGCTTTTGGGTGCCGCGTTTATATGAAATCACAAATAATGCGTATAGGCAATTAGGTGTGCCGCCCGGCGAATATGCAATGCCCGGCTGGATACAAGGCATGCAAACGTTGGCGTGGGCAAAAGATTCAAACGCATTATTTGTGCGTCGTAATGCCGATGCACAACACGAAATTCTCAGTATTGCACTGAAGAGCGGGGCGGTCACGACGCACCAATTGCCAGCTGACGTGCAAGCGATTGAAAATTTTGCATTGACAGCAACAGGCGACATTGTGCTCGCACATTCAGCGCCAACTGTGCCCACGCGCATTAGCCATTGGTCGCCCGCAGCGCGAACGCAAACCATTCTTGCGCGCGCCTTTGCTGAGACGTTATTGCCAGATACGCTTGCCACGGCAACGCACATCACATTTCCAACGGATGACGGTTCTGATGTCTACGGCGTGCTGTTTATGCCAGCCGCGTCAGATACAGACGCTAAGCCGCCGCTAATTGTTAGTATTCATGGCGGCCCCACCAGCCAAGTGGCGCTGGGCTATGACGCCACCGCGCAGTACTTTGCCTCACGCGGTTGGGCCTATTTGTTAGTCAACTATCGCGGTAGCACTGGTTACGGCCGTGAATACATGAAAAAGCTGCGTGGGAATTGGGGTATTGCCGATGTTGCCGATGCCGTGCATGGCGCGCAACATCTGATTGCCAAGGGGCAGGTCGATGCGGCTAAATGCGTGATCTTTGGCGGCAGTGCCGGTGGCATGACGGTTTACTTGGCACTGGCAAATTATCCGGGCGTGTTTAGCGCTGGCGTATCGCGTTATGGCGTGGCCGATCTGTTCAAGCTAGCGCAAGACACGCACAAATTTGAAGCGCGTTATCTCGACTCGTTGATTGGCCTGTTGCCAGAGGATGCCGATAAATATCGCGACCTCTCGCCGTTGACCCATGCCGATAAGATCAATGATCCGCTGATTATTTTCCAAGGTGCAGACGATGACGTTGTGCCGCCATCGCAATCAGAAGCGATTGTAGCGTCTTTGAAAGCGCGCGGCGTTACGCATGAATATCATCTCTTTGAAGGGGAAGGGCACGGCTTCCGCAAACAAGAGACGCTTGATCAGTATTACAAAAGC
>JAHDBW010000189.1 GCA_020630175.1 Anaerolineales bacterium
TATGACCACTCCCTTTGCACAACTGCTGACAACAGCAATTTATCAAATCCGAGCCCTAGAAGATAAACCCATTGCGGTGATTCAAGATGAGCTTGGGTATGACATTGGGCGACAAGGTGGCTCTGCGATTGAATACTGGCGCAAAGGCAACATTCCGGCGCAGCTAGATCAGATTGTGGCCTTGGCAGACGCACTGGTCGTGCGTGGCCAACTGGCACCAGACTGGAAAATGCAATTTCTAACAGCGGCAGGTGTGCCCATTGTTAGCAACAACGCTCCGAGCGTGCAAAGCGTGCAACTCCCCAGTCCCGTTGCCCAGTTTGTGGGGCGGCAAAAAGAGGTTGCGCTGTTGCAAGACTTACTCGTTGCGCCAGAGAAACGCCTTGTTACAGTCTTAGGGCTAGGCGGGATGGGCAAGACGCAACTCGCGCTGCGTACGGTAGAAACACCAGTAATTACCGCGCAGTTTACAGACGGAATCTATTTCGTTTCACTGGAAACTGTTGCAACTGACGTGTGGGGACATTTGCAAACGCACCTAGTACCCAATGCCAAAGCGCAAGCCTCTGCCCAAACAGTTGTATGCGCGGCCTTACGGAATGCCTCAGCCTTACTTATTTTAGATAATCTTGAATCGGCGCTAGCCCCCGCAACAGCCGTTGTAAACACCTTGCTGGCGCAGACCAGCAAGCTCAAAATTCTGACCACATCGCGCCTGAAGCTTGGGCTACAGCAAGAAACAACCCTGCCGCTCAGTGGCTTAGATGTGGGCGCGACGTCTAGTAGCTGTGATTTGTTTCTAAACACAGCGCAAAAGCAAACCCCGCTCTTTAACCCCACCGCCGCCGATCTCAGCGCTATCGAGACCATCACAACGTTGCTCGACGGTTGCCCATTGGCATTGGAACTGGCAGCCGCTTGGGCGAATGTGCTCGCGCCGACGCAAATTCTGGCGCAACTCAACAACAATCTCAGTTTACTCAGCACAGACGCTGCTGATGTTCCGGCACGGCAACAAAGTATTGTCGATGTGGTTGGGTTTGCTTGGGCACACTTAGATGACGCCGCCAAGATGGCAATTGCGCAGCTAGCCGTTATTCCGCACACCTTTACGTTTGCAGCGGCGCTAGCGATTGGTAACTTTGCGCCAAGCACGCTAAGCCAATTGGTAGAGCGGGCACTGCTCAAGGTTGAACACACGGCCACGGGCTATCGTTACCGCATGCATCCCTTAGTGCATCAGTTTGCGCTGGCCCAATTAGACGCATCCCAACGTCAGGCGGCGGAGCTGGCGTTTGCGACGTATTACCTGTATCACCTTGAACAGCAGGATGAAGCAATCAAAAGTGCAGATTTCCGGACGGTGCTGCGTGGTCTGCGTGAAGAAGAACCCAATCTACAGGCCGCGCGCACCATTGCCGAACAGCAGCAATCGTTTGACTTGCTGACACAAGGCATGGATGTTAGCTTCTTCATGTATGAAATGAGCGGGCGCTACCAGGCGGGGGCAGCATTGTTTGAGCGCTGGTATCACGCGCTAAATGCCTTTGCGCCAAATACAGATTGGACTATTGCGATTTATGGGCGGTGGGGGTGGTTTTCGTATCGGTTAGGGTTGCACCAGCAGGCGCAAGAAATTTTTGCTGGCTGTTGGCAGTTTACGCGCCAAGCACCAAACGAACCGGGCGTGATCTTGCTCTGCAATGCGATTGCTTGCAACTGCTTTGAATTGGGCGACCTTGATCAAGCCGAAACCGTGATGACCGTTGCGCTCAATTTACATGAAACAGTGCCAACTCCAGTGCTATACGAAGCGCTGACGCATACGATTCTGATCTCGCTCCGGCAGCAGCAAGGCGCTTATGCTGCCGCAAGGCAGTCTGCGCAGCATGCGGTTGCGAAATTAGAGGCGTCTGGCAACCTGTTTGGCTTGGGCTTCATTCTGAACAACTCTGGCAACGTTGAATTCGCGGCAGGCGATTATGCCGCCGCTGAAACTATCTATCGTAACGGGGTGGCGTTTTACGAGCAAGCCGATTACGCGTTGGGGGAATCGTTAACGCGCACCAATGTGGCCCGTTGCCTCATCCGGCAAGCTGATTATGCGCAGGCACGCACGTTCCTACAGGCGGGTCTTGATCTGATCTTACCAACGTATGCCAGCACGCAGCTTATCAAAGTGCTGATGATCTACGCCGAGTTGGCACTTGCCACTGATAACATCACTGCCGATTTGCTCGGCTTTTTGGCAAAAACTGTCCGCGCTGCCGAAGCAGACTTAGAAAGCCAGCGGTTGGCACAGGCAATGCTAACGCAATTGGCTGCCGCGCCGCCCATCGGCTTAACGCATACCTTCCGCGACTACGCCGCAAAACTGCGGACGCTGTAACGCATCAGGACAGCGCTAAATGGCGGCGTTATTAAGTGGAGCCGTCTAGTTTGGCTTCCACGGCCGTGATCTTATCTTGCATGCTTTGGTCGCGGTCGGTGCGCGTGCCAACTTTGATGGTGGTGGTAATGCGTGGGGCGCCCATGGCATGCACCGCTTCATGACAAGCCTTGACCGCCGCAAACACGGCGTCCCAATCGCCCGCGATATTGGTGCCATAAGCATGCATATGATGCTCCAACCCTGCGTCTTCTAGCACGCGCTGGCAGGCCGCAACGTGCGCAGAGACAGAAACACCAACACCCATCGGAACAACACATAAATCTACAATTGCTTTCATACTGAAATTATAACGTTTAGACGATTGCGGATCTTGACCTAAAAACTGCGTATTTGCCGCACTTTACTGGCCGCGCCATCTATAATTTTGCCAAGCATTACACGCTTTACTCAACCAAGGCCTTATTTATGAAACTTCAAGATATTCAAACTTATGTAACCGTCCCACCCACCGGGATTGGCGGTGCGTTTTGGGTACTGCTCAAAATCACCACAGACACCGGTATTACTGGCGTGGGCGAATGTTATGGCATTCCTGTTTCTGGGGATATTGCGGCGCAAATGGTAGAAGATACCTTTGAGCGCTTTATTGCCGGGGAAGACCCTCACAACGTTGAGCTGATGTTCCGGCGCGTTTATTCCGCTGGCTTTACCCAGCGGCCAGATATCAGCATGATGGGCGTGTTTAGCGGGATTGAAATGGCAGTGTGGGATATTCTTGGCAAAGCGCACGAGCAGCCAGTCTATAACCTTATTGGCGGGCGCTTCAACGATCGGTTGCGCACCTACACCTATTTGTACCCGCTAGCCGTGGATAAAGATGGCATGCCGTTGCCTGATGTTGGCGATGTGTATCACGATGGCGATGCCGCTGCTGAAGTCGCGCTGAAATACCTTGAGATGGGCTTCACCGCGCTCAAGCAAGATCCCGCTGGCCCCTACGGCATTCAAGGCGGACGAGAGCTGTCTTTGCATGAGCTTTCACGCAGCGAGTATAACTTCAAGCGCCTGCGTGAAGCCGTTGGCGACCGCGCCGATTTGCTCTTTGGCACCCACGGGCAAAGCACCACATCGGCCGCCATCCGCTTAGCAAAGCGCCTAGAGCCATATGATCCGCTTTGGTATGAAGAGCCTTGCCCGCCAGATCAAATAGATGCATTAGCGCGGGTAACTGCCGCAACGTCTATTCCGGTGGCTACCGGCGAACGGCTGACAACAAAGATGGAGTTTCATGCGGCGTTGAAGGCCGGCGTTTCTATTTTGCAGCCCGATATTGGGCGCAGCGGTGGCATCTACGAAACCAAGAAAATTGCGGCGCTGGCCGAAGTGTATAACGCGCAAGTTGCACCGCACATTTACTGTGGTCCCGTGGCGCATGCAGCGGCAACACATCTGGGATTTAGTATTCCTAACTTCTTGATCTTAGAAACGATTCAAACTGATTTTCATGACGCAATTCTGACCAAAACGCTGCCTTGGGAAAACGGCTATATGCTGCCCCCAACCGCGCCAGGTTTAGGGATTGAGCTCAACGAAGAGGTAATTGCCGCAAATCCATATACAACCGGCGGACGGTTGCACCTTGAAATGTGCCAGACCGTATTGCCATCAGACAATACCAAAACAATTACAGAACTGTAACGCAGAGATCCGCCTGTGGGGTGTTGTTAAATAAAAAAAGCCCTTGCAACATGCAGTTGCAAGGGCTTTTTAGTTAAGTCAGCAGTTGCTTAGTCAGCGATCAATGGATTGACAACAGCAGGCAGTGCTTTGTATTCGCGGCGAACAGCAATGGCAGCAACAACGCCAGCAACAGCAACAAACGCAAGTGAAATATATTTCATAAGAATAGGCCCCTTTTTTAAGATGATGGTATCCAGAGCTTCTAACTCTGGCATTTACTATCTAAAGTGTATGCGATTGCTAGTGTAAAAGCGTTAAGACGTGCCTCAGTCTTCAGGTAGAGATTTGCCCTCTTTTTAGACTGAATAGTCCCAAAATTTGGAAGAGAGTAGGCGGCGGAGGGTGTGCGTGGTAAGGGCGTTTACGATTGCATGAAACAGATTAGCGGTCGCTGTTGCTGCTGTCTGCGAATGGATCGACGACCTCAATGAGAGCGAGGTTCATTTCATTAATCGCGCTGCGAATATCGCCGAATGATTTCTTGAATTGCGCATCAGTCATCCGGTCGCGAAAACGCTCTAGGGTGCTTACACGTAACAGGATGCTAGAAAGCGGGTTGCGTAGATCGTGCTGTAAATCAAGCGTGGCTTGTTGGAGCGCGTGGACTTTGGCGTCTGCTGTAGTGTGTTTTTTGGCAATCGCCGCAAGTTCAGCCTGTAAGTTGCGGTAATCGTCGGCAATTTTTTGTAGGTCAGCCTGTTGTTCAATTCTGGCTTTGAACATCACTAGCGCATAAATAATGAGTGTTGCTGCGCCAAATAAAATTGCAATACTGCCTACTTCAACGGCAACGGATGCTGTAAAAGCAATAGCAGTCCAGAAGGCGGTATAGACGATGATCAGCGTTAGCATCGCGCGCCAGGTCAGGATAAATGAAATCAGCATTAGGGGCACTAGCAAATGTGGCCATAATGTTGATTCAAAGGTGCCGGTTAGAAAAACAAGTGCGCTCAGCCCGACAACACGTCCAATGAACGTGAGGAGGATGCTTGCTTGAAAATGCCGTTGCCGATGCAGCCACAACGCGAGTAGTTGCGCCAAAATTGTCCAGACCATGACGCCAGGAATGATGGGAATGTATGTGGTTGCAACGTAATCTGTGAAGAAAAGGCACATGGCAATCGCGCCAATGTGCGTAATGAAGTCTACTAAGATAAAGCGGCGGATAGCGCGTTGTTGGGGTGCACCAATAGCAGGTGTATCGATCAATGGAGATGTGACCCAAGCCCGGAGTGCAACTGAAGACATTTGGTGTATTCTCTAGTACTTCAAATTCGAAATTAAGGCTCCCAAACCCAAACTAGCGATATATAACATAGTATCACAGACTTAAGTCCAGTCCGTACAGTATTTTTAACTAGTTAGCATGTAGGTGCTATTACGAAGCTACTCTATAATTTTTGCGCGCTGTAATACTGTGCGATAGGCAGCGATAATTTCTGGTAGATCTGGATGTTGGCCGTCTTCGACAATTGTCTTGCCAGCGACAGACACCGTGTCGACCGCTTGTGGAGCGGCGCTAAAAATCACACCATCGGTTGCATATTGCGCGTCTATCCCTGCTAAGGCGATGGCATTGCGGCGGAGGGTGACGCGGTCTTCCCGCCAAGCATCGGATGCCGCGCAGGCAATAAAGCCTTGCTCCGTTGCCATTTGCAAAAGCTGCGGCGCTTCGGCAACCGTATGCCGCGCTTCCGTTCGCGCCCGTTCATCAAGCTCTACCGCTCGAATTTCTTCAAACGCATTGGGTTCTACATGACTGTCGATGCCAACACAAAAGCGCGTGCCAGCGTCAATCATCGCAGTGGTTTGCGGTAAGCCATCACCTAAGTCGCGTTCGGTTGTGCGGCACAAGCAGACCATTGCCTTGGCAGCGCCCAGTGCTTGGATTTCAGGCGCATTCAAATGCGTTGCGTGCACGCCCACAAACCGTTCATTCAAAATACCGTGATCAGACAGTAATTGCACGGGCGTGACACCATATTCTTCAATCGCTTCTGCCAACTCGCGCCGCTGTTCACACACATGCATATGAAACGGCAATTGATGCGCGGTGGCATACGCTGCCAACTCTTGAATTTGCGGCAACGGAACTGCCCGTACAGAATGCGCAGAGACCGCAACGGACACCAGCGGATTATCAGCGTATTTCGTTTGAAGCTGTGCCACGTCTTGTAACACCAGATCCACAGAGGGGTCAGAAAAGCGTGCTTGGGCTGGCGCAAGGTCTTGCTGATACCCGCCACGCATATACGCTGACCGAATCAGGCAAATGCGGATCCCCACGTCTAACGCGGCGCGAATACAAGCATCGGCGGTCTCAATGCGATTGGCATAAGGCTGGCCGCCAACATCATGGTGCAAATAATGAAACTCGCCGACCATGGTGACGCCAGACATTGCCAATTCTGCATACGCCAACCGCGCGATGGCGTAAATATCATCAGGATTGAGCGTTTCGGCCAAGGTGTACATTAGCCCGCGCCAAGACCAAAACGAATTGGCCGCCGTTGCCCGGCGTTGCGTGCGGCCGCGCAATGCACGTTGAAAGGCATGTGAGTGGGCAGTTGCCATGCCGGGCATGGTGAAGTGCGTGTCGCTCGTTTGGACTTGAGGTGTGTTCATAACATATTGAAAATGTGTTTATTGAGAAATACAGGTGAGAGGCTTGTTTCAAAGCCTCGATAGTCAGAGTTAAATAGTGTTTTCTACCCCATCCAACTTCCCCTGCAAGGGGAAGAGCTTGATCACTTCCACGTCATAGAAATATTCAAACTCACGC
>JAHDBW010000190.1 GCA_020630175.1 Anaerolineales bacterium
ATGACCACCTACCACCTGGCCCAACTCAACATTGGCCGCATTCGCTACCCAACAGACGATCCACGCATGAGCGGCTTTATGGACAATTTAGATCCGATCAACGCCCTTGCCGAAGCCAGTCCGGGTTTTGTCTGGCGGCTGATTGGTGATGGCGATGACGCCACGTCTTTGCGTCCTTTTCCAGACGACATGCTCCTAATCAACATGTCTGTTTGGGAAGATGTTGATGCGTTACACCATTACACCTACAAAACCGCCCACGCTAAGTATGTTGGCATGCGTAAGCAATGGTTTGAAGCCATCGAAGAGGCCTTTTTCTGCATGTGGTGGATTCCAGCAGGCACCACGCCAACGTTACAAGACGCCCGTGAACGGATTGACCATATTCGTGCGCACGGACCAACTGCGTTTGCGTTCAACTTCAAACAGCGCTTTGCGGCTGAATAAACGCACTTGAATCAAAAAGGCCGTATGCACTCTATGTCCATACGGCCTTTTACGTTTGTAGTCGCAGCGCTTTTTACGCGCTATCTGGGGCGGTAAGTTCTGTTTTACCCATTAGGTCTAAGTCAACCGCGCGCGCCACGCCGCGGCCTTCATTGATGCCCCACACCACTAGCGATTGACCACGACGGCAGTCGCCAGCCGCATAAACACCTTCAAGACTGGTCTTAAAGCTACCGTGTTCTGCTTTGATATTGCCGCGCGCATCTTCTTCAAGACCCAGTTGGGAGGCAATCGTCTTTTCTGGACCCACAAACCCCATTGAAAGCAGCACTAAGTCCGCTTCCCAGACCTTTTCAGTCCCTTCAATTTCCTTGAACGTAGGGCGGCTCCCATCAGCAGGCACATCCCATTCAATTTCAATGGTTTTGACACCAGTAATACGCCCTTTGGTATTGCCAATAAATTCTTTGGTCAACACGGCATAGGTGCGCGGATCTTCACCAAAGGTTGCTTCAGCTTCGGCATGCCCATAGTCCACGCGGAAAATACGTGGCCATTCCGGCCAAGGGTTGTTGTCGGCACGCTCAGCGGGCGGCTTATCTAATAATTCAAAGTTGACCACGCTCTTGCAGCCATGGCGGATTGACGTCCCGATGCAGTCAGTACCGGTATCACCACCCCCAATTACAATCACGTTCTTGTCTTTGGCATTGATGTATTGGCCGTCTTCAAGGTTGCTATCCAGCAAGCTTTTTGTGTTGGCTGTGAGGAAGTCCATCGCAAAGTGGACGCCTTTCAAATTACGCCCTGGCACCGGCAAATCACGCGGACGGGTAGACCCAATCGCCAAAATAACCGCATCATGATCCACACGTAGCGCATCAATGGTGAAGTCCACCCCAACGTTGATATTGGTACGGAAACGCACGCCTTCAGCCTTCATTTGATCGATGCGTTTTTGCACCAGATCTTTTTCCAGCTTCATGTTGGGGATGCCATACATCAGCAGGCCGCCGATGCGGTCAGCACGTTCATAGACGTGTACGCGGTGCCCAGCGCGGGCCAGTTGTTGCGCTGCGGCCAGCCCAGCTGGGCCAGACCCCACAATAGCAACCGACTTACCAGTTTTATGCTTAGCAATTTGCGGCACAATCCAGCCTTCAGCCCAGCCACGGTCAATAATGGCGTTTTCAATGTTCTTAATGGTCACAGGCGGATTGGTAATCCCCAACACGCAGGCCCCTTCACACGGTGCCGGACACGCCCGCCCGGTAAATTCCGGGAAGTTATTGGTCTTATGCAGCCGATCTAGCGCGTCTTTCCAGCGCCCGTTATAAACCAAGTCATTCCATTCTGGGATGAGGTTGTCAATTGGGCACCCTGTGTGAGATTGACAAAACGGCACGCCGCAGTCCATACAACGTGCGCCTTGCGTTTGCAGACGCACAATATCCGGCGAGTTATAGATTTCGTCGAAATCCATAATGCGGACATTTGGCGCGCGGTAAGGCACCGTGCGCCGTGAAATTTCCATAAATCCAGTTGGTTTACCCATAATAGTTAGTCAAGGGCCCCTACAGTAAGTTGTAGTTGCGAGATTTTCTTTGCGTTTTCAGCCAGTACGCGTTTGTAATCGACAGGCATAACTTTGACAAAGCGTGCCAATTCTTCGTCCCAATTATCAAGAATGTTTTGCGCCACGGTAGAGCCAGTGCGCTGCGCGTGCTTGGTGATCAAGGTGTAGAGTTCATCCACATCATCTGGCAAGACCACGTCTTCAAGTGCAACAAGCTCTAAGTTACAGCGCCGCACAAAGTCGTTGGTGGCATCCCAAACGTAAGCCACACCGCCAGACATGCCCGCAGCAAAGTTACGCCCAGTTGGCCCAAGCACAACCACGCGCCCGCCGGTCATATATTCACAGCCGTGGTCGCCAACGCCTTCAATTACGGCATACGCCCCAGAGTTACGCACCGCAAAGCGTTCTGCTGCACGGCCACGGATAAAGGCTTTGCCGCTAGTTGCGCCGTATAAGGCCACGTTGCCAACAATAATGTTGTCTTCCGCAGCAAAGGTCGAGTCTTTTGGTGGATAAACGGTCAGGCTGGCCCCAGACAGGCCTTTACCAACGTAGTCATTGGCATCGCCTTCTAATTCCATCGTAACGCCTTTGACAGCCCATGCCCCAAAGCTCTGGCCAGCGTGCCCCTTGAACTTCAAGTGAACCGTGTTCTTTGGTAGCCCAAATTCGCCGTGCGCTTTACTAATTTCATTGCTCAGCATCGTACCAACCGTGCGGTTCGTGTTGCGGATAGGGCTCTCAATCACAACTGGCGTTTTGTTTTGTAATGCCGGTTGCGCTTGTTCAATAAGCCACAAATCTAACGCTTCATCAAGGTGATGGTTTTGCGTTTCTACACAATACGTAGCCGCACCAGCCACTTTAGGGCGCGCCTTGGCTAAGACAGGGGTTAGGTCAATGCCTTCTGTTTTCCAGTGGCGGATAGCGTCATCGGTATTGAGCAGTTCAACCTGACCAACAAGCGCATTGAAGGTGCGAACGCCCAACTGCGCCATGATCTCGCGCGCTTCACCGGCAACCATCAAGAGATAGTTAACTACGCTTTCTGGCACACCGGCAAACTTCGCCCGCAACTCTGGATTTTGCGTTGCAATCCCCACCGGGCAAGTATTGAGGTGACATTTGCGCATCATAATGCAGCCCATTGTGACAAGCGGCGCAGTGCTAAACCCAACCTCTTCGGCACCTAATAAAGCGGCAATGACAACGTCACGGCCAGTTTTCATTTGCCCATCGGTTTGCAGCACAACCCGCCCGCGCAGGTCATTCATCACCAACGTTTGGTGCGTTTCGGCAATGCCAAGTTCCCAAGGCAACCCAGCATGCTTGAGGCCGGTTAGCGGAGAGGCACCCGTGCCCCCGCTGTGCCCAGAGACCAAAATATGATCGGCCTTGGCCTTGGCAACACCCGCTGCAACCGTGCCAACGCCCGCTTCAGACACCAGCTTCACGCTAATGCGCGCGTCGCGGTTGGCATTTTTTAGATCGTGGATCAATTGCTTCAGGTCTTCAATTGAATAAATATCATGATGTGGTGGCGGACTAATCAGCCCCACGCCCGGCGTAGACATCCGCGTAGCGGCAATATAGTCTGAGACCTTGTGTCCCGGCAATTCGCCACCTTCGCCCGGCTTTGCGCCTTGCGCCATTTTGATCTGTAACTCATCCGCATTGGTGAGGTACCACGAAGTCACCCCAAAGCGTCCGGACGCCACTTGCTTGATGGCAGAGCGGCGCGTATCGCCGTTTGGCAATGGCGTAAAGCGGCGGTAATCTTCGCCACCTTCGCCCGTGTTGGACTTCCCGCCCAAGCGATTCATCGCGATGGCTAAGGTTTCATGCGCTTCGGCTGAAATGGAGCCGAGGCTCATCGCGCCTGTTACAAAGCGCTTGACAATCTCTTCAGCAGATTCCACTTCATCGATTGGGATGGGGGTGGTGTTTTCGCTAAATTTGAGCAGACCACGAATAGTAAAACGATTGCGGGCGTTGGTGTTGACCTCATCCGCAAAGCGCTTGTAGGCTGCTTTATTTTGATGCCGCGCTGCCATTTGCAAATTGGCAATCACGCTGGGGTTCCACAAGTGGCTTTCGCCGCCAGAGCGCCAGTGATATTCACCAGGATTCGGTAAATTTGGTGTTTGGATGTCTGCGTAAGCCGCATTGTGACGCCGGATATGTTCTTGCGCCAAGTGTGAGAACGTGACGCCTTTGATGCGGCTGACCGTGCCGGTAAAGCATTTTTCAATAACGTCTTCACCCACGCCAACGGCTTCAAAAATTTGCGCGCCTTTGTAGCTTGCTAGCGTGCTAATGCCCATCTTACCCATCACTTTGCGGATGCCTTTTGCAACCGCCAAGCGATAGTTATAGACGATATCTTCAGGCATATAGTCGTTGCCAATCAGCCCGATAGCGCGCAGTTGCCAAAGCGACTCGAACGCAATATAAGGGTTGATCGCATCGGCGCCAAAGCCAACCAGCAGGCAGTGGTGATGCACTTCACGCGCTTCACCCGTTTCTACAACAATCCCAATTTGGGTGCGGGTGCTTTCACGGATCAGGTGCTGGTGCACAGCGCCCGTTGCCAGCAAGGCACTTACCGGAATACGCTTTGGCCCAGTTGCACGGTCAGAGAGCACAATGACGGCAATGCCATCGGTAATGGCTTGCGAGGCTTCTTGGCAGACGCGGTCTAGCGTTGCCGTTAGGCCTGCTTCGCCTTCACTAGCGGCAAAGGTAATATCAATTGTGCGTGACTGCCAGCCTTTGTAATCCAAGGCTTTGATCTGTGCTAGCTCAGTGTTAGTGAGGATTGGATCTTTGATCAGCAGGCGCTTGGCATCTTCTGCAACAGAATCTAGCAAGTTGCCTTCTGGGCCAATGTAGCACTGCAGCGACATAATAATCTCTTCCCGAATCGAATCGATGGGCGGATTGGTCACTTGCGCAAATAATTGTTGGAAGTAGTCGTACGTCATCCGCTCATGGGATGAGAACGCCGCTAACGGCGTGTCGTTACCCATACTGCCTAGCGCTTCTTTTTTATTGAGCACCATTGGCAAGAGCAAGACGTTGACATGCTCACGCGTGTAGCCAAACGCTTTTTGGCGGGCTAAAAGGGAGACCGTATCAAGCCCCGGCACGGCATCTGGGGTTGGCAGCGTATCTAACGTAATGCGGTGCTCGTGCAACCAATCGCCATACGGGTTACTTTGCGCAACTTCGGCTTTTACTTCAGCATCAGGAATAATGCGGCCTTGTTCAAAATCGACCAAGAACATGCGCCCTGGTTGTAAGCGGCCTTTCTGCACCACGTCTTTGGTTGGCACATCAACCACGCCCACTTCACTGGCCATGATGACTAAATCATCGCTAGTGACATAAAAGCGGCTAGGGCGTAGACCGTTACGATCTAAGACAGCCCCGATATAGCGACCATCGGTAAAAGCGATGCTGGCTGGACCGTCCCACGGTTCTACTAAACAAGAGTGATATTCGTAGAAATCTTTCTTTTCCTGCGACATATCAGTGTGGCTTTCCCATGCTTCTGGGATCATCATCATTACAGAGCGAGGCAAGCTGCGCCCGCTTAGCAAGAGTAATTCAAGCGTATTGTCAAAGGTGCCGCTGTCTGAAGTGTCTGGGTCTACAACTGGGAAAGACTCTTTCAGCTGCGCACCAAACAATGGACTTTCTAAAATACCTTGGCGCGCGTACATGCGATTTTTGTTACCACGCACGGTGTTGATTTCACCATTGTGAGACATGTATCGGAACGGCTGCGCACGGTCCCAACTCGGGAAGGTGTTGGTGCTAAAGCGCGAGTGAACCATTGCCAAATGGCTTTCATAGTCCGTATCACGCAAATCTGGGTAATAAGCGGTGAGCTGGTCAGTGGTCAACTGCCCTTTGTAGATCATTACTTTTGTAGACAGACTACAAATATAAAACAGGTGATTTTCTGTAATGTTGGCGTCAGTTTTTAGCTGATGGGTTGCCCGCTTCCGGATGAGGAAAAGTTGCCGTTCAAAATCGGCCTGTGATAAGCCTTTGGCTGCGGCAATAAAGAGTTGTTCGGTATACGGTTCAACTTCAAGCGCAGTCGGGCCGACATTTGCACCAGCAGGGTCTACCGGCACGGTGCGCCAACCAATCAACGTTTGGCCGTATTCCGTAATTAGGTCTTCGACTAGTGCTTTACAAGTGGCGCGCTCTTGGAGGTTCTGCGGTAGAAAGACATTCCCAGCAGAGAATTCGCCATCGGCAGGGAGGTCAACAGCAAAAGTATCTTGGGCAACTTTACGCAAGAACTTAGTTGGCAAGGCCGTGAGCATCCCGCAACCGTCGCCCGTGTTTGCCTCTGCGCCCGTTGCCCCACGGTGTTCCATTTTGCAAAGCATACTGTCTGCTGTTGCAACAATGTTGTGGCTCTGCACGCCTTTGATATTCGCAATAAAGCCAACCCCGCAGCTGTCTTTTTCAAACTGTGGGTCATATAAGCCATATTTTTCTGGCCGAAATACTTTCGTCATAACGAATCTCCCTGATACCTCATCATCACCATGCGGCAAGCCTGTCAGCGATACGGCCTATGTCCGGTCAGGAATAGGGAATAAAAAAGCCACGTGTAGAGTGGCCTTTTTATGACGAATCGAAGCATAACTTTTGTAAAAAGTGCGTCACGTCACGGTGGAAAATTTATGTAGTTGTGAAGAAAAATCTACTTCTGGTAATTTCAACACTATATATAGAGATGAAATTTTGGTTCTACTAGTTTAGCCTGATTGTGCATTTTGTCACTAATAAAACTGACTGAATTTCAGCGGGGTATATTTG
>JAHDBW010000191.1 GCA_020630175.1 Anaerolineales bacterium
GCAACTGTCGCCATTACTTACAGCACCAATCCCCGCCATGCTCCGTAAGATTGCGATTCCGGTTGTAATCGGCACCATATTCAACACGGCGTACAACATTGTCGATACAATCTTTGCTGGTTGGATTTCAGAACAAGCCCTAGCATCGCTTTCCATTACCTTCCCCATTTTCTTTATCTTGATTGCAATGGGCGTAGGATTTGGACAAGGCAACACGGCCTTAATCGGGAGAGCATTGGGGCAAGGCAAGCAAGCTGAAGCAACTCATTTTGCAATTCAAGGCCTTAGCTTTGGCATCATTTCTGGTCTATTGCTCACTGTCGTAATTCAGTTCTTAGCGCCGCCACTTGTTAGCCTAATGGGCGCAACTGACCCCGCCTATAAGCAGATGACGCTTAGTTATTTGCTGCCACTCTTCAACGCCGCAATCTTTTTTATGAGTATTCAAATGCTAGGCAGCATTCTGAATGCGAAGGGCAACACAACCCCGCTGCGCAACTTTCTAGTCACCGGATTTTTCTTCAATTTTCTGCTCAATTATTGGTTTGTAAATGGCGGACTCGGCCTACCGGCCTTGGGGATTACAGGCATTGCCGCAGCGACTGTACTGACCCAATTTGCTGGCTGTATGTATATGAGCTACCAAGCTAGCCAAACAGACTTACTTTCACTAGACAGTCTAAAAGAACACTGGCTCCCAAAGCCAAGCAGCCAGCGGCAAATTATTGCGCAAGGCATTCTAAACACGCTGGATCTTATGTCCGTTTCGATTGGCTTCTTTTTCTTGACGATTTACGTCAGTCGATTTGGGTCAACAGCAGTTGCTGCGCTGGGTGCTGCCTCGCGGTTAGAGCAAGTCTTTGTATTACCAATGATCGGGTTGAGCATCGGCGTGATTGCATTAGTGTCGCAAAACCTTGGCGCAACTCAGTTAGACCGTGTTCAAGAAACGTTACGCGTTGGGGTGCGGTATTGCATCATTATTATGACAGTCACCATGGTCTTAGCAATTGTCTTAGCCCGCCCAATGATGCTGCTCTTTGGCAATGATCCAGCACTCATCGACATTGGCGTTAGCTACATCCGCTGGCGGGCGATTGGGTTTATTCCAAACGCAGTCTTTTTTGTAACGGCTGCGGCGGTGCGTGGCGCAGCGAAACCGTTCTGGCCGCTTATTGCCAATCTGGTCCGGTTTGTCGTGCTGCCGTTGATCTTACTGGTCATATTTATAGATTTACTTGGCTACGGCCTAACTGCAATTTGGGCCATCTCCACGGCTTCACTTTTTATTATGATGCCAGTTAGCACGTACATTGCTAGAATGTTGCTACCAAGACCTGCAACGGAAACGGTAGGCAGCGCCTAAACAAACTAACACTTTGGGTTTTCACGCATCTTGCTATAAAATACGCAAAACAAAATGCATTTGAAATGGAGACGTTTCTTAAAGAAATAAATTGATTATGAAAATTGGACTTTTTTACGGCTCAGAAACCGGCAACACTGAAATGAATGTCAAGCGCGTGCAAGACGGCTTGAACGCAAAATTCCCAGACTTGGTTGAATTACACGACATTCGCAAAGTGCCAGCGAGCAAACTCACTGAATACAAAAAATTGATCGTTGGCTGCCCAACGTGGAACGTTGGTGAATTGCAATCTGACTGGGCAGATAAATACGAAGATCTTGATGAAGTCAACTTAGCTGGGATTCAAGTTGCGATGTTAGGCGTTGGCGACCAATCTGGTTACCCAAACAACTTCTGTGACGCGATTGGCTTGCTTGGATTGAAGTTTGAAGAACGCGGTGCCGAACTCGTCGCATTTACAGACGCATCTCCATATGATTTTGATGAATCAATGGGCGCAGACGATGGCATGTTCCTTGGCCTAGCACTAGACGAAGACAACGAGCCAGACAAAAGCGAAGATCGCATCGCTGAGTGGATCGAAATCCTAACGGAAGACTTCGCTCTCGGATAAATTGCACGTCTAACTAGACTTAAAATAAAAAGCCGCTGATTAGTCAGCGGCTTTTTTGATTCTAACAAGCAATCCAAATCGATTTACATGTGCTGCTTAGCACGTGAGTCGGTCGTGTTTCGGCGTTCAATGTAACGCACCAAGCGTGTCAACGAAATGGTGAGTAACAAGTACAAGAATGTCAGGATACTGTAGGTCAAGAAGAATTGGAATGAGCTAGCAGAGTGCAACCGAGCAGATTGCGTCATGTCACGCACACCAAGCACAGAAACCAACGCTGAGTCCTTGATCATCGCGACAAAGTCATTACCGTAAGCCGGTGCCATGCGGCGTAAGGCCTGTGGCAACACAATGAAGCGCAACGTTTGGAAACGCGTCATCCCAACGGCTTGCGCGGCTTCCCATTGCCCCCGTTCTACCGATTCAATCCCGGCCCGCACAATTTCAGCCGAGAATGCACCATAGCCAATGCCAAGGCCAACAACACCACGCCAAACGTCTGGCACATCGCGCGTGGAAAGTCCTGCTAACCACTCGCCAAATCCAAAACTCTCCATCATCAATTCACCAAGTGAATTCAACCCGGTGATTGTCATTGGCAGCAGCGCAAATGCGATGTACGCCAACAGCACCAGCATCGGGATACCACGTACAATTTCCACATAAAATGTTGCCAAATTGTAGAGACCGCGATTTTCAGAAACACGACCTAAGCCAACAAAAACCCCGATTGTCATCGCCAAAATATAGGCTGAAATACAAACCGTGAGCGTAACTGTGATCCCTTTGAACGCAATCCCAGCTAAGCCAAGCTCAGCAATGTCTGAGGGTCGGGTCCCAACGAGGAACCAAAATGCACCAGCAGCATCTGCATTTGAGTAAATGTAGTAGACCGTAAATAAGCCTAAGCCGATGGCCGCAATAAGCCACCAAGGTAAATCTGCTAAACGGCTAGAGCCGGGAGCAATGCGCGATTCGCCGGAGCTAGGTGTAATTTCTTTTGTTGTCATGTTAGTAGTTTTTGTGTGGGGTATGCCCGAACAAGAGTGGCCTTGCCAGCAATCCGCAGGTATTTTACTAGACTTAGGCCTAAGAACGCGAATTTCAGTTTGAAATACGTTTTTTTACCGTTCCGAACGCCAAATATTAGCGATATCCTTTCTTGGTTAGGTGACGATAGGCGATTGTCGTTTTTTGAAGTCAGCCGCGAGTAAAGCACTTACCAAGATCAGGCCAGCCCCAATCCACTGCTCGCCTACCAGCCGTTCACTCAAAAACAGCATCGACCAAATCACCGTCAGCACAGTTTCAACTGGCGTAAACAATGCCATTTGGCCGCTGCCGATTTCGTTGATTGCAAAATACGTCAGATAACGTCCAATCAACGTCAACAACACCACCTGATACGCCACGACCAGCCAGCCACGCACGCCCGGCACATAGGCAGGCATGCCAGCAATTGACCAAAGTACAAAGACAACAATCGCCGCGCCCATCATCATAATGCTGGTGGTGCCCCAAATGTTGTACGGCTTCAGATACCATTGAACAGACACCACATGCGTGGCATAGGTCGTTGCAGCAATCACCACCAATCCAACGCCGCGAATTTCTAGTGCGCCGCTAAAGCCCAACAAGAAATACAACCCAATCATCACTAAGCTCAGCCGAATGATTTTTCGCATGTTTAGGGCTTCACCATAGGCCGCCAAAATCAGCAGCGTGATGGTGGGGAATAAGGCAATCCCCAGCACTGATGTGAGCCCAGCATCCATAAACGATAGTGCGCCATAGTAAGCAGATAGCGTAATGCCATTGATCCCGCCAGACACGAGGCAAATCCAGATGATGCGTTTGTCCAGTTCAGCTTCGCCATTTTTGGGCGTCACCAAGGGCGACAAGAAATAGATCCCCGCAAAAATAACGCCCGCAAACATAAAGCGATAGCCAGAAAGCGTCAACGGATGCATACCGTCTTTGATAACCGTGCGCGCGATTGGCGTGTTGGTGCTAAAAATCGCGACAGTTAAAATCGCCGCCACCCACCCTTTGGAGAGGTTAAGGCCGCTCACAGACAAAGTCGCTCAATCATTGTGGTGTATAAAGAAACAGCTTGATGCAATTCGGCCACTGGCACAAACTCGCCAACCGTATGCGCAACGCCAATATCACCGGGGCCAAGCACAACAAGTTGCGCAATCAAGTCGCCTAAATGCGCCCCGTCTGTTGCATAGGCAGCAGTTTCCGGCGTTGCCCCCGTAAGCTCAGCGGCAAGTTGCACCAACGTACACGCTAACGGCGAGAACAGCGCACCAAGATACGCTTGCGTTGTTTCAAGCCCATGTTTTTGAGCGCTAGCGACAATCTCTGCCAAAACGGCCTCGCTTTGCGCTGCAGGCATAGACCTTATGCCTACCATCACCTTGGTATACGGCGCGGTCACATTTAGGGCAGCCTCCCCAGAGTCAACCGTTAGATTGAGAGTGTGGTGCGGCGGTGTGTAAATTGAATTTTGATAAGCAGGATCGCTTTGTAAGCGGGCATCTAATGCCATCATATCCGCCAAGAATGGCACCACTTTGAAAAGCGCCGACACGCCCTGCCCAGAACTAGAGTGCGCCGCTAACCCAGTCGCGCTGGCGGTTACAACGCCATATCCCTTATGCGAATAAACCGGTCGCATGCTGGTGGGTTCAGCGATGATGCCATAGTCTGGCCGATCACGCTGCAATATCTCAGACGCGGCAACAAGCTTACGCGCCCCTACTAAGCCGATTTCTTCATCAGCAGTGAGCACGATATAAAGCGGCTTTTTGAGTTGGGCCGGATCAATACTGAAGGCCGCAACCAACGTCGCCGCAATGGGACCTTTCATGTCGCAACTGCCACGGGCATACAGCTTTTCATCTTTGATGACTGGCGTAAATGCAGGCCAATCTTGTTCTTGACCAGGAACAGTGTCCATATGCGAACAAAACGCCAACCCACCCGTGCCAGTGCCTAATTTGGCAACAAGGTTGATTTTGGTCACACCATTAGGATCAAGATAGCTGGTGCGCTCGAGTTGCCAACCAGCAGCATCCAAAAGACCTTGCAGAAAATCAGCAATTGCAACGTTACTATTGCGCGACACAGATGGCATCGCGACCAATTGTTTAGTTAAATCAACAACATTTAGGGACATATAAGAATATTCGAAACACTAGTCATACTCTCTGTGTAAAGCGGGGATTAGACAGAGTTGAGATCGCTACATCCGCATAACTTGCGTATCTTACGCAGCAAATTACGCGGTAGCGTGGGCAAAAGTTTAGCGCATGTTTGCCACCACCGCTAAACATCTCTCGAATTTTGCGGTGAGTCTTTGAGAACAGGCGGCAAACAGATATAAGCCGGTTACAAAGCCGTCAAAACGCTGCAATTACGCTTGCATTCAGACCCTGATAATCTCATAATAATGGTCTACTAGTGGTACACCTGCGTAGCGTAAGCCTCGATTATGGGGGCTCATGCGCAATCAGATGGCAAAAGATTTATGAGCACAAACAGATTGCAGCGCGTTGTTATTACCGGCATCGGCCTCACTTCAGCAATTGGACATACCGTTGATGACTTTTGGACTAACTTGCTGGCCGGGCAATCTGGCGTCGCGGCGTACCCCGGTGACGGACGCATTCGCCTTACAAAAGAGCCGTATCTTTTTGGCAAGGTAAAAGCGCTCGATGCTGTAGAAACGATCTCAACCAAGCTCAAGCGCCGGGTTAGTAATACGTCCCGCTTTGCCCTTTATGCCGCACAGCAAGCGCTAGCTGATGCTAATCTTACCGATGCGGCCCTGTTGCGCGAAGCAGCCGTGATCGTTGGCAGTTCTAATGGCGGATTTGCTCACAGCGACAACTTCTTCAAGGGCTATTACGATGAAGGCTTCTCCAGCCCGTTCGTGATTCCGTCTGTAATGAACAACGCGCCTAGCGCCAACATCTCTATTCATTTAGGGCTGAAAGGGCCAAACATGAATGTAGACTCGGCATGCGCGTCCTCCGCCCACTCGATTGGGCATGCCTTCAACCTCATTCGGTTTGGCAAAGTAAAACGCGCCATGACCGGCGGCGCAGATAGCGCACTGTCATTGGGCGTGATTGCGGCGTGGAAAAGCCTGCGCGCCCTATCCAATCGGCATCAAACGCCGCAACAAGCCTGCCGCCCCTTCAGTAAAGATCGGGATGGCACCGTGCTTGGTGAAGGCGCTGGCATTCTGATTTTAGAATCAGAAGAAGCCGCGCTAGAACGTGGTGCCAAAATTTATGCAGAAGTCAAAGGATACGGCGCAACTGCTGATGGGTATCACCTCACTAAGCCCACAATTGAGGGGCAGCAAGGCGCAATGATGCAAGCCATTACAGACGCCAGCATCAACACCACCGATATTGATTACATCAACGCCCATGGCACCGCAACCTATCTAAATGATCAAGTGGAAAGTGCATCGATCAAGCATGTGTTGGGGGAATACGCCTATGATCTGCCGGTTGTTAGCATCAAGCCGATGATTGGGCATTCAATCGGTGCAGTTGGGGCCTTAGAGCTGATTAGCTGCGTCTTATCATTGCGCGATCAGATCGTGCCGCCAACCATCAACGTGGTCGAAGCCGATCCAGATTGCGATCTCGACTATGTCACGGCAGGCAAGCGTCAGCTAGAAATTCGCAATATTATGAGCAATTCTTTTGCGTTCGGCGGCAGCAATGCCGCGGTTGTTATTGGGCAATATCGCTAAGCAGTAGCCATTAGCGGCGCTGCGTGACTCTACAGCACAGTCAGTCAAACAAAAAAGGCGCTGGAAAAATTCCAGCGCCTTTTCATTTAATTCACT
>JAHDBW010000496.1 GCA_020630175.1 Anaerolineales bacterium
ACAATTACAGACAAGTTTTATGCAGACTCTGGCGAATTGCACACGTTAGAACCGCCTTGTTTCGGGCTATAATCGATAAATATATCGCTGATATATCACTTTAATAAGCGCTAGTATTGTTCTGGCAATTGACTACCCTAAAGGAACCTATCCCATGTCCGACGTCATCTTTGATCTCGTGGCTCAGGAAGAACAACGCCTGATCGATCTGATCGGCTTGATCCCATCTGAAAATCACTTTTCTCCAGAAGTTGCCAAAGTGCTTGGCACCGGCCTTTCTAGTAAATACTCTGAAGGCTATCCGGGGCGCCGTTATTACGAAGGCAACCAATACATTGACCAGATCGAAACGCTTGCGCAAGATCGGCTCAAGGAATTATTTGGCGTGCCGTATGTCAACGTGCAGGCGCACTCTGGCTCACCAGCTAATACCGCCATTCAATTCTCATTGATGGAACCGGGCGATACGCTGATGGGGCTTTCCCTTAGCGGCGGCGGACACCTCACCCACGGGCACCCAAAAGTGACCTTCTCTGGCCGTTTCTTCAATTCAGTGCAATACGGCTTAGACAGCGACGCCCGCATCGATTTTGATGAAGTGCGCGCCTTAGCCTTGGAGCACAAGCCAAAAGTGATTTACGCGGGCACAACTGCGTATCCATTTATTTTGGACTTCAGCAAGTTCCGTGAAATTGCCGACGAAGTTGGCGCATGGCTGGTGGCTGATATTTCTCACATCACCGGTTTGGTGGTGGGCGGGCAACACCCCAGCCCAGTGCCACACTGTGACGTCATCATGTCGACCACGCACAAAACCTTCCGTGGGCCACGTGGCGCAATGATTTTGGTGACCGAACGCGGCTTGGCACGTGACCCTAAATTGGGCAGCAAGATCAACACGTCAATTATTCCGGGTCTGCAAGGCGGGCCGCACAACGCGTCTGTAGCCGGGATTGCAATTGCCGCTCAGCAAGCAATGCAACCGAGCTTCACCGAATACGCGCAAGCCGTTGTAGACAATGCCAAAGTAATGGCCGACACGTTGATGGCAGAAGGCCTAAAGCTAGTTGGCGATGGCACAGAAAATCACCTGATGGTGGTGGACTTCAC
>JAHDBW010000192.1:0-3803 GCA_020630175.1 Anaerolineales bacterium
TCGCCAACGCGCAGTGCAATATTGGCTTGCGTGCCCATTTGCACTTCCCCAACCACATTGAGAAATGCAGGTAGGCCTTCGCTGGCACCATGCGTATCTTTGGCACGCACGGCATAGCCATCCACCGTTGAGCGCGAAAAGCTTGGCAAATCATGTGGTGCTAAAACGTTTTCAGCACTGACACGGCCTAACGCTGCTTCAGTGGCAATGGCTTCCGTTGCTGGTGTGGCAGAGAAGGCGGCTAAGAATTTCTCGAGCGCGGCCTGCGGTGGTAATAAGGAAAGGAATTCACCCATGTGCAGAGTCTAACATTTCTGTGGGCTGAGTCCATCAAGTGGTGGGGAGATTCCACGAAGCGGCACGAAGTTGCACGAAGACTAGGACTGTGTGCAAATCTTCCCATAGAAGTTGGCGCTAATAATTGGGTCTTGTGGTGGATCCCCGCATTCGCGAGGATGACATTAACTATTAGCGTTGAAAGCCAAGTGTCCACGTCTTTTTACACGCGCCATCTTCGTGCTCTTCGTGTGTATTCGTGGATTCTCTCTCTCTGATATATCAATGATATACTACGGCATATGCTCTCTATTGCAGTACAAGCAGGTGGCCGTTCGAGCCGGATGGGACAAGATAAAGGTCTCGTTTCGTTGGCCGGAAAAGCGATGATTGAGCACGTATTGGAGAAAGTGCGCCCACTTGGTGATGATCTGCTGATCACCACGAATAATGGTGTAAATTATAGTTATCTAAATGTGCCCACCGTTGCCGATGCTGTGCCGGGTGCTGGGGCATTAGAAGGATTGCTAACGGCGTTAGAAGCCGCAACCCAAGACTTTGTTTTGGTAGTTGCCTGTGACATGCCGTTTGTAAATCCAGACCTGCTTTCAGTATTGATTGCAGAAAAAGACAAATTTGATGTAATTGTGCCGCGCTGGGAAGGACGTCTACAGCCGCTACATGCAGTGTATCGTCGTGAGCCGTGTATGACTGCCATCAAAACCCAATTAGCAAATAACAATAAGCGTGTGATCAGTTTTTTTGAACACGTTCGGACGCATATTGTTGAAGAAAATATCGTGGCGCAAGTTGACCCGCAAGGGCGCAGTTTTCACAACATCAACACGCCGCAAGAGCTTTTAGAAGCTGAAGAACTTTTAGATAGAGGGTAGAAAATAGCGGATAGAGGTGCATTGCTTCTATCCGCTATCTTCTATCCCCTATCCTTTTATATCTATGATGGAAATCGATTTATCTCCTTTGCAAACTTGGTTAGACGGTGTTTCAGATCGCGGGCGCACAATGTTGCTGCCAGCGTTGCACGAAGCCCAACGCCTGTATGGCTGGTTGCCACGTGAAGTGCAATCCACCATCAGCCGCAGCTTGCGCGTGCCAGAAGCAGACGTACACGGTGTGATTGAGTTCTACACCATGTATTACAACGCCCCGACGGCTAAAAAGGTCATTCGGGTGTGTGAAGATTCAGCTTGCCGCATGCATGATGGTAAGTCTGTAATGGAAGCCATTGAAGCGAAGCTTGGTCTAAAGCACGGCGAAACCAACGCTGATGAAAGCGTCACTTATGAGCACGTGCCTTGCCTTGGCATGTGTGAACACGGCCCTTGCGCGTTGATTGGTGATAAACCAGCTGGCCGCCTGACCGTAGACGTTGTTGATGAATTCTTAGACGAAAAATACATCGAACCCGTTGCTGAACCATTCGGCGAACCGCGTTTGATTTTGAAGCGTGTTGGGTCAGTTGATCCAGAAAGCTTAGAAGAATACGAAGCGACTGGCGGCTATGCAACGCTACGCAAAGCCACTGCGCTTGATCCAATGGAATTGATTGAGCAAGTGGAAGACAGCGGCATTGTGGGTCGGGGTGGGGCAATGTTCCCATCTGGACGCAAGTGGCGCTTTACGCGCGGTGCGCCGGGCACGCCAAGCCAAAAGCACATTGTTGTCAATGCAGATGAAAGTGAACCGGGCACCTTCAAGGACCGCGCACTTTTAGAAGAAGATCCGTTTGCGGTGATTGAAGCAACCACGATGGCGGGTTACGCCGTTGGCGCTGAAAACGGCTGGATCTTTATTCGTGGTGAATATCCACGCGCCTATGGTCGCTTGCTAAACGCGGTTGAAAAAGCCCGCGCAGCCGGTTACCTTGGTAAAAACATCCTTGGTATTGAAGGGTTCAACTTTGATATTGAAGTTCGCTTAGGGGCGGGCGCGTATATCTGTGGTGAAGAAACGGCACTCTTCGAGGCAATCGAAGGCAAGCGCGGCTTCCCACGTATCAAGCCGCCATTCCCAACAACGCACGGCCTATTTATGCAGCCTTCCGCCGTCAACAACGTGGAAACATTGGTTGCTGCCTTGGTCGCAATTGATATTGGCGTTGAGGCTTGGAAGTCTTACGGCACAGAAAAATCACCGGGCACAAAACTCTTCTGCTTGAGTGGCAACCTTGAAAAGCGCGGCGTTTACGAAATGCCATTTGGCGCAACCATTCAAGACATGATTGATCTCGCTGGGGGCGTGCCAAACGGCAAGGCCATCAAGGGGATTTTGATGGGTGGTGCAGCAGGGGCTTTCATCGGTCCTGATATGCTGGACATGCCGCTGACCTACGAAGCTTCCCGTGAACACAATATTCCGTTAGGCTCTGGGGTGATTATGGTCTTTGATGAAGATCAGGACATGCGCGAAGCGATGTATGAACTCAGCCGCTTCTTTGCACACGAAAGCTGCGGGAAATGTTTCCCGTGTCAGCTTGGGTCACAACGTCAAATGGAAGTGCTTGATGGCATCGCCCACAATGGCGGCCCACAAGCTGGCGACAAACAATTATTACTAGACATGGGGCACACCATGACCGAAACCTCACTCTGTGGGCTTGGTCAAACGGCGGCTTCAGCAGTTGTGAGCGCCATCGCGCTCTGGCCGGAGTTGGTGGAGTAGTTTGCTAGGGGGCTAGTTTGTTAGGGGGCTCGTGTAAAGACGACAGCCGTACTAACTAACTATCCAACCAACAAACTAGCAAACCAACCAACTATGTCACTCGACGGCGTCCAACCAATCAAATACTTAGCCCTGACGCGTGGGTCTGAAACCGACGTAGACGGCGCAATCGTTGAAGAGGCGCTCGCATGTGTCTCGGTCAACGGTCAACAATTAGCGAGCTTTATGTGTTCGCCCAGCCAGCTAGATCAGTTGGCGCTCGGCTTTCTTTATAATGAAAACATCATCAACGCAGTGGATGATGTCGCCGAATTGCACATTTCAAAAAATAACTGTGTCGATGTGTGGCTCAATCATGACTTTGAACCACCTGAGCGGCTCATTGTGACGGCCGGTTGTGGCGGTGGGGTAACGTTTGAAGATTTTTCAACCCGTTACGAGCCGTTACAAAGTGATCTGCGCGTTAGTTCCGCTGACTTAGCTGCGCGGATGCAAGACACGTTACAAGGCGCAAAGCGTTATCAAGCGGCGCGTGGCATTCATACGTCGGCGTTGGCAACGGCAACTGAAATCCTGTTGCAAACCGAAGACATTGGCCGCCACAACACGCTAGACCGTTTGCGCGGTGCGGTGTTGCAAAACAAGCTCGACACAAAAGATTTACTGCTCTTCAGCAGCGGGCGCATCAGCAGTGAAATGCTGAACAAAGCGCGCCAGTTTGAAGTGCCAATTATCTGTTCTCGGACGTCGCCAACCAGCATGTCAGTTGCGTTGGCCGAAGAATTCAATATTACGATTGTCGCGTATCTGCGCGGTAATCAAATGCGGGTCTATTCACATCCGGA
>JAHDBW010000192.1:3903-6783 GCA_020630175.1 Anaerolineales bacterium
ACAATCGACGGACAATCCGTCACCGTAGATGCCGGAACCACAATCCTTGATGCAGCTGCATCTGTTGGGATTGATATTCCAGTGATCTGCTATCACCCTCATCTGACAGCAAACGGCTTATGCCGCATTTGTTCTGTTGATGTTACTGGTTGGCGAACGCAGGCTGCGGCTTGTGTGACGCAGGTTGCCGAAGGCATGGAAGTCTTTGCGCAGTCTGAAAACGTACGCCGTGGGCGTAAAACATTGCTTGAGATGTTAGCCTCAACCGTCAATCTTGAAGAAGCGCCAGAAATTCTGGACATGATGAAAGAATACGGCGCGGACACCTCTCGCATTACCAGCGAGAAGAAACGCGATGTGCCAGTCATGGACGACAATCCCTTCTACCTGCGCGACTACAGCCAATGCATCAACTGCTGGCGCTGTGTGCAAGTTTGTGCCGATGATGCGCAGTTCACGTACGCGCTGAACTTCAACGGTCGCGGGTTTGATACCACCATTGCCACCTTTATGGATGATGGCATGATGGACACCAGCTGTGTGTTCTGTGGTCAATGTGTCGGGGCTTGTCCAACCGGGGCGCTAAAACCAAAGCGCCAAGCAATGCTTGAAGAAGGGGTGGATCCTGACTCAATCTTCCAAGCCACACGGATGAAACGCGCTAAGAAATAGTCAATTATCAACCGTCAATTTTCAATGATCAATCGGCCTAACGGCATTTGTAATTGACCATTGGCTGTTGACTATTGATTATTGTTTTCGGAGAAAACCCATGATTAAATCTGATCGTTCTGTACGCACCACTTGCCCATATTGTGGCGTTGGGTGCCAAATGAAATTGAATGTCAAAGATGACATGATCTATTCAGTGGAAGCCCCATTTGATGCAGCGCCAAACTTTGGCATGCTGTGTGTTAAAGGTCGCTTCGGCACTGACTACGTCAAACATCCACGACGCATCAAAACCCCACTTATTCGCACAAATCGCGAAGCAGGGCGCTCTGCAAAACCAGAATGGCGTGAAGCCTCTTGGGATGAAGCGCTAGACTTCGTTGCAGAAAACTTGGTCAAAGTTGTGAACAATCACGGCGGCGATGCAGTTGCCAGCTATGCCAGTGCAAAAGCAACCAACGAAGATAACTATCTCTTCCAAAAGTTCATGCGCGCGCTAGTTGGGACCAACAATGTTGATCACTGCGCCCGCTTGTGCCACGCTGGGTCTGTAACTGGCTTGCAGCTTTCAATTGGCTCAAGTGCGATGTCCAACTCAATTGCTGAGATGGAAAACTTAGAAGCCTTCATTGTGACTGGCTCTAACACCACTGAAACGCACCCAGTTATTTCAAACTTCTTGAAACGCGCGGTACGGAAGAACGGTGCCAAGTTGGTTGTGATTGATCCACGGCGTGTGGAAATGACAGACTTCGCAACCTTGTGGCTGCGCCAAAAACCGGGCACCGATGTGGCCGTGTTCTCTGCGATGTCACACGTGATTGTCAAAGAAAACCTGTTCAACCCTGAATTCATCGGCGAACGCACCGAAGGCTTCAACGACTATGTTGAATCTTTGGAAGACAAAACGCCAGAATGGGCTGAAGAAATTAGCGGCGTGCCAGCGGATGACATTCGCGAAGCAGCGCGTATTTACGCCAAAGCCGGTACAGCTAGCATCTACTGGGGCATGGGCATTAGCCAAAGCACCCACGGCACAGACAACACGCTGTCACTCGTCAACATGGCACTGATGACCGGCCACCTTGGGAAACCAGGCACGGGCGTCAATCCGTTGCGCGGGCAAAACAACGTGCAAGGCTGTTCAGACAGTGGCGGGCTACCAAACGTTTACACCGCTTACCAAGTGGTGAGCAAGCCAGAAGTCCAAGAAAAGTTCCAAGAACATTGGGGCACCGTGCTTAGCCCAGAACCGGGCTTGACCGCAACTGAAATGGTTGACGGCGCGAGCGACGGGTCGATCAAGGCGATGTTTGTGATGGGTGAAAATCCGATGATGAGTGAGCCAAATCAGGTGCACACCCGTCACGGGATTGAAAACCTCGACTTCCTTGTTTGCCAAGACATTTTCATCAACGAAACCGGTGAAATGGCAGATGTGATTTTGCCAGCCACTAGCTTTGCTGAAAAAGACGGCACCTTTACCAATTCAGATCGCCGCATCCAACGGGTGCGCAAAGCGGTTGAACCAGTGGGCAATTCACGCGCCGACTGGGACATTTTGGCCGACTTGGGTCGCCGCGTTGAAAAGCTGTTGGGTAAATCACTCAACATGGGCTTTGACTATGCTGATCCAAACGCGGTTTGGGAAGAAATGCGCACGGTAACGCCAGACTTCTTTGGGGTGACCTATGAACGCCTAGAGCGCGAAGGTGGCGTCCATTGGCCATGTCCAGCGCTGGATCATCCAGGCACACCATACTTGTTTGCTGATACGTTCCCACGCGGGCGCGGCAAGTTCCACGAAGTGGAATACGGCACCGACTCAGAACAACCAAATGATGAGTATCCGTTCAATTTGACAACTGGACGCGTGTTGTATCACTGGTCTGGTAGCACAATGACGGGCAACTCACGCTTGGAAGAAATCTATCCGGAAGCTGTGATTGAACTCAATCCAGCCGATGCGGCAAAGGTTGGGGCGAAAACCTCAGACTGGCTGCAAGTGTCTTCACGGCGCGGTAGCGTCAAAGCACGGGCATTGGTCACCGAACGCAGCCCAGAAGGTACCGCGTTCTTGCCATTCCACTTTGCCGAAGCTGCAGCGAACTTGCTCACCATCAATACGGTTGATAGCCGGGCAAAAATCCCAGATTATAAAAACACGGCGGTCAAAATTGAACTGACCACCGCGCCAGAAGGCTGGGA
>JAHDBW010000497.1 GCA_020630175.1 Anaerolineales bacterium
TCGGTTGGCGACTGCCGATCAGCAATGTCAGGGTATAAAAAGTCAGACTGCATGCGGGCGTAGGTGTCGGCATGGCCTAAGAAATGCCCGTCGCCAGCTACAATATCACGGATGGATTGTACAGCCAGCGTTTCTGGCGTGACGTCCATTGGCCCTAAAGAGCGCATAATCGCGCCCAGCATATCGTTATCGATCACATAGCTTTCAAAAGCGACGCTCATCAAACTGGCCTGTGCGCCTGCGGCTTGCGTGATCATATTAGAGCCAGCTTGGGCGGCTAAGGTCACGGTCAGCGCTTTTTCATAGCCGCTTTGGGCGTCGGGCACTTTGCTATCCGTAGCGCCAGCGATACAGGTGTTGGGTAGGTCGTAATATTGCGCCACTTGCGTGGTGGCCGCCATTAGCATGGCCTGCTCGCCACTGCCGCCAGACATGCCGCCAGTGCGCAAATCCGTAATCATCGGACGCGAGCCTAAGATCGTTTTGGCTTCGGGGTTGATTAGCCACGCAAACAGCATCCCCGCTAAAGATTCAGCCACGTTCTGCACAACCGAGCCCGCTAACGTCACCGGACTAGACGCGCCCAATTGCCCAAAGGTATTGGCATGCACGGGGATGCCCAGTCTGGCGGCTTCAGCCATTACCTCGCAGGCTTCTTTATGCAACCGTAACGGCGGAACGGAGTGATTGATGTTGAGAGACAGGAACGGTTTTTCGACAAAAGCCTGTTGTGATCCGGCAATCGTAAAGATTAGCTCGGCAATGTCTGCCACGTGTTCTGGTTCAGAAATGCTGGTGCAAACGTGTTTGCGCGTGCCTTTGAGGCTGGCATACGCCGTATTGAGGTCTAAACTGCGCGTGTCTGGCATATCCCGCGCCACGAGCGAGCGACTGAAAAAATGCAGATTATCGAGCGCATCAACTAAGCGGGCGGCGTCATAAAGATCGCGCAATGTTGAATCGCGGTATTGGCCGGTTTCTAAATCCACAACCTGCGGCGACGCACCGCCAGACCCAACATAAACGTGCTTGCCAGACATATGCAATTCGCAGCCGGGCGTTTGCCCATGCAGCGTGAAATTGCGTGGCACTTCGGCTAGGAATT
>JAHDBW010000193.1:0-2445 GCA_020630175.1 Anaerolineales bacterium
TCCCCAAACTAATCCCCAACAAACTATAATTCTAGGTAACTATGCCTATTGGTTACCGAAAAATCTGGCGCGATCTTTGGCAATACAAGGGTCGCACTGTACTGGTTGTGTTGAGTATTGCAGTTGGCGTGATGGCGCTGGGGATGACCTTCTCTAGCCAGAACCTGATTGATACGTCTATGGCAGACTCCCGCGCGGCTGCCCGCTATGCGCACGCCAGAATTCCCCTCCAAACACTTTTCAATGATGAGGTCGTCGAGTCAATTGAGCGCTTGCCGGAAGTTGCTGAAGTCGAAGGCTGGTTTCAGGGCGGCATTGAGTTTAAGGGCAGCTTAGATCAGGAGTGGCAAGAAGGCACGCTGATCATGCTGAAGGATTATGAAAATCAGCAGTTTGATCGCGTGCAATTGCGCGAGGGCATTTGGCCACAGCGCGATTCGATCTCCGTTGAGTTCAATCATCAAGTGCCGTATGGTCTGCCTGCTGTTGGCGAAGACTTCTATATAAAGCTCAACAATCGGGCGACGCCGTTCAAGCTCGGCGGCACCGTGCGTGATCCTGCGCAAAGCGCGCCGCCATTCAATCCGCTTGACGAAGCGTTTTTCTATGTCACACCGCTGATGCTAGAAGAATTGCTCGGCACACGCAATTACAACAACCTGCGCTTCACCGTCCCCGAATATTCAGAAGACGCCGCCGAACACGCCGTAGAAGTCGTGGAAGATAAGCTCGTCAAACTTGGCGCAGTCTCGGCTGTGGCCGCCCTCACGGCAGATGTACAAGACCCTGACCGCTCGCAAGCGCAAGAATTTTTAGACGGCTTTGGGCTAATTCTGGTCGCAATGGCCGCGATGAGCTTATTCCTAAGCATCTTTTTAGTGGTCAACACTGTCAACGCAATTGTTGCCGGGCAAATACGTCAGATCGGCATCATGAAAACCATTGGTGGGTTACGCAATCAGATCACCAAAATGTATTTGGCTGGCGTGCTGTTCTACGGCATTCTGAGCTTGTTTGTGGCGGTCCCGATTGCAACCTTTGGCGGCTGGCAGTTGGCAAAAGCGCTGCTTTATATTCTGAATGTACAGCTTGATTCGTTTACCGTTTCGCCGCTGGCCGTGACCGTGCAAATTTTGGTCGCCTTGCTCACGCCGCTAATTGCGGGCGTCGTCCCCATCTTTTCTGGCGTGGCGATCCCGGTGCGCGAAGCCATTGGCGAACGCGGCATTGAAGCCTACGCGGGCGGCTGGTTTGACCGCTTAGTCACGGGCATTCCTAAGGTTTCCAGACTTGTCATCCTCACGCTGCGCAATACGTTTCGGCGCTTTGGACGGCTGGTGCTCACAGCCATTACCCTCACCGCTGCCGGGGCAATTTTTATGATGGTGGTGGTTACGGGCGACGCGTTCAACAAAACAATCGACAGCGTGTTTAGCGGCTGGGGCTTTGAGGTCTTGCTGATCTTTGGCGATTACCAACGCGTGGATGAAGTCCGGACGGCAATTGAGGCTTTCCCCAATGTAGAAATGGCCGAACTCTGGGTGTGGATGGAAGCCAGCGCGCACGCCATTGACAGCGATACCGACTATGCCATCCAACTGCGCGGCGTGCCGGAAGGCTCCACCATGTATCAGCCAGAACTGGCCGCTGGCCGCCGCTTAGATCCGGCTGATGGGCATGCGATGTTGCTCAATCAGCGCTTGGCAGAGGACATGGATCTAGGCCTCGGCGACATGCTTGAAGTGGACTTTGGCAACGGGCGGTCTTCCAAATGGAAGATTGTGGGCTTGGTTGTAGATGTGGGCGTTGGCGGTGTGCAGAACACGGCCTTTGTCGATCAGAACACGCTTGGTGCCGACTTGCATAAAGCCGGGCAAGCAACCGTGGCGCAAATCCGCACTATCAAAGATACGCGGGCCGACCAAGATGCCACAAAAGAAGCGATTGAAACGTATCTCAATGACAACGGCATGGATGTGCTGTTCTCGATTGGGGAAATTGAAAACCGTGAACTGAGTTCGCAACTGTGGCTGGTGATTGGCGGTTTGCTACAACTGATGGCGGTGCTGATGGCGTTTGTGGGAAGTATTGGCCTCAGCGGCACGCTTTCTATCAACGTGATTGAACGGCGGCGTGAGATTGGCGTGATGCGAGCCATTGGCGCGTCATCTGCGGATATTGCGCGCTTGTTTATTGGGGAAGGCCTGATTATTGGCCTAACCAGTTGGCTACTGGCCGTGCCACTAAGCGCCTTTGCGGCGCGCTATTTTGTGCAGGCCTTGGGCGATGCGCTGCAATTCCCATTTGTGTATGAATGGACCTACATTGGCGCGATCTACTGGCTAATTATTGTGATTATTTTGGCCGTGGTTGCCAGTTGGCTACCAGCTAGGCGCGCCACCCGCATTAGCGTGCGGGAAAGCTTGGCGTACGAATAAAAAACCA
>JAHDBW010000193.1:2545-6755 GCA_020630175.1 Anaerolineales bacterium
TGGTGTGGTGCTACATTGCTGTAATCGCGTTATAACGTCGGGCGATACTCACCCCAAACATCACGCAACGTGTGACAAATTTCACCCAGCGTTGCGTCATTCTCTAAGGCTTCAATAAACAGCGGCATCAGATTTTCATCTGTTTGCGCAGCGGTTGCAATTTGCCCACGCAGCTCCGCCACTTTGGCGTTATCGCGGCGTTCACGCAGGGCCTTGAGGCGTTCGCACTGCGCTGCTTCAATTGCTGGATCTAGCTTCATGCGGTCAATTGGCGTTTCTTCTGCCACTGTAAACTGATTTACCCCAACCACAATTTCGGCGTTGTTTTCCAAAGCGCGTTGGTATTGATAGGCCGCTTCGTGAATTTCACCTTGCACATAGCCTTGCTCAATCGCGGTCAGCGCCCCGCCCATGTCATCAATGTTTTGAATATACTGTTGCGCCATCTTTTCGATTTCGTCGGTCAGATGCTCAACGACGTAAGAGCCCGCGAGCGGATCGATGGTATCGGCAATGCCGCTTTCATGGGCAATGATTTGTTGCGTGCGTAGGGCAATTTGCGCCGCCTCTTGGGTGGGTAGCGCAATTGCTTCATCGCGCCCGTTGGTGTGCAGACTTTGCGTGCCGCCCATTACAGCTGCCATGGCCTGCACAGCCACGCGAATGACGTTATTTTCTGGCTGCTGTGCAGTGAGCGTACTGCCTGCGGTTTGGGTGTGGAAGCGCAAACGCCAGCTCTTTGGATCTTTAGCCCCAAAGCGTTCTTTCATAATCTTGGCCCACAACCGGCGCGCGGCGCGGAACTTAGCAACTTCTTCTAAGAAGTTATTATGCGCATTGAAGAAGAACGAAAGCTGCTTGGCAAACACATCAATGTCTAGCCCCGCATCTAGCGCGGCTTGCACGTAGGCAATGCCGTTGGCAAGCGTAAAGGCAACTTCTTGGGCCGCCGTACTGCCAGCTTCCCGAATGTGATACCCAGAGATCGAGATTGTGTTCCAGCGCGGGACTTCGCGTGCGCAGTAGTCAAAGACGTCTGTAATCAGGCGCATGGAAGGGCGCGGCGGATAAATGTACGTGCCGCGCGCAATATATTCTTTGAGAATGTCGTTTTGGATGGTGCCGCGCAGTTGATGTGGTGCAACCCCTTGGCGCTTCCCAACGGCAATCACCATTGCTAACAATACGGAAGCCGGCGCGTTGATGGTCATACTAATACTGACTTTATCCAACGGGATGCCGTCGAGCAAAACCGCCATGTCGTCCAAGGTGGGGATGCTCACCCCAACTTTGCCCACTTCACCCAGCGACATCGGGTCGTCTGAGTCGTAGCCAATTTGGGTTGGCAGGTCAAAAGCCACGCTAAGGCCGGTTTGCCCTTGGCTCAATAAGAACTTATAGCGCTCGTTGGATTCCTTTGCCGTGGAAAAGCCCGCGTATTGCCGCATGGTCCAGAATTTACCGCGATACATGGTGGGTTGCACCCCACGCGTAAACGGATATTGCCCCGGAAAGCCTAGCTTTTCTTGATACGTTTCGTCAATTTCAGTCGGAGTATGCAGGCGTTCTAATGGAATGCCAGATGAGGTTTCAAATTCAGATTTACGTTCAGGGAAGCGCTTGATGGTTGGCGCGACGTGTTTTTCTTCCCAAGTTTTCTTATCCATAATCTTGCTTAGCTCGCTGCGGGATCTTGTGCTTTTTGCACGCAGTCCAAAATAAAGTCGGTGATCGTTTCTAGCTTGGTGCCAGGGCCAAAGACCGCCGCCACGCCTAGGTCTAGCATGCCCGGAATATCATCATCTGGCACAATGCCGCCTAGAAACACGGGCACGTCTTCCATTTCATTTTCTTGCAGCAGCGTCATAATGCGCGGCAAAATCACCGGGTGGGCTCCAGACAAAATGCTCAGGCCAATGGCGTCTACATCTTCTTGTAACGCAGCGTTGACAATCATTTCTGGCGTTTGGCGCAGGCCGGTGTAAATTACTTCCATCCCGGCATCGCGCAGCGCACGCGCAATGACTTTTGCACCGCGATCGTGGCCATCTAAGCCCGGTTTTGCAATCAGAATTCTTGGCGTTTTCATAGTGTGTTTTGGTGGTTTACTAACTCTTGTTTGGAATTTTGCGAATTAGCCCTTCTTGCGCAACGGAGGCAACTAGCCGCCCCGCTTGGTCAAAGATGCGCCCACGCGTAAAGCCGCGCGCATTGCTGGCACTAGGGCTGTCTGTGGCGTAGAGCAGCCAGTCATCCACGCGCATATCACGATGGAACCAGATGGCATGATCTAAGCTAGCAAGGAAGAGGTCATGGTCGATGAGCGCGTTTTGGTGCGGCAATACGGCAGTTGTGAGCAGCCCATAATCAGACATAAATGCCAACAGTTGGTGATGCATTGGCAGCGCAACATCAAGCTTTTCGGTGGCTTGCATCCACACGTGCCGATTGGCTTGGCTTTGGCGTGGACGGAATGGATCGAATTTTTCAACGGGGCGGAATTCAATTGCGTGCGTGTGTGAGCGCGTCATGCGCTTGTAAAGTTCAGGCGACACTTCCTGCAGATCTTTGAGTTGTTCAATATCTGGCAAGAGCACATCGGGCGGCAATACGTTTGGCACAAGGTCTTGATGGTCAAACCCTTCTTGCCGCAGCTGAAACGAGGCCGACATGTTGAAGATCGCACGGCCTTTTTGGATGGCAACCACCCGCCGCGTTGTGAAGCTGCGCCCATCACGAATGTTATCCACTTCGTAAATGATCGGCACATCAATATCGCCAGCTAGAATAAAGTAGCCGTGCATTGAGTGGGCGAAGCTGCCCGCTGGCACTGTTTGGTAGGCCGCATGCAGGGCTTGCCCCAGCACCTGCCCGCCAAACACGCGCTTCCAAGGGGCTTGGTAATTTTGGCCGCGAAAAATGCGGTTATCTAGCTGTTCTAAGGTCAGTAAATCGACAAGCGCGTGAATGTTCTCCATATGGATTTAGTATAACGCAAGGTCAAAGAATCCATAACAAAGCACGCTAATTTAGCCGCTCATCTGTCTAGCCGCTACGGCGTAAAAGCCAACGTTTGCGGCGGGGACGGTTGGGCAACAGCATAAAGCCGCCCACAACAATCATCGCCACGCCAATAATAACGAACGTGTCTGGCAATTCACCCCAGAATAAATAGCCCCAAACAATGCTCAACAGCAGCATTAGGTATTCAAAAGGCGCAATCACAATTGCTTCTGAAACGCGATACGCTTCAGAAAGCAAGTAAAACCCAGCGGCTGCAATTACGCCGGTAATCGACAGCAAGAAAAGGTCGTACATGGTGGGCATGATCCAAGGGCGCGTTAGAAACTGAATGCTGGGGTGCGCAGCGGTTGTGGCAATCCCATCGGACCAAATTAGGCCAACCAAGCCATTCACCACAAAATAGGCCAGCGTGGCATAGATCGCCATACTCAGCCCGCTTTCAGTGGTGGCCATGCGGCGCGTAATCATCACAGAGCAGGCATAAGCCAAGGCCGCCAAAATTGCCAATGCGGCAGCGGGTTCAATAATCGCAATACCGGGGCGCAGCATCACTAGCGTACCGCCAAACCCCAGCGCAAGCGCGATAAAGTGCTGCCGTTTGAACACTTCCTTCAGAATAAGTACCGACAAAATCGCGGTAAAAATAGGCGAAACAAAATACAGGGCAACGGCTTCTGCCAACGGCAACGCGGCGATTGCCAAATAATAAGAGGTAAACGAGAGGATCAGCAGCAGGCCCCGTAACGTGTGCAAGCCCAGTCGCTGTGTCTTTAGCCCGGTAATTCCAGCTTGGCTGCGGGCGGCAATTCCCAAAAGCAACAGCAACGCAATAATGCTGCGGATAAACACAATTTGCTGAACTGGGTAGCCCCCGCTAATTTGCTTGATGATGACATCTTGCAGCGAGAATAATGTCAGCCCAAGGGTGACGTAGCGAATGCCTTGTAATTGGGCATTGTTATTTGAAATTGTAAGCACCGACATCGGTTAGATCCCTAAGCCTGATTTAGGCGTAATCATTGTGGTGCATTGCCGATCCGTTTAGGGCGTCACACCAATAAAGTTTGCAAATTTTAGCGCTCGCAACCGCCGTTGCTAAGCCCCAAATTCGCCGATTTTATTGCATAGAATGTTAGGGGGAACGCCATGCAGGAACTTATATTTGGTGGGGATTCCCTCACAGCAC
>JAHDBW010000194.1 GCA_020630175.1 Anaerolineales bacterium
TAAATAAACGGCAAGCCTTTTGGCAGTTGTAATGCCACGCGATCGCCGGGTTCAACGCCTTGCGCCAACAAAAACGCCATTGTTTGCTGGATGTTGTGCTCCAGCTGCGCATACGTCAGACGAATGGTTTCATTCTTGGCAATAAATTCAATGGCGACTTTATCGGCAAGCTTGGTTGCGTTTTGTTGGATGGTATTTAGGAACATGCGTGGAATTTTACAGGAAGGAATTGGCTTGATGGGTATTTGCTACCGCGTTGTCTCTCATGACGGACGGCAGACTTAAACAAAAAACATGAGCCATTCCGAAATTTTCACGTTATTGGGAAAGCGAATTGATTAGCAGCAAATTATTCCAAAGCAGCAATAAATTTATACTGTTTCTGACGGTGGATACCCGCCTCCGCGGGTATGACATTAAAGAGGTTGAAAATAGCTAGCAGTGAGACGTCTCTTGATAATCAAAAACCAAGACATGTCATTCAGTCACAAGTGACCGCTACGCGAACTGCGAAGGCGGGAATCCACTCCAAGCTTCTTGATTTTGCGGTAAATCACTGTGAGATATTAGAAAAATTAGTCTTTATTTGAATTTTCAAAACAAAATGGCTTCTCAAACGAGAAGCCATTTTTTATTTTGAGCCAAAATTCGGGATGACTCATGTTTCTATAAACCGTATTTGGCGTTGTCAAACTCCCGCAACGTCAATGAGCCATGTCACTGTACCTGGGAAGATCATCACAATCAGCAACGCCGCCCCTTGTAAGAACATGAACGGAATCGCGCCTTTGTGAATACTGGCAGTTTCCACTTCTTCTGGCGCCACACTTTGTAGATAGAAGAGTGAGAACCCAACCGGCGGCGAGATAAACGCCATGTTGAGGTTGATGGCCATCATCACGCTGAACCAGACCAAGTCGACCCCGAGTTCACGCGCAGCAGGCACAAAGATCGGCATCGCGATGAAACTAATTTCGAGGAATTCAAGGTTGATGCCCAGCAAGAAGATCGCGATGTTGGCAATAATCACAAAGGCCCAGAAGCCACCCGGCAAGCCGGTTAGCCATGTCTTTGCTAAGAGCTGTCCACCCAATTGATCAAAGATTAGACCGAAGAAGGTTGAACAGAACAAAATCATCAAAACCAATGCGGTGATGTTTGCCGTTTGGCGAGCGGCACGTTTGATCACATCCCAACTCAAGTTGCGGTTGAATAATGCCAAGATCGACGCGCCAGCAGCCCCAACAGCACCAGCTTCAGTGGGGGTTGCAATTCCAAAGAAGATACTCCCGAGCACTGTAAAAATTAGCAGCAGCGGTGGCACAACTGCCGTCAGCACTTGCATTGCCAATGCCGTACCGTGCACATCACGCGCTTCTAGCGGCAGTGGCGGCGCTTTGTGCGGATATAGCTGCGCGATCACAATCACGTAAGCTGCATATAAACCTGACAAAATCAGGCCCGGAATTAGCGCACCAAGGAACAAGTCACCAACAGAAATCCCGACCTGATCACTCAACACCACCAGCACCAAACTGGGCGGTAGTAGCTGTGCCATCGTGCCAGACGCGGTAATAATGCCCGTCGCGAGTTCATGGTCATAGCCGTAACGCAACATAATCGGTAGGGATAGAATGCCCATCACAATGACTGTGGCGGCAACCACACCTGTTGCAGCAGCCAGTAGCGTCCCCACGATAACAACCGTGAGCGCCAAGCCGCCTTTCATTGGGCCTAGCAAAATCCCAATCGTCGTTAACAGGCGCTCGGCCAGCCCCGATTTCTCAAATATCGCCCCCATAAACACGAAGAACGGGACTGCCAAAAGCGTAAAGTCTGACATCGAGCCAAACCAGCGGTTTTGTAACAGACCGAGCCGTGCGAAGGGGAACAGCCCCGTATAGAGGCCAATTGCGCCAAATAAAATCCCTGTCCCAGCAAACGAAAACGCTACCGGATAGCCACTCAAAATGAGGATCAGGAAGAAGTCAAACATGATAATTGCCCACCAACGCGAGTCCGTGGTGATGGCAATGTAAGCAGCTAAAACGCCAAACACTAATGCTGTTAGGTTGAAGGCTTTGAGCGCACCCATTTTGAACCCGTATAAAAAGACCGGGAACACCAAAATTGAGGCTAATGCAATCCATTCCATAAGAATTTCTCTCTTTATTTACAACAAGTGGGCTTATTCAATGCGGACAGGTGCTTCGACCCCGTCAGTATCAATGGCAAATAAATGCCCTTGATCGCGCAGAATGGCAATTAGCTTAATGAGTTCGGAAAAGGTCTGCATTAGTAAGGTAAAGAATGCAACCAAGACCATCGACTTGATCGGCGCACGCGGTAAGCCATTAGGATCTGGCGAAAGTTCCCACGTGCCAAACGTGCCGTCTGGCAGCTGCCCCCAAGATTTGAGCACCGGCCCCCATGTCACATTGAGTGCAAGTAAACAAAAGGGGATCAAAAACAAGACATGGCCAACAAGGTCAATCCAAGCTTTGGTTTTAGGAGATTGTTCGGCGTACCAAAAATCTACGCGGACATTAACGCCATCACGCATGTTGAAGGCAAACGCCAACAAGAAAATCAGGGTATATAAATACCATTGCGTTTCAATAAACATGTTGTTGACCAATTTCGTACCAATTGCTTCGCCAATGTAGCGCAGCAGCACATTCATAATGCCAACGAACACGAGGATGATGGTCACATAAACCGATATCATCCCTAAAAATCCGGAGATTTTATCTGTGAATTTAGCAAACTTGACTGCTAATCCCATTGTGTCCTCCTAACTGAGTGCAGCAAACCACTGCCCATAACTGCTAAAAAAGCAGCACTGAGGTGGCGCTAAGGGGGTCTTAACGCCACCTCAGTGTCTTTTCAATTTAAAACTGGGGGTATCACCCCAAATAAAAAACCAAGCGGCACTTGGTGTGGATCAGGTGCCGCTTGGTAAATAAGGGTAGTAACTAGCTGCTACCACCAATGTAGTTTAGGTAATTTGCTTCGTTCAGACCGTGCCAGGCTTGGATACCGTCTTTGAACGTACGCCATTCTTTCAGAATGCTGTTGAAGTCAGTGTCGTCAGCAGCAATTTCGTCTAGAAGTTCATCTGATGCAGCCTTAGAGGCGTCCATCACTTCTTTCGGGAACGGACGCATTTCAACGTCTGCTTCTTCTAGAATGGTTGCCAGTGCCGGGATGTTCTTCGCGTCATATTTGGCCAACATCGTTGAGTTCGCTTCATATGCAGCTGTCTTGATGATTTCTTGATAGACCTCTGGCAGCTCGTTATAAGCGTCTAGATTGATCTGTACTTCAAGTGAGGGGCCTGGTTCCCACCAACCTGGATAGTAGTAGAACTTAGCGACTTTGTGGAAACCCATCGTCAAGTCATCATAAGGACCTACCCATTCGGTTGCGTCAATTGCGCCAGTTTGGAGCGCTTGGAAAATTTCACCACCTGGTAGCACCTGTACAGTTGCCCCAAGCTTATCCATCACCTGACCACCAAGACCAGGAATACGCATTTTTAGACCTTCAAGATCTGAGGCACTGTTGATTTCTTTATTGAACCAACCACCCATTTGCGCACCAGTGTTACCAGCAGGGAATTGAATAACGCCAAAGCGATCTTTGTAGAACTCTTGCATCAATTCAAGCCCACCACCTTGGTAGAGCCATGCATTTTGTTGACGTGCAGTCAGACCAAATGGCACCGCTGTGCCAAATGCGGTTGAGCTTGCTTTCCCAACATAGTAGTAAGACGCAGTGTGCCCAACAGGAACTGAGCCTTCTTCTACTGCGTTTAGCACTTCCAAACCACCAACAAGTTCACCTGCAGCACGCGCTACGATGTTGAACTTACCACCGGTCATGGCTGAAACGCGTTGCGCAAAGGTTTCAGCACCACCAAAAATCGTATCAAGCGAGAGTGGCCAACTGGTGGCAACTTCCCAGCTAATTTCTGGTAACGCACTATCTTGCTTTACTTCTTCGACTAATTCTTCTGCTTCGGGTGCAGCAGGTGCACCACTAGCACAAGCCGCCATCCCTAATGCAGTAGCACCACCGACAACGCCTTTACCAGCGAGGTTTAAAAACTCTCTTCTATCCATAATATTTTCCTCCAATGAAAAGAACTAAGGTAAGAGATACAACACTATATAGGCGTACGCGCAGTACGCCATTTATTTCATCAAACGCAAAAAATACGCTTGTTGGAAATTAAGATTGTTAGGGTTTTTGACAAGTAAACGCCGTGTGAAAACGCATATTGTCAGCTTGGTTAGCTAGTGTTCTTCAAGTGAATTGTCCAGATTACTTGAGGAACTTAAGTTATATTGTACTAGATGCGGCCCTGAAGAATGAACCAAATCCAAGCGACGCCGTTAATTAGGAGTAATAGTACACCTTCGCGCCGGGTAAGTTTCCAACCGCTACGCATGAGGAAAGCGGTGAATAGCATTTGAACGGTCAGATAAATCAGGCTAATCGACTCGCCCGGTTGTAATGCCAGCGGGCTATCCGCTTGACTGACCATCCCAGCCACACCCAACACCCCAAGCACGTTGAAGATGTTGCTACCAAGCAAGTTCCCAAAGGAAATCTGCTCATGCCCTTTGACAATTGCCACAATTGAGGTCACCGCTTCTGGTGCCGATGTGCCAGCAGCAACCACAGTCACGCCAATGGCCCAGGGTGAAAGTCCCGCAATCGTGGCGAGGTTTACAGATGACGAAACGAGATATCGCCCGCCAAGAACGATCAGCACTAAACCGACCGCAAGCACAGGGATTGTTTTCCAATCAAAATCACCTTCAGGAATATCATCTGCGTCAAATTCACGATTGATGAACAAATACACAAGATAGGTCAGCAAGCCGCCGAACATTACCGCGCCTTCCCAACGTTCTAGTAGGCTGTCACGCATAAAGAACATGAGTAATAGCGTGCTGGCCACAAGCACCCCGCCATCACGCAATACAATTTTGCGCGTTGTCTGAATCGCAGTAATACATACCACGGTGCCCAAAATAAAGCCTAGGTTAAAAATATTCGACCCAACAACATTCCCGATTGAAATCGCACTCTGTTTTTGGACTGCCGCCTGAACCGTTACGGCGAATTCTGGCGCAGACGTTCCCATTGCCACAATTGTGAGGCCGATCACCATTTCAGACATGCCGATACGCCGCGCAATTTTTGAGGCAGCTTCAACAAACCAATCTGCGCCAAACCAAAGCGCCAGAATGCTGAGAATTACAATGCCAATGTCAATGAGTATTTCTGTCATAAAAGTGTCTTACGAATTACTGTTTCGTTATAGTTGCCCTTTATTGTACGTCGAAATTAGCGCGTACAAACATCCATTATATTGATAAAAAAATAAAAAGCAGTCTTATATTGCATCGATTTGGTAAACTGACTTCCATATTTCAGAAAGACCATTGAGCACTTCCACTCATACCCATCAAAATGCTTGCAGCAACACAATCATGACGCAACAATCAGCAGAAAACCTTCAAAAATATCCTGCAATTAGCGATCTTTACAAACTTGCAAAGAAACGCATCCCGTTGATTGCCTGGGAATACTTAGACATGGGCACTGGCGAAGATGTTGCCCTCACCCGCAACCGGACTGGCCTCGATCGCATTACGCTGCTACCTGAATTTATGAAAGGTAAACAGACCCAAAACACAACCACCGAATTGTTTGGACAATCTTATGCCGCGCCATTTGGTGTAGCGCCGGTTGGGTTAACAGGGCTGATGTGGCCAAACGCCGAAGTTATTCTGGCAAAAGCTGCCGCGCAATATGGATTTCCGTATTGTCTAAGCACTGCTGCGACCCAAACACCAGAAACAATTGGCGACGTTGTTGGCGAAATGGGCTGGTTCCAACTCTATACGCCTAGAGATGAAACAATCTGTGATGACTTATTGCTACGTGCGCGTGACAGCGGATTTCGGACGCTGGTCGTAACAGCCGACATTCCGGCCGCTAGCCGCCGCGAAAGAACAGCCCGCGCTGGGCTAAGAATGCCACCTAGCATCACGCCTTATTTTGTTTTACAAGCCGCCCAGCACCCTGCTTGGACGATTGCCACCCTAAAGAATGGGTTGCCCCGCCTCCGCACCGTTGAGAAATATGCCGACGCAACCGACATTCGCAACGCCGCTAAATTTGTGGGAGAACGCTTTGGTGGCACGCTGTCTTGGGAATATTTGCAACGCATTCGAGATGCCTGGGATGGACCACTTGTCCTCAAAGGCATCCTGCATCCAAACGATGCTGAAAAAGCAATTTCAATTGGTATTGATGGGATTGGCGTTTCAAACCACGGTGGCCGTCAGCTAGATGCCGCGCCAGCCGCAATTGATGCGTTGCCGCCCATTGTTGCGCAGGTCAACGGGCGCGCAAAAATAATCTTTGATAGCGGTATTCGCTCTGGCTTAGATGTAATCCGCGCACTAGCGTTAGGCGCAGATTTTGTGCTGTGTGGGCGCGCCTTCATGCTGGGCGTGTCTGCCTTTGGCGAAGCCGGTGGTACACACGCGGCAGAAATCTTGTTGGCCGACCTCAAAACAAATATGGCACAACTCGGCGTGGAGACAATTGAAGAAGTGAAAGCGCTAGTTCCACAGATTGCAGAACATTAGCAAGTTAGGCCAAACAATCAAAGAGTAGACTCAAAAACGGACCGTTTAGCGGTCCC
>JAHDBW010000018.1:0-3058 GCA_020630175.1 Anaerolineales bacterium
GCCGACATTACCGCACGCAGCCGTGCCATTACCAAGCCCGGTCAATACGCACTCTTGCCGCAAGCGGATCGTGTTGGCAGTACGCTGCCCAATTGGGAGGACACCGTCGCGCAAGTGCTAACCACCCCAGCCCTTGGGGCAAAGTTTGTGCAAATGGAATTGAACATTGCGCCCGGCGGCGGCACGCGTGAGCCAGTCAAAGATGACTTTCAACACTTTTTATATGTGCTAGACGGCGATGCAGTGCTGCTGGTTGATGGTAAGCAACACTATCTCAGTCAAGGTGGCACGGTTTGGTTGCCTCCTAGCATGGCCTACACTGTCTTCAACAATACAGAGGGCAACACGCGCATTTTGTGGCTGCGCTGCCGTTATGAAGCATTAGACGGCGTGGCAATTCCTGACCCAATCGTGACCAACGAAAAAGACGTTGCCGCCGTTGCCGAAGACACCTATATCGAGAAGCACCTCATCCCATACGATGACAACCTTGGCTTCAATATGGCCTTCAATCTATTGATTTTTGAACCGGGCACGCACTTTGGATTTGTAGAAACGCACGTCATGGAGCATGGCCTATACATGCTAGACGGCCGTGGGTTTTACTATCTAAATGGGGATTTGATCGAAGTGACCAAGAACGATTACATCTACATGGCACCATTCTGTCCACAATACTTTGCCGCAACCGGCTGGGAAACCGGACGCTATATTTTGTATAAAGATGTCAATCGGGATTATGTAGAGGATTTGTAAACAGATTATTTCAGGACTTGTCTTGATACATAAAGCATCCCTCTTCCGTTGGGAGAGAGGCACTTGCCAATTTCAAGACTTGCCTCACAATACCCAATCATCAATAACAATTAACCAATCACTAGCTCCCCCGATACGTCGAATACCCAAACGGGCTCAGCAACAGCGGCACATGATAATGCTCATCTTCGGCCATAATTTGAAACACAATCGACACATATGGGTAGAAGCAGTCACGCCCAGTGCTGCGGCAGTAACGTTCAGTCATAAACGTCATCTGATACATACCTTTTTCGATAGTTGGCACTAAGCTAGCCACACGCCCGTCTGCGTTAGTAACACCGCTTGCTAATGGCTGCCAGTCATCATTACGCCAAATCTCAAGCGACAGTTGTAAGCCTTCGGCTGGCGTTCCCAAGGCAGTGTCTAAAACATGGGTAGAAATCGTGCTCATCTTATGTTCCTGTTAGTAGTTTTTCCAACCGAATATGCATGATTTTACGATGCTCTTCAGCGGCGATATAAATTTCATCTTTGGGATCATTTGGCAGCCGCGCTTGTAGTAAGGCCAGCATCTCAGAAGCTGTTTTGCCGGTTGCGCAGACAATAAAAATATAGCCAAACTTCGCTTCGTAGTCTGCATTGCCCTGTGCTAAGGCGTGCAGCACGTCATCAGCGGCGGTATTGATCCCCGCTTGCTCTCCTGCCGACCATGTGGCAGTCGCGGCAAACTTTTCACGAAGCTTCGAAATATCCCCAATCTTTGGGTGATGCGAAAACGACTCTTTATAGTCATCCTCTGAGCAGTCTGCCCAAATCTCATCAGCCAACGCCATCAGGTCAGACTGTAATTCAAATGGCAGCGCCGCTTGCATTTGGGTGACCCACTTTGTTGCCCCACAACATCGCGTCAGCGCTGCTGTTTGCGCCGCCAACGGCAGCGCATTGAGTTTTGCCAACCCAGACGTGGGGTTTAGCACCAACCCGCCCTGCGGCTCTGCATACCCTGTTTCAGCTGCATAAATCACATTGCCATTCAACACAGTCACTAGCGTTTTGCCACGCAATTCTTCACCCACATAAGGCGAGACCTGATGCCGATGTTCAAGCTCTGCCGCAGTCACGGTATGAACTTCATCAGCGTCAAACACCACAAAATCTGCTTGTTTGCCGCTTTCTAGGGAGCCTATCGTGGCGTCTAAGCCCAGCATCTGTGCGGGCTTCGTACTCCACCAACGCGCTAACTGGCTTAAGTTGAGGCCGCGTAGATGCATTTGCGTCCACGTGGCGCTTGGGCCAAATTGCAGGCCGCCGATGCCACCCCATGCTTTAGTAAAGTCGCCGGTATCCAATTGTTTCAATGCTGGCGGTGCTGGTGAGTGATCAGAGGCAACCATGTCGATGGTGCCATCAATCAGCGCTTGCCAGAGCGCGGTGCGCGTGCCACGTTCACGAATTGGCGGCGCGCATTTGAACTGCGTTGCACCGTCTGGAATATCTTCCGCCGCAAAGTAGAGGTAATGCGGCGCGGTTTCAACCGTCAGTGGCAAGCCTTCTTTCTTTGCGGCAGCAATCAATGGTAGCGCGATTTCAGTCGCCAAATGCACGATATGCACCGGCGTGCCCGTTTCACGGCACAGCGCAATCAAAACTTTGACGGCCTCTAGTTCCATCGTCGGCGGCCGCGAGGCTAACCAAGCCGCATGCGACCGTGGCGCGCTCATGTCATACACAATGCCTAAATCGTGCTCAGCGTGCGCTAAAAGCGGCACGTTTTGCGGCTTGAGCGCCAGCAAACTTTCACGCATATCTGCTGCGTTTGTATTTGGAAATTCATCAATGCCGGAATGCACCATAAAGCACTTGGCCGCCAGCGCCCCTGCCTGTATTAGGCCATCTAACTGGGAGGCATTGCCCGGCACTGCGCCCGCATATAGACCCACGTTTACATGCAGCTTCCCTTGTGAAGCCACGACTTTTCGTTCCCATGCTTCTAGCGTTGTGGTCACAGGATCGCTATTCAAAGGCATGTCCACAATTGTGGTCAAACCAGCTTTGGCGGCGGCACGTGTGGCCGTCGAGAAGCCTTCCCAATCGGTGCGGCCCGGCTCGTTGATATGCACATGGGCGTCAATAAAGCCCGGCAAAATCGCTGCCGTTCCCACGTCACGCGTCGTGTACTCAGCCGGAACTGCGGTTGGGGCAACAACATCAACAATCATTGTTCCATCAACTAGTAGCGCCCCGCTCCGAATTCCGTCTGGGGTGACAATTGTTTTACTAAGCCAAGCTGTTTTCATAG
>JAHDBW010000018.1:3158-26587 GCA_020630175.1 Anaerolineales bacterium
CTCCGAATTCCGTCTGGGGTGACAATTGTTTTACTAAGCCAAGCTGTTTTCATAGAGGGTGTTTGTTGGTTGGATGGATGGTTTGTTGGTTAGTCGAGAATGGGGGTGGCACGCGTGACGAGTTGGATTGGAAAGCCCCATGGGCAGCGGACGATTTGTAGCAGGTCGCCAATTGGGGAGACGATCAGGTCGCCATCTTGAACGCCCCCGGCGGCAATAAGGCGTTGTTTCTCGGCGTCGATATCAACAGCCGTAAAGGCGATGTGAAATACAAACGGATCAAAGACTGAGAAATCAATGGTTGGCAAATCTGTACGCGAGAAGAGCTCAATCACGCTAATGCCACTGTCATCCACCAAGAAGCGCTCATGCGGAAATGAGTCGTTGCGGCGTGCTAACTTAAGCCCCAAATGCGCCATATACCAGTCCGCCATCGCCGCTGAGTCGGTCACGTTGAACCCAATATGTTCAAGTTTCATAATATGTGAACGTCGCCGTAGCGCCTCTCCGTGGAGAGGCGCTACGGCCACAATCTTTAGATGAGGTCGTAAGCGGGCAATGTCAAGAAGTCGATAAAGTCACCCGTTGAAAGTGACAGCATCAGGTCAGCGGCTTCTTGAAAACGGCCATTTGCGAAGCGTTCAGCGCCAACCAAGTCTTCGATTTTAGCGAGTTCTTCCGGTAACATGCGTTCGACTAAGGCCGTGTCAATCAGCGTACCATCGGTCAGTTGACCCTCGGGATGACGCACCCACTGCCAGACTTGCGCCCGTGAAATTTCAGCGGTTGCCGCATCTTCCATCAGGTCATAAATTGCAGCAGCGCCAACGCCGTTCAGCCAAGATTCAATGTAGAGAATGCCAACGTTGAGATTCAATCGCAGACCGTCTTCTGTGACGGTGCTGTCAGGAATTGCAAAGCTTGTGATAGCAGTGTCAGACGCGCTGACATCCTCACGCATGATGTGTTTTTGATGATCTGCATCGCCTAACACAGCCGCAAATGCGGTGCGTGCTACGGGAACTAAGCCGGGGTGTGCAACCCAAGTGCCATCGTAGCCCGCCGCAGCTTCACGGTTTTTATCGGCAGTGACTTTGTCAAACGCCACTTTGTTGGCCGCTTCATCGCGCCGTGGAATGAACGCCGCCATCCCGCCAATGGCATGCGCACCACGCTTATGGCACGTCTGCACGAGCAGGTCAGAATAGGCCTTCATAAACGGCACGTTCATCGTCACCTGCGCCCGATCAGGCAACATAAAGTCGGCCTGATTACGGTATTTTTTGATCACGCTGAAAATATAATCCCAACGTCCGGCATTCAGGGCCACAATATGGTCACGCAATTCATAGAGGATTTCGTCCATTTCAAGCGCGGCCAAAATCGTTTCAATCAGCACGGTCACCTTGATGGTGCCGTTCGCAATGCCAAGATCATGTTGCGCTTTGATAAAGACATCATTCCACAAGCGTGCTTCGAGATGCCCCTCTAGCTTTGGCAGATAGAAATACGGCCCCTTGCCGCTCTCTAATAAGGGTTGCACATTGTGGAAGAAGTAAAGGCCAAAATCAAACAAGGAGCCAGACATGGGTTTGCCATCAACCAAGACATGTTTTTCATCTAGGTGCCACCCACGGGGCCGCACCAGCAAGGTGGCTGTGGTGTCTCCCAATTTATAAGACTTGCCCTTTGCTTCAAGCGAAATGGTACCTAAGTTTGCGTCTCGCAAATTGCGTTGCCCGTTAACCATGTTTGCCCAAGTCGGTGAATTTGAATCTTCAAAGTCAGTCATGAACATATCTGAACCAGAGTTCAGCGCATTGATAACCATCTTACGATCCGTTGGGCCGGTAATTTCCACCCAGCGCTTTTGCAAGGCCGGCGGGACTGGCGCAACCTGCCACTCAGCAGCGCGGATGCCTGCTGTCTCTGGCAAGAACCCTGGCAAATTGCCTGCATCGATACTTGCTTGACGGGTTTGGCGGTCTGCTAACAACTGCGCCCGCCGGGCACGAAAGGCACGTTCTAACCCGACTATAAAATTCAGTGCAGCGGGCGTTAGGATCTCAGCAAATTCTGGGGTAATCTCGCCTTGAATCGTGTAGTCTTGCATAGAAAATCGTCTCCTGCGATTAGGCAATTGGAATATATTTAATAGCGTTACCAAGCACAACGCTTTGCATACTAATGATATACAAATTATAGCCCGACCCGCCACAACAACGTACATTCCCTGCTAAAAACAGCTTTTACTACACCAAAAGCGCGAAAAATCCGCTCCTTAAGCGCGGAATGCGGGCAATATCGATTATCATTGACATTAATTCGCGCCGTACGCGCGGCGTGTCATCACACCACGCCAACCCATTATTTATGTCAACTTCCCAGCCAGTGCCTGCATTTGTGATTGCCTATTCAGATTCTGATTTTACAAACCCGCACGAAATTGTCTTGCCAGATGATCCACAAGACTGCAAGGGCAACTTCACCCACATGGGCGCAAAGTATTGGGGATTGGAAACGGGTCGGCACTGCGCAACAACAATTAATGCAAATGCAACGGCCTTTGACTATCATCATCAGGCACACAACTGGCTGACAATACAGCTCAAAATCAGAACCAGCGTTACGCAAGTAAAAATCAGCACAAAGTGGTTCACCGGCAACCAAGCCCGCGCGATTACTGCGGTGTTCAAAGATGCGCTTACCGGGCAAGAATACGAGCGCCTAACTAGGGTTCCATTAGAGCCAGACGCCGAACACACCTTTGCAATTCCACCAACGTTGGCGACCGAGTGTCACTTCAAAATTTACTATGAAGGCGGCATTGCGCGCATCAATTTCTTTGGTGAGCCTGCCGCAGAGCAATTACCCATTCGCCCCAATTTGCTAGAAACTGCCACCCAATCGCATGTGTCTAACGACCACTATGGCAATCCAGACATGGCCGTCAAAGGCTGTCGGGCAGAAATGCACATGGTCGGTTGGGAATCAGCCCGCACCGGATTTGGCGAGCGCGTTTTATTCACGCTAAACAAGCCCACGCACGTTACAGAATTGGTGGTTGATACCTATATGCACCGCCTAAATCCACCGCTTTCCTGTCACATATTTGGCTTGCACGCACCAGACGCAGATCCAGATGCGTTGATGCAACAGCGACCGCGTTGGATGTTGAAATTTAGGGACGGCAGCACCGTTATTCCAACAGATTTTCAGGCGTATATGCTGGCACAACGGTACTTAGAAGAGCCGGTGGCAGACACGCACAACTTCCAAATTATGTTGACCCACCCCGAAAATAGCCCGTGGCTACCCGTGTTGCCGTTTGCGCCTTTACAAGCCGACACGTGGCATCGCTTTACGCAATTTGAAAATCAGGGACCGTTCACCCACTTGCTTTACATTCACTATCCAAATGGCGGCATCCACGGGCTAAAACTATTTGGCACCGAACACTAGGCTGGCTATTTGTTATTGGTTAATAATTAATAGTTATTGAAAATCAATTCCCATCTCTCTTATGAAAATTTTAATCGCCCATCACGACACAGCTGAATTCCAAGCGGCCTTCGACGCTCGCTTTCCAGATCTTGATATTTGTTACGTTGATGATCCAGAAACACTCGGCGCGGCATTGGCGGCACACAATCCTGAGGTTGTGTTTTCTATCAAAGAAGCGCTGTTTGCCGGACGTTACCATCCGCAGATTGTGCAGCACCCCAGCGTAAAGTGGGTGCAGGTTGGCGGCTCAGGTTATGAGCACCTTGGCGATTGGGATACCGACCGCGTAACCGTCACCAATTGTGCCGGCGTGTTAGCCCGTTACCTTGCCGAAACCGTGACTGGTGCCATGATTGCGCTCAACAACAATACGTTTCAATATAAGCAACAGCAGGCACAGGCCAAGTGGCACGTCAATCCGTGGTCGCCATTGGTTGGCAAAACAATTTTGATTGTGGGATTAGGCGAAATTGGCGGCTGGGTAGCGCACAATGCCAAAGCGCTTGGCATGCACGTCATCGGCGTCCGGCGCAGCGACAAGGCGCATCCGAGTGTTGATGAAATGGTTACGCCAGATCAGCTAACAGGCGTTGTGGGGCGCGCAGACGTAATCTCACTACACGTGCGTCACTCCCCAGAAACTGACAAAATGTTTGATGCAGCGTTGCTTGCCAAATGCAAACCGGGATCAATGTTTATCAACACTGCCCGGGGCAAAGTCGTAGATGAAGCCGCGCTTATTAATGCGCTGCAAAATAAGCACTTTAGCAGCGCGTATCTTGACGTCTTTGAGACCGAACCCTTGCCAGCAGACAGCCCGCTATGGGGCTTGGAAAATGTCTATCTGACGCCACATAGTGCCGATCAGGTGCAGTTGTGGCCGTCTATTTTTGCCAAGTTCTTTGGAGATAATTTGGAGCGGTATATGCGTGGGGAAGCGTTAGAAAAGACGGTCTGAGTGTTGGAACTTTGAATAAATCAATACAAACCAGAAACAAAAAAACGCGCTGTGCAATCACAGCGCGTTTTTATTTCAAACAATCAGAAAGAACACAATCCGCGTTCTTCCCTATCCGCGTTTATTACTAAGCACGCAGCTTCGTGTTTTCAGGGTCAAATGCTGGCCCATCAAGCACAACGGCTTTGCGCTTGTCGTTCAGAATTTCAATTTCAAACTCGGTACCCGGTGCTGTGTGTTCGGTGTTCATATAAACAAACGCCAAGCTCTTTTCAACTGAGTAACCGTAGCCACCTGAGGTTGCCAACCCAACAACTTCGCCATTGATGAAGCATGGTTCACCACCGACCACGTCAGCGATGTCGGCATCCACTTCACAGTAAGCCATTTTGATCTTTGGCCCTTCAGCAAGGACTTTCTCAACGGCTGCTTTGCCAACAAAGTCTTTGTCCATTTTGACAAAGCGCATCATGTCAGCTTCCACTGGCGTGATTTCATTGGTCATTTCAGCACCTAAACCGGCGTAGGCTTTTTCCATGCGCAAGCTGTTCATCGCGTAGACACCAAAGTCCACAATGCCGTGTGCTTGACCGGCTTCCCAGATCGCATCGTACAAGGCAACAACGCCGTCATAGCCAACGTGTAATTCCCAGCCGAGCTCACCAACATAGTTCACCCGCAAGGCGCGCACTGGCACACCAGCAATAGTGATTTCTTTCCCACGCAACCAGCGGAAGGCTTTGTTGCTCATGTCTTCGTCAGTGATGGCTTGCAGCACTTCACGTGAGTTCGGACCAGCCACAACCAAGGTGGTGTAGTCGTCAGTGACATCGGTGATCGTTACATCTTCGCCGTCTTGTTTGGCGAAGGTCATCAGATCCATGTCTTTGATTTGTGAGGTTGCGCCAGACAGCAAGTAGAAGCGATCATCGGCCAAGCGCGTGATCGTGAATTCGCTTTCGTAGCGCCCGGCTTCATTCAAGGCATGGGTCAATGAAATACCGCCCTTGCGCTTTGAAACGTTGTTGGCATTGATGCGGTTCAAGAACGCTTCCGCGTCTGCGCCCGTTACATCAAATTTAGAGAAGCTCGCCAATTCCATCACGCCAACGCGTTCACGAACAGCTTTTGCTTCAGCGCCAACAATGTCAAAGATGTTGTTACGCGCATAGCTGTATTTTTCTTTAGTGCCATCAAGTGAGAACCATTTTGGCCGTTCCCAACCAAAGGCTTCGGTGTGTTCTGCACCTTTGGCTTTCAGTTTTTCATACATCGGTGTGATGCGGGCTGGGCGACCGTCCATGCGTTCTTCACCAGGCAGCAAGAGTTCATACATATCCCAGTATTCGCGGTGGGCTTTGGCATCGGTGTATTCTTTATCAGCATAGTCACCAAAGCGGCGTGGGTCCAAACCGTGCATGTTAATTTCAGACGCGCCTTCGATCATCCATTGGGCTAGATATTTACCACAACCAGCACCTTGGGCAATCCCAATTGAAGAGCCGGTGCAGAGCCAGAAGTTCTTGACGCCTGGCGCTGGGCCAACAAGTGGCAAGCTATCGATAGTGTGTGAAATCGCACCGTTGATTACTTTCAAAATACCGGCATCGCCAAAGATCGGCATACGTTCAACAACACGTTCGAACCATGTCCAAACGCGGTCTAGGTCTTCTGGGAACAGTTCATTTTCTGCGTCCCAATCTTGACCAACACCCGGCCATGCTTCTACCGTGTCAGCACGTTCATACAGACCAATCAAGCCAGAGTTTTGTTCTTGACGGTAGTATGCACTTGGATACGGATCACGCATGACTGGAATTTCAACGTCGCGGGCAGCAAATTCTGGAATTTCAGTGGTGACGATGTATTGGTGCAGCATGTTGGTGAATTGCGTTTTTACACCCAACCAAGCGCTCACACGGTCTGCATAACAACCAGCAGCATTTACCAAGTGTTCACAGGTAATGTCACCTTTTTCGGTGCGCACTAAGAATTCGCCATTAGCTAGATGTTCAACGCCCAAGACACGGTTGCGTTTGACAATTTCGCCACCCATGCTTTTTGCGGCAATTGCCATCGCGTTACAGCAGCTAGCCGGATCAACGTGACCGTCATCAGTAGTGTAAGCACCAGCCAAAACGCCATCAAGCGTTACAAATGGGTTTAGCTTTTTGATTTCTTCTGGCGTAATGATTTCCATGTCGAAACCAATATTCGCAGCCGTGCCTTGTACTAGTTTGAAGTAGTCTAGGTCTTCTTGATTCAGCGCGAAGCGAATACCGCCACTACCGTGCCAGCCAGTAGACTGCCCCGTCATTTCTTCCAATTTTGGATACAGCGTATTCCCAACGTGGTGGATCATCCCAATGTTGTAATCAGGATTGAAGCTTGGGCACTGACCCGCAGCATGCCAAGTTGAACCAGATGTTAGTTCACCCTTTTCAATCAGAATGCTGTCTTTCCCCCAGCCCATTTCTGCGAGGTGATACAACAGGCCAACACCCATCATCCCACCGCCAATAATGACGACTCTTGCATGTGATCTCATAATGTAAATCCTTGTTTGTTAGTCTTTTAGTGTGTAAGTTTGTTTGTTTATTCGTGACCGGGCTATTCAGTTTGATAGTTAGCCGGTTCTTCTTTGACCGAGCGATTTCTTTGATACTTGATGTATCCATTGAGCTCTTTTAGTAATTGTGACAACGTACTTAGCAATCGCGTTGCCACATCATCTTCTATGAGCTTCCGACTTTTTGCTCGCTCAATCCAATATTGTGATTCTCTAAGTGATCCACGCGCAATATATATAAAGCGGATCACATCTTTTACGTGATACCGTCCCGCGCTTTCTGCTAAGTTTGCGCCAATAGAATCAATTGACCGTACCAATTGATCACCAACTGTCTTTTTAGGAAACCAATCCCAGACATCAACTAACGCCCAAATCTCATCAGCCAAGCTACTCGCTCGCTGATACATTCGTGAGTCAGTAATGTCGTGATAAGCCATAGCGTTGGTTTGTTTGCGGGTTAGTTTGCTAGTTGGTTTGTGTACTTCGCTTTGTAGGAAGTCTCTGAATTGAAAACAACCCAACCAGCCCATCAGCAAACCAACTCACTAGTTCCAAATGCTCTATGCTTTAATACGCTCCGATTTCGGATCGTAAAGTGGACGTAGACTTACTTTTGCAGGCACGCGAACGCCAGCAATTTCAATTTCGTAATTGCCTTCTTTGACATATTTTGCGGTAACAACACCACCATCTGGGCGTGAGACATAGCCCATGCCAATGGCACCGTTGAAGGTATGAGAGAACATCCCCGAAGAGACATAGCCAACCATTTCATCACCACGCCAGATTGGCTCGTTGTGATACAGCATGTAGTTCTCATCTTGCAAGAGGAACTGTGCCATTTTCTTGGTGACACCGTTTTCTTTTTGGGCAAGCAGTGCTTCACGACCGTTGAAGGCTGGCTTATCAAACTTCACTGCAAACCCAAGACCCGCTTCGATTGGCGTTTCTTCATCAGTGATGTCGTCACCCCAGTGGCGGTAGCCTTTTTCAATGCGCAGTGAGCCCATTGCATGGTAACCAGCATTGGTTGCGCCTAAATCAGCGCCCGCTTCCATGATGGCATCGTACAAGTGTTGGCCGAATTCAGTTGGCGCGTTGATTTCCCAACCAAGCTCACCAACGTAGGTCATGCGGGTGGCGCGCACGCGCCCGAATGCCAAGTCAATTTCTTGTGAAGTCCCAAATGGGAAGGCTTCGTTGCTGAGGTCAGCGTCAGTAATCTTAGCGAGCAACTTGCGTGAATTTGGCCCCATCACACCAATCATGATGTACGCCGATGTGACGTCAGTGACGGTGACAAACTCATCATCTTGAATTTGAGATTTCAGCCAAGTCAAGGTGCGGTGTTGGGTTGCAGCAGCGTCTAGCAAGTAGAACTGATCTTGAGCGATGCGGGTAACGGTAACGTCCCCTTCAATGCCGCCGCGTTCGTTGAGCAACGCCGTGTAAGCCACTTTATCAATCGCGACATCAATTTGATTGCCACAAATGCGGTTCAAGAAATGCACTGCGTCGCGCCCTTGGATCATGAACTTACTAAACGAAGATTGATCAAAGATGCCAACGGCTTCACGGGTGGCATTGTGTTCTGCAGCTGAGTAATCAAACCAGTTTTGGCGACCGTAGCTGTATTCATACTTCGCTTCGACGCCTTCTGGGGCGAACCAGTTTGGGCGTTCCCAGCCGGCAACCGTGCCAAAGCATGCGCCTTGTGACGCTAGACGGTCGTGCAAGGTTGACTTGCGGACGTCACGTGAGGTTTCAAACTGATAGTAAGGCCAGTGCATGGCATACAACAGACCCAGCCCTTCCCGTGTGCGTTCACGCAAGAAGTTGTAGTTGTTGGTGTGCGGTGCGTTACGGCGAATGTCTACATCCCACAAATCCATTGGTGGATGGCCATTCACAATCCATTCTGCCAACACTTTCCCAGCACCACCGGACGATTGAATACCAATCGAATTGAAGCCAGCGGCCACAAAGAAATTCTTGAGTTCTGGCGCTTCACCAAGATGATAGCGATCATCTGGCGTGAAGGCTTCTGGACCGTTGAAGAAAGTATGGATCCCCGCCGTTTCCGTCACCGGCATGCGGTGGATCATCTTTTCAAAGGCTGGATCTAGATGATCCCAGTCTTCCGGCAAGCGGATGAAGGACTTGTCTGGAATACCGTCCATGCCCCAAGGCTTTGCATTTGGTTCAAAGAAACCGGCCAAAATTGCGCCCATTTCTTCGCGATAGTAGGTGTACCCACCCGGATCGCGCAGCGTTGGAATATCTTTTTGTAGACCTTCGATGCGTTCCGTAATAATGTAGAAGTGTTCCGCAGCGTGCAATGGCACGTTGACGCCAGCCATCTTGCCAACTTCACGGCCCCACATCCCAGCACAGTTGACCGCATATTCACAGCTAACGTGGCCTTGATCTGTATCAACACCAGTGACTTTGCCGTCTTTTTGCGTGACACCGGTCACTTTGATATCTTCGATAATGGTCGCGCCATACATGCGCGCGCCTTTTGCAAACGCCATCGTCGTGTCAGATGGATTTGTGCGGCCATCACCGGGCAACCAAACGCCACCGACCAAGTCTTTAGCGTTCATCAATGGCCAAATGTCTGCACATTCTTGCGGCGTAATGACATCCACTTCAAGCCCAAACACTTTGGCCATACTAGCGCCGCGTTTTAGCTCTTCAAAGCGTTCTTGGTTGTTTGCAACAGACAACGACCCGTTTTGAATAAACCCAGTTTCTTGACCCGTTTCTTCTGCCAGCCCAGCCATCAAGTTTGAGGTGTACTGTGCCAATTTGGTCATGTTTTGGGTGGCGCGCAGTTGGCCAACCAAGCCTGCCGCGTGCCACGTTGTGCCAGACGTCATCGTTTTGCGCTCTAATAAAAGCACATCCGTCATGCCAAGCTTGGTGAGGTGATACGCCAAGCTACAGCCAACAATCCCGCCGCCAATAATGACGACCTGACTATGTGAGGGTAATTGTTCTGCCATTTAGTTCTCCAAGGGAGTAATCAGCCGTTAGCATTCAGCTATCAGCTTGTCCTTTTATTTCTTTTTTCAAGGATAGAAGACAGAGGATAGGAGCTAGATTACATCCCTCTATCTTCTATCTCCTATCCTCTATCTTTATCTTGTACAACAACCGGGTGTCCAAACACCATATTGAATAAATACCCTTCCGCATTGTACGGATGCGTCAGCGGTTGTGTGTTGCCAGCGGTATCTGTTGCGCGGGTCATGAGCGCTTGTTCACCGACGGGCGCGTCCCACTCAAACTCAAAGCGACACCATGCATATTTCAGGTTTGGTGGAATAAGCGTTGCTTGCTGCCAGGTTGTACCACCATCGGCACTCCATTCCACTTTTTCAATCGGGTCATGCGGTGAACGCGCATTGCCGCGAATCACTTGTCGGCCAGCTGGCAAGCTTTGCCCCCAAGCCAACGCCAATGAACTTTTGATATTTTGCGCATTGATCACTTCGCCCAAGACATCGCCATCAGGTTCCCATTCGGGACCAATAAACACATAGTGCTTGGTGTTCCGTTCAACTTTGATTTCCGTCTTAGACGCAATAATCTCACCGACCCATTTGACGCTGTTCGTGCCAACATAGCCCGGCACAATTAGCCGAAACGGAAAACCATTATCAATTGGCAATGGCTCGCCATTCATGTGATACGCCAAAATCGTATCTGGGTCTAATGCTTTCTCAATTGAAATTGGCCGACTGACGCCGCCTTCTGGCGCATCACGGTCTAGCCCTTTGGCATTCACCATCACTGCATTTGGGTCGATAGACGCCATCTGCAATAACGTGCGCAATGAAACGCCTGTCCAGACAGCATTACCAACGCCGCCGGTTGTCCATTTCGTCATGCCAAAGCCGTCTTCAGCCGCTTGGATAGGCTTGCCCATCACCCGCTCAAACAAGTCACGATGGTTGCCAGCACACTCTAAATAAGCAATCACGGTATGACTTGGCAATTTCATGATGGCGTCATACGCCAATGTGAGCGGCTTATGGATCGCGTCACCATGAATTGTGAGTGAATAACCTGCCGTATCTAAAGTTGGCGATGCATCAGTGGCCTTGCAAACAAAGAACTGGTCGTTCGGCGTGATGTAATTGGTCAGCAGTTCCGGCTTTGTTTCTAAACTGTCAGAAAGCCGATGAAAATACTGCTCGTCTTTATGAAAACGAATATCACTCATCTTGTTTGGTAAAGAATTGACTGACATCCGGCTGTGCCGTTTTGAGCACTTTTAGATAGATGTTCGTTTTTGTGTGTACAACGCCTTCAGTCTTTTGGACACGGCCTTGGATCAACTCACTCAAATGCTCACTATCGCGGCACATCACGTCTAACACGATGTCATATTCACCCGTTGCCACCGCCAAAAACGCAATTTCGGGATAGCTGGCAAACTCATCAACAATCGCATCAATGCGGTTGGAAGGCCGCACGCTGACCAGAATGTGAGCATATGCAATAAACCCAACTTGACGTGGATTTACGCGCCCATACACTTGCAACACATTCGTCTCAACCAGCTTTTCATAGCGGTTGCGAATGGTGCCAACGGAAACCTTCAGTGTTGCGGCAAGGTCGGTAAATGATTTACGGCCGTCTTCACGCAAAGCAGAAATAATCTCAAAATCGAGTTCATCTAATTCGCGTAGTGGTGAGTTTTCAGGTGACATAGAGTTTGCTGCGTTGGTTCGTCTATTGGGTAGTTGATTTGTTGTTCAATTGTTTTAAGACCCAACGTACGAACCAACTACGCTCTACTTCCAGCGTTTGCTGGGTTTCATGTTTTCGCGTGGCAATACAATGTTGTAGCGCTTCCGAATTTCTGAGTCTTGCGCATCTGAAATATGGCTTGGATAGTGTTGCCGTAACGTTTGGCGCACCCGCTCACGGGCGCGATCTTGGATTGTTTTCTCACCAACTTGCGACCAAGTGGCTGGCGGTTGCCGATCGGCCATTGGGGCGTAGTAGTAATCCGTTTCCATGCGGCTAATGGTTTGGTCATCTCCAAGGAAGTGCCCCGCCCCATTAATGACTTTTTCCATGACCTCATAAGAAAGCGTGTCGTCATTGACCTCAATCCCACGTACAGAGCGCGCGATATTACCAAGATTGTCATTATCAACAACAAAACTTTCTAAGTTAGTTGCCATCAGGCTCGCTTGCATACCTGCGCTTTCCATAATAAGGTCAGCGCCTGCGGTGGCTGCTAGGGTCAACGTGTTACCTCGTTCCATCCCTGCTTGGCCGTCTGGCACTTTTGAGTCTGTCATGCCGGCGGCGCAGCTATTTGGCAGCCCGTAATAGCCTGCCATTTGCGACGTTCCGGCGACGAGCAAGCCAAGTTCTGGCGCACCCGCACACATGGAACCAGTGCGCAGATCTGATACAAACGGCCATGTGCCGAGGTTGGCACGCGCGTCTTTATCAATGAGATGTACAAAGATCAAACCGGCTAGCGTTTCACATAGTGACTGCACAACCGTGCCTGCTAAGGCTGCCGGGCTGGTTGCGCCAGCCTGCGGTGCAGAAAGCAAGGTGATGCACATGCCCGTCCGTGCTGCGGCTTCAAGCGCATCGCAAGATTCTTCTGCAAAGCGCAATGGCGGTACGACGTGACAACAAGAAATAGAAAGCACTGGTTTCTTGCGGAACGACCCTTCGCCGCCCATCAAGTAGTCCAGCATTTCCACTGTGTCATACACATAGTCGCCAATCACAATACTCGCACCAACGTGCTTGGTTGTGCCAGAAATTGCTGCGTAGACCGTGTTGATGTCATTGTCACGCATGTTGGGCGCATCACGACAAATATTGGTGCGCCAGAAATAATGAATGTTATCGAGCGTGTCGCATAAGCGTGAAATGTCGTACAGGTCTGTAGACGTTGAACCACGGTATTGCCCGGTTTCAAAATCTACAATTTCAGGGGCAGCGCCACCGGTTCCGGTGTGCACACGCTTGCCGCCAATTTCTAGGTCGTGTTTTGAGTCCCAGCCCGGCATAATGAAATGCTTCGGGGCTTTATCAATAACTTCTTCAACGAGACCGCGCGGATAGTGCAGCCGCCCGTTATCGTCCATCCAGCCCCCTGCTTTGGTAACAAGCTCTACCATTGAAGGGATCGCTTGTGCAAAGCCGAGATTTTCCATAACATCCAAAACAGTGTGATGGATGCGCTCCATTTCACGGTCAGTGAAAGGTTTATATTGACCACCAACAAACCCAGCTCGAATCGATTTGGATTTGTTAGTTCCCATTTGATCCGGAGACCATTCGCTGTGAACTTTACGACGCGGACGTCTTACGCGTTTTGCCATGTGATGATTGTCCTTTCAATACGAAAAATAAAATATTGACAACAAATCGCTTGCGTTATGCAAATTTAGCAACATTTTGGCGTATTTTTGCAGATTCTGCAAGCACAATGGTCTGATCGTTCCCTTTTCGTGGCGTTTTACGCAATTCAAAAACACTAACCAGATCTAACACCACCTTGCTGAATAAAACAGTGGCTTAACAAAAAAAGCGCCTATCAAATAAGGCGCTTTCATTAGAATTAGCTTTCGAGTTCGTCTTGGTCGCTCGTGGCTGAGTATTTGCCGTCAGGCCACTCAATCGGGCGGAAGGTGGTGTGATAGTCACGGGCTAACTGATGGAACACATCGGCTGACTTATCATCATTCGGGATCAGCACAGACAGATACAAACTGCCACGGGGGGTGTAGTTCCGCTGTGTGAGCGTTACAAAGTTCATCTCACCAAAGTCCGGATGTTTGTAGAAGTGATTACGCCGCGTGTAGTAGCGATCACCAGTATCCACTTGCGTTGCAATCCAGTCCGTTTGGAATTGCCTAAACTGTGCAATATGCTTGAAAATAGTGCGGAAACGCGGGCGATGCCGATATGGTAACGACATGTAGCGCAACTGCCGCATCACTTCTAAACGACTGCGATATTGATCGCGGAACAATTTTGGGAACGGCGAATCTGGCGCATAAAACAACGACATGACATTCGGATATTCCTTAATAAAGTCATGCGTCAACATTGAAAGGCGCATCCACGAATAGTTATATGCCACAATGTTATAGAAACTATCATGCACAAAAACTGGCAACCGAACCTCTTCGGCTAAGCCAAGAACTTCCGTCAGAACCTCGTCAATTGAAACATTAGACGCCATCGTGCCAGCCTTGCCAACACTTGCCGCAAATTCATAAAACCGAATCCGCTCAACGGTAGAAAGCCCAAAAGCTTCAGCCAAACCAACAAGAATATCTGGCTCTAGATGCGCTTTTTCACCACGCTCAATATTGCCGATAATCTTTGCAGACAATCCTGTTTCTTCAGCTAAGTCTTGTTGACTCCAGGTTCCACCATGGATCAAATCAATCCGATCCTTACGTAGCGCTGCAATTAGTTTTCCAAATTCTTGTCGATCCATACCTTGATAATACCTTATTCTCCCAAAATTGGGACATTTGATGCCCTTACTTGAGGTGTAATTTTGCTGCAATTGCCTAATTATCTACTATTATTTCGCCACGATTTAGATTCGTTTGATACGTGCTCACCTCTGGTCAAGGTAAATGAGCACCTATCAGTCCTTCTCCTATTGAAAATGGACATCAATGGTGTCCATTTTTCGTTTTAAATAGATGGCCGCAGCGCCAATTCTGGCACGAAACTGGCAACATACATCCCTAACTAAACAATTTGCAACCTTTTTACCATATAACAACCTTTGAATATTAATATACTCTTTATTACATAAGATGTAACTCTTTGTTGGGAAGGACCCCGATTAAACCCGATGCAAACAATCAAATTTATTACTATTAGCGTTCTCGCGTTCTGCGCCGTGGTAACAACAACTGCCCAAACAGCTGCTGCCACACGTGTCGGAACAATTGTATTCGTTAACGCCGAAATGCCATATGATTACTATTTATATGGCACTGGCAATACAGTCGTGAGCCAAGGTCAGATTTCTGATCATCCGGCTGTTGGTGAATATGAAATTGGCGTCTATCGCTATGAAATTCAGCACCCAAACGGCAAGATTGAGCAAGCCCAATTCACCCTAGCCCCCGGCCAACAAATCTTCATTACAGGGAACTTGACGCTGGTTCAAGTTGGCAGCACAGTTGGTGCCACCACCGTCCGCGTAGACTCGGGTGGTGCAACAAGCCAAGATCATGGTCAGTCTTACGCCTTCGAAACCACCACAGTAGATACGTCACAATTTGGTGCAACCGTAGTGCCAGTCGTCCGCGAAGTGACTAGCGCCGACGCTGCACAGGGCGTTGAAAAACTGCTGCAAGACAATATCGTACCAATTACTGGCGCTAATGACGAAACTCAAGAAACTGTACCGGTGCTCACCGTAAAACACGAAACCGCATATAACGGTGCCATCAAACGCACGTACATGGTTGACGATTATTTAGTTGATTTCACCGTAGGCAACGTAATGTGTACCTCAGAACTCACCTATCGCGATTTCAAGCCGTGTGATGTGTACGGCACACACACTGTGCTTGGTGTGATCGATCCGGCTGGAGATTTAGTCTTTAGTGGCGTTGAAAAGATAAAAGTTATTGGCAAAGTGCAAGCTGGCGACAAACTGGTTGCAGCAGGAGTTGCAGGATTTGCAACTGTCGACAACAATGCAAGACATGGATCTATTATTGGCGTCGCCCGCACGGCATTTGACGGCGATAAAGGGATCGTCACAGCCACCATCGGTAAGCAGTAACCAAAGGACAAACACATGCGCATCCGCACCATCTTAAAGCTAAGCGGGTTACTTCTCGTCTTAGCAGCTCTCTTTCCCGCAACCGTTCTAGCTCAAGACACCGCAACAATGACCTTTAACAATAACGCGCCAGATAGCGTGTTGGTTGAGGTGCGTACGCAATTTAGCGTTGTAGCCAGCAAAGTGCTGCCAGCAAACGAATCTGTCACCTTTCAGTTAACAGATGGCAATTATCATGTCAAAGTAAACACGTCTAACAAGACGGAACACTTCAACGTTGTGCTTGACCCCAACATCACGTTTGATATTACCCAAGCAAATACCGAAAATGCATATGGCATCGCTGTCAATATCACTTATGGCAACGCGAATACAGTCTCAGATGCGCGCACGGTTACGACCGCTGCCGAAGCAACGGCAATGCCGAGCGCTGAAACCGCCATGGCAACCGCAACGCCAATGCCAACCGCAACGCCAGCAAGCGCCGCAGAGACAACAACGGCAAGCGCATCTGGGATCACCGTTCAAAACAGTACAGACTTTGCAATGCTAGTTGAGTTCATATGTGTGTGTGCTGAAGGCCGCTTTCATATGATTGTGCCCGCAAACACAAGTAAGACGATGGCATCTATTCATCCAACGACTTACATTGTAGAAATCAACGGCCCGACCAGTCAGAGTGAATACGTCAAAAATGTAAAGTCGATCAATTCGATCCGCATTTTTGATATCCCACTTATGCCTTGGGACGCACCCGAATATCGATTTGGTGTGTCTGCAAGCTAACGCTCAGCAACACCACTTAATTAGCAACTGAACTCTAAACGGCTTCTCAAATGAGCGGCCGTTTTTTATTTAATTGCACCGCCGCGCCCAACACGTTCTTGACAAGATTTTAGTGATCGCGTATATTTTAGGCAAGCCTAAATATAATTCGAGACACAAATGAAATTTAACATTACAACACTCCTTTTAGCCGCCTTTACAGCAATTGTATTGAGCGCCTGCAACACAACTCCAGATCAAGCAGACAACGGCAAGATCAACATTGTTGCCACCACTGGCCAAATTGGTGACGCCATGCAAAACATTGCTGGTGGTGCCGCAAACGTGACAACCTTGCTCGGCCCTGGGATTGATCCACACTTGTATGTGCCAACGGAAAGCAATCTAGGCGCATTCTCTAACGCTGATATCATCGTTTATAACGGGTTACACCTTGAAGCCCAGATGTTACGTGTGCTGGAACAAATGGAAGGTCGCGGCAAAGTTGTGGTTGAAATGGGAGCCGCAATACCCGCAGAGCAATTGCTTAGCGATACTAGCAGCGGCGGCAGCTATGACCCACACGTCTGGAACAGCCCCCCACGCTGGAGCATGGGTATTGTCCAAGCGACCCAAGCCTTACAGCAAACCGACCCCGACAACGCAGAAATTTATCAACAAAATAGCGAACGCTATCTGGCCGAAATCGCTGACGCTGACGCCTACATTCGAACTGAATTAGAAAAAATCCCAGCTGAAATCCGCGTGATGATCACTGCCCACGACGCGTTTGGCTACTATGCCGATGAGTACGACATCCAAGTGCTGGGTCTGCAAGGCATTAGCACCGAGTCAGAAGCCAGCACGGCCGATGTGCAAGAATTAGCCGCCTTTATTGCCGACAACAAAATCCCGGCCATTTTTGTCGAATCTTCCGTGCCGGTGCGCACCATCGAATCGGTGAAAGAAGCCTCACGGCAGCTTGGCCATGAAGTCATCATCGGCGGTGAACTCTATTCTGATGCACTTGGCGTTGCGGATAGCGGCGCAGACACCTACATTGGCATGCTGCGGCATAATGTAGACACCTTTGTTGCGGCTATGACCAGCAACTAAACCCAGCCGTTTGCTAAACCGCCAACGCCATTTATGAATACACCACCTCTCGCTCTACAAGTTACAGATCTAACCCTTGCGTATGCCGAAAAGCCCGTCCTCTGGGACATTGACCTTGATGTTCCAAGCGGCGTGTTGATGGCAATCGTCGGCCCGAATGGCGCTGGCAAAACAACCTTGATCAAATCTGTATTAGGGTTGTTAAAACCGGCGGCAGGCCGCGTTAGCATTTATGGCAAAGCTGTCGATACGCAACGCCACCGCATTGGCTATGTGCCACAGCGCGGCAGCGTAGACTGGGACTTCCCAACCAGCGTGCTAGATGTCGTGATGATGGGCCGCTATGGCAAGCTAGGTTGGCTCAAACGGCCACGTAAAGAAGATCGCGACTTAGCACTGGCAGCGTTGAAAAAAGTAGAAATGGACAACTACGCCGCGCGTCAAATCAGCCAACTCTCTGGTGGGCAACAGCAGCGCGTGTTTTTGGCCCGCGCCCTAGTGCAAGACGCCGACATCTATTTTATGGATGAGCCCTTCCAAGGGGTTGATGCGGTAACTGAGCGCGCCATTATTCAAATTCTGCGTGACTTACGCGAATCTGGCAAAACGGTGATCGCTGTCCACCATGACTTGCAAACTGTTCCAGAATATTTTGACTGGGTAATGCTGCTCAACGTCAAACGGATCGCGAGCGGCCCCGTGACAGACGTATTCACAGATAAAAACTTACGCCGCGCCTATGGCGGACGGGTAGGCTTCTTAGCGCAACAATCGCATGAAACCGGTGAACTTACCCCGCCAACCAACACGTAACGCCGATGCTTGAAATTTTGCAAAGTCTGTTCACAGACTACACGCTGCGCACCGTCACGCTTGGTACTGGCCTAATCGGCCTGATTAGTGGCGCGCTGGGCTGTTTTGCGCTGTTACGCCGCCAAAGCTTACTCGGTGACACAATCTCGCATGCGGCATTACCGGGCGTGGTGTTGGCATTCATGATCACCGGCAGCCGCGCCCCACTTGTTTTAGTGATTGGCGCTGCAATTACGGGCTGGCTGGCAACGTTAGTGATTATCAACATCGTGCGCTATACGCGCATTAAGGAAGATAGCGCGCTTGGGTTGGCCTTGAGCACCTTTTTTGGAGTCGGCATTGTGCTACTGACAATTGTCAATCGCCAGCCAGAGGCTAGTAAAGCCGGGCTCAATAACTTCTTATTTGGGCAAGCCGCCGCGCTTATTCAGCGGGACGTGATCACCATTGGCGTGATTGGCCTGATTGTTTTTGGGGCCTTGATTTTCTTCTGGAAAGAGCTCAAACTGCTCACCTTCGACAGTGAATTTGCCGCTAGCCTAAACTTCAATACCCAGCGCCTTGAGCTTATTCTGATGTCGATGTTGGTGTTTGCGATTGTGATCGGGCTACAAACGGTGGGCGTTATTCTGATGAGCGCCATGATCGTTGCTCCTGCCGCCGCCGCCCGCCAATGGACAAACAAACTAGAGATTATGGTGATAATTGCCGCCCTCTTTGGCGCAATTAGCGGCATGATCGGCGCAATTATTAGCAGTTTGGGCACAGGGCTTTCAACCGGACCAGTGATCGTTTTGGTCATGACGGCTATTGCGACATTTTCATTATTGTTTGCTCCGGCACGCGGCATCATTTGGCAAAACATTGCCATGCGCCGCAAAGGGCGTCGCCTGCGCCAATCGCTGGTGCTTGCTGACCTTTATGAACTTGCCACCGAACACGGTGATCCGTATTACATACACACCATTGAAGCACTCGAAGCCATGCGTCCGCTCAGCGGCAGCGTGCGCTATGCATTGCAAGGCTTAGTTGACCAAGGATTGGTCACCAAACAAGGCCAAGAATGGGGCCTAACGAAAGCGGGCGTCGCTGCCGTCCATGCCCAACAATCCGACTAAATCACGAATGATTACACTGAAATTTGAGAGCTGCGTTTCAAGCACCAGAGACACCGTTTGGCAGTGGATCACGTCGGTTGAAGGGATCTCACGTGAGCTGCGGCCAATTGTAAAAATGACGTTTCCCAGCCATATTCACACGCTAAGCGACATCACAATTGAACCGAAAAAGCGCTTGTTTCGCTCGGTCATATTGCTTGGTAGCATCTTACCAATTGACTATTCAGACCTAACGCTAGTGTCGATAGAGGCAGGCCGCGGCTTTGTAGAGGAATCGCCAATGCTGAGCATGCGGCGTTGGCAACATGTGCGCACGTTAGAAACCAATCCGCACGGCACGGTTATCACGGACGTACTCACATTTGAGCCACGTGTAAAGCTACTTAGCCCGCTGTTCAAATGGTTTGTCTGGCGCTTATTTACGCACCGCCACAACACATTGCGCACCGCACTCTAAACATCTAATGTCGATAGAACAGTTCGAAATTCAACTGATTGCAGCCGTTGTCGCTGCCGCTTGCGCCCTGCCCGGTGTCTTCTTAGTATTACGCCGCATGGCAATGATTAGTGACGCCATCAGCCACACGGTATTGCTGGGGATTGTAGGCGGTTTCCTAATCGCCGGTGACCTTGATAATCCACTGCTGATTGTTGGCGCGGCCTTTGTGGGCGTACTGACAGTGGTGCTAGTTGAGGTGCTAAATAAAACGCGCTTAGTCAAACAAGATGCGGCGATTGGCCTTGTCTTTCCAGCTTTATTTAGCCTCGCGGTCATCCTGATCTCAATCTATGCGCGGAACGTTCACTTGGATGAACATACCGTGTTTCAAGGGGATTTACTCTTTGCGCCGTTCGATCGCTTTGTGATTGGCGGCGTTGACCTTGGGCCGCGCACGTTGGTTATCATGAGCGTGATCTTGCTGCTTAACATCAGTCTGATCAGCCTCTTCTTCAAAGAGCTAAAACTCACCACGTTTGATCCCGGGCTTGCCGCAGCGCTGGGCTTCGCGCCAGCCGCTATCAACTATGGCTTAGTTACATTGGTTTCTGTCACCGCTGTCGGCGCATTTGATGCGGTCGGGTCGATCTTGGTTGTCGCGCTGATGATTATTCCAGCGACAACAGCGTATTTACTTACAGATAATCTCAAACTGATGATGGGGTTAGCCGTACTATTTGGCGCGGTGAGCGGCGTTGGTGGCTATTGGTTTGCGAGACTTATCGATACCAATATCAGCGCGGCGATTGTTGCGGTCTTGGGGATGGTGTTTACGTTGACGTTTATTTTCGCGCCAGAGCGTGGAATGGTGTCACTAGCCCGACGCCGCAAGCGTCAAAAGTGGGAATTCGCGCGCGATATGCTGCTTGTGCATTTGCTCAACCATAAAGGCGAGCCTGATGAGGATTACGAAAACCGCATCCACAACCTTGTAGAACACTTTCGCTGGGAACCAGACTTTGCGGAAAAGGTTGTGCGGTATTGTGAAAATTACGGCCTAATCGTGCGCCGGAATGCGCACCTGTATCTTACGGGTGAAGGATTGGCATTAGCCGAAAACAAAGAAATTTAGCGTGCGCCTAGCGTGGCAAATTGACCTCAAACGTACTGCCTTGCGCCTCTCCGAGTGAGCTAACCGTAATCGTTGCGTCAATGAGTTCGGCTAGTTGTTGCGCCATATAAAGACCCAACCCTAGCCCGCTAATTGTTTCAGCATTAGACCCCCGCTCCATCAATTCAAAAATCCGGTCTTGATCAACAGTAGGAATGCCAATGCCAGAATCGCTGACGCGTATTTTGAGCATGTTGTTATCAGCCGCAAACGTTGTGACAACCGCATCTGCGCTAAATTTCAAAGCGTTATCAATTAGGCTGCGGCAGATCTGATTCACAACTGAAATATCGATCTGAATTAGGTCTGACCCAATGCTTGGATCTAAGATCATCTGTAATCGATCTGGGTCACGCATACTCATCGTTAAGTCTTGCCCAACCTGCTTACAGAACTCGTTCAACGGCATTGATGTCGGCGCGGCTTCAAACTGCACTGCATTTGCATCACCGACAAGCTCTACATCCTGCATTAACTCTGTTAAGCGATTGGTCGCCGTGTTAATGTGCGCAAGATGACGCTGTCGTTTTTCACCAGTTAGCTTTTCATAATGTTTGATAAGTAGCCCAGATGAGTTCTTGATAATGGCCAACGGCGTCCGGAATTCATGGGAAACCGTATGCAAGATGCGCGACCGCAGCGTGCTCAACTCGTGCTCACGATCTAAAGACGTTGCCAACGCCTGGCTGAGGCCTTGCTCCCGGTCGATTGAAGACTCTAACGCTGTCACGGTTTGTGAGATTGAGTGGCGCATTTCGCCAAACGTCTCAACCAGCACCCCGATCTCTTCGCCACTATCGCTGGCATCCGGCAAAGGGGCTTCGGCATTTCCTAAGCCAAATTCCCGCGCGGCCTGCACCAGCTCCCGCAGCGGTCTGGTTAGCGTGCGTGACATAAAGACAGCGCCAGCCAAACTTAATAAAATGCTTACGCCAAGCGCAATCAAATCAATCTGCCGCGCATATACAGCCGGTTCAATCACCTCGGCATAAGGCCACTTTACAACCATCGTCCAGCCAAGGTCGGGGATTGGCGACACTGCAACAAGGTAGTCCACTCCATTTTCTGCATATTGAAATGTACTCGGTTCGGCAGGCACCGCATCAAACCAATTTGCAGTGAGTGACCCAGCCACATACTCTGGATCTGGATGAAGCAGTATGCGCCCTAGTTCATCGACAACATAAGTCGTTTGCGTTCGATTTTCTACTTCAACGGACCCGGTAGTGACGATTTCAACTAAGCGTGGGAGCGGGACGGGTGACCCAAAAACACCGGCTAAAGTCTCGCCTTGAAACACTGGTGTATGCATGTGCATAACCAACACTGGGTTGAATAATGCAGGCGCAATTACCCAATCTTGGCGACCAGTGGCTGCCGTTTGAAACGATTCGATCTGAGCAATTGAAACAAGCTCAATCGGCTTTGAAGCAGCTTGAATATAGCTATCTAACCCAATATAAGCGACCTGCCCATATTCTGGGTATTCGGCATTGATGCGTTGTAAGTAGGCGGTTTGTTGCTCAGCAGAAAGCTCGGCAATTGGAATAAGCTGGGCGATTGCTGCGGCGTCGCGCTGCAATTCATCAATGTATACATTGAGATTTTGCGAGTAATCAAAGGCGCGTTCTTGCAATTGAATTTCAGCGGCAGTAATTAAACTGCGGCTTTGCAGAAAAACAAGTAAGGCACTTACAAGAACAAACGGCAAGATGCCATACAAAATAATTGCACGCAGAATGCGGCCAGCTAATGTGCGGTTAAAAAAGCGAAAGAGGCTTGTCATTACAATACTGCTACGGTGCGATGAACACTAAATACCAATAAGACATCGCCCTAACAACTCGTTATTGCTTTGGCAACGCCCAACATCGCAACCATGATTTAAAACTTTAGCCCCTCAAGGTCACGCTGTCTATTTCCTATACTAGCATTCATTAACATTCCGTTTCAAGCAAAAATAAATTAAAGTTCACAATCTGCTTAAGAGTACGCTCATCAAGCCATATAAGCATCGCTTTTTGATCTTCCCCTGCCAACCAAGAGTCAGAATATCAATTAAAAAACAACAGAATATTACCAAAGTAACAAAGACGCTCACTGCGATCTAAACATGTCTAAAATACCAATCAGCAATCAATATTAACCTAAACAAGTCTAAATA
>JAHDBW010000018.1:26687-36963 GCA_020630175.1 Anaerolineales bacterium
AAACATGTCTAAAATACCAATCAGCAATCAATATTAACCTAAACAAGTCTAAATAAAACCCAATTCAATCAAAATAAAACCTCGATACACTGAAACAGCAATTTAATAAAAAATTGTCATTATTAGGTGTATTTTATGAACCCTGCCAATAAATCGATATATATCAAGCCACTTAGCTTTCTATTTATCTTTATTACAATTTTCGTTGCCAGTGCACAGGTCGCAGTAAATCCCGTCTTTGCAGCAACACTCGGCTTAGACGTTATCAAACGCCAAGACGGTGGTTTGGTCGGACCGTTGAACAACATTAACGATGAAGTCAATAACGTTAATGTCTGTCCAGCAGACCCAAGCAATGGCTGTGACTTTGGTAGTCTAGATGGAATCGTTCGGACTCATGACCAGATTTCATATCGATTTAACTACAATGTCAATCCACCTGTTGACCCCACAGAAGAAATAACGATTACCGCCAATCTGCCTGATGGTGCAGTTTGGGCGTTTATTCCAGGGTCTTGTGTGGATCCGGGCAGTAGTATTTCTGCCGATGGTCGTGACTTAGTTTGTAACTTAGGAACGTTCAACGTTCCAACCACCGGCAGCTTTGACGCAAATGCAACCGTTGGCGGGGTTCCAAATGGCACCGTTATCGACTTTGACGCCACCATTGATGGCACAAGCAGTGATCCAATCACCAGTTCACCAGATCCAACAACGGTTACGGCATCGCCCCGCTACGATATTCAAAAGACACAATCGTCAGTAACGTATTACGAAAAAGATTCGCAACCAGGTTTTCTCATTTATTACGTCCTAGAATTTTGGACACGTAACGCAGATTCAGATTTTGATCCATTTTTAGGCACAGAAGCACTCCAGCCTAACATCTCATTTGTTGACGATGTGAGCGGCGTTTCTCCAAATGTCGAGTTATTTGATTGTCTAAATGTTAATGGCGCTGCCCCAGCGTGGAATATCAGCAGTCGCCCTTGGAGCGCGATCGGATTTAACGGCAGCGCAACCAGCGAAAACTCAGTTGTTGACCAAGGCACAATCAGCTGTGTGCAAACTGGCGGCGCAGGCAACAACATTGACATCACGCTTACTGGCGTAGACAGTTCACTCGATACCCACCCCACCAGAACACGCGGTAACGGGGTAATCTCCGCTGCTAACAAATATGTAGCATCCTATGGTGTTCGGTTATGGGTGCCAGCCCAAGACGTTATTGATAATGGCGGAGAACTGCCAATTGAAAACGTGTTTACCGGCTTTGATCCGCTCAGTATCACAAATCAGTCTAACTTTGGCAGCAGCGCAACTGAAGACACCACAAACAATGCCGCTAGAACCACACTCGTTAGCGCTGGTGGTTATTGGGTGAAGTACTTCATGAAAGCCCTAAATGACGGTAGCCCACCGGGGACTGCAAGTTACACCCGCTCTGGTGATGGCCTCATCGGTCCAGGCGAAACGTTTGTAACGCGCAACTATCATGACAATCGGGGCGTGTTAGACCTTACAAACATGGAACTGTGTGACGTCATCGACAATAGTAAATATGCCCTGAATGGCAACTTCACGTTGACGGGTGGCTACCTAAATGCTGGCAAAACCTATGTGTTGGAATATGCAACTGACTATGTTGGCACTTGGCCCCCAGACGCATTTAGCTCACCGGCAGCCGCCCTCAATACAGAATGTAGTGATCCTTCTGTCACTTGGGTAGATGAAACAACATTTACTGGCAACATTGCTGATGTCACCAAATTCCGCCTTCGCATGCTTGAGCCAGTTGGCCCTGGTCAAAGTGTAGACCTGCGCGTGGAACATGTTGCGCTTTCAAATGACCCAGTCACCGGTGACCCAATTGTGGACGGCACCGAACTCGTCAACTATGCAACGCGTCACGTCGATCAATTCAATGATGGTGACTATCGCGATTGTGGTTATCAGCCCAAGACCTATCCAGAACACGCCCACACCGGCACTGGTTGTGGTGATCGGATTACACTCACACGCGGTATCGTTCGCGTTGAAAAAGAAGGTAGCCGGGATGGCATCAACGCTGGGGACAGCATGACTTGGGATATCACGCCCACATTTACCGCCCCAATTGCCGGCATCAGTGGACCGGTAACCGTATTTGATGTGCTGCCCGCAGAACTAATTTACATTGCTGGCTCGGCAACAATTGCCCCCAGCCAACAAGCATCTTGTGTTGCCGCCGCAGATCCACATCCAAAATGTACCGCCGCTGGCCAAACAGTCTTAGCGTGGGATCTTGGCAACCGCATCGCAAATGAGCCGCTGCCAACCATCACCATTGGCACCCTAGTCGATGCCGGGACGCCAAACGGCACTAATCTCGTCAACACCGCGATTGTTGAGTCCCCGATTGACGCGTCAGTTGAAGGCGATCGAACTACGACAGCCACTGTCTTTGTTCAGGTCCCAGCCGTCATTGCACCATTCAAAACAGTTCAAACACCGCTTATTCTGCCAAATGAACCGCTCCAATTTACATTGAGCACCATCAACAATACCGAAGTTGATCTAACGGACATTGATGTAATCGATATCCTGCCATTCAATGGTGACGGCACTGTTGGGCCTTTTGGTGCACCAGATGAATACCCTGATGGCCGGATGCAACCTTCAGACTACACCGGCACATATGAATTTGTCAGCGTATCAGTCCCAGCGGGCGCTTTCGTTTATTACACAAAAGACGATCCCGCCACCATTGACCGAGCACCTAAGCACGTGATTTGGGGAACCGACAATACAAATGAGTTTGGTACCGGCACGACAAATTGGTGTTTAGGGACCGACTCAAGCAACGTAGACCCCGCCGCCACGCCAACAAACGGCAGTGGTGCAGATTGTCCAGCGACCAATGCCGAAATCACTGCGTATCGCATTCTATGGGCTGGGCCTTTGGTCAAAGATGGTGGTCGGGTAGATTTCGTTCTCGACATGACAACATCCGGCAACGTGCGCGGCGACCTATACACAAACAACTTTGGGATGTCTACAGATGAAACGCCATTGCCAGCGCTTTCAAATGAAGTCTCCGCACAAGTTGTAGAACCTTCAGTTGGTGACACAATTTGGTTTGACCTCAATTCTGATGGTATTCAGCAGTTGAGCGAAGTTGGGCTTGAAAACGTCACCGTAACCCTAACTGGGATGGACAAAAACGGGGCAGTCGTCAACCTCGTAGTGATGACTGACAACGAAGGTAAGTACCTCTTTGACAATTTATTACCAAGTAATGCCAGCGGATATACCGTCACCATTGACCCAAGCACGAATGTAACCAAACCCGGCGTTACGTTCGAAGAAACCTATGATCTTGATGATGGCACAGGCGGCTTTGCCACGCCACTAAGCTCAGGGGCATTTGTGTTGCTGCCATCGGACACAAAGCGCGATGTTGATTTTGGGCTTACAACGCCAGAGCCTTCTATTTCAATTGAAAAAACGGTGTACAGCGGCCACGATAGTGGTGCAAACTGTACCTCTGCCACAGACCTTGTGTTAGACGTGCTAAACGCGCCCGTTACCTATTGTTTTGTAATTACCAACACTGGGAATACGTTCCTTGAGAATGTCACCCTAGATGACACAACATTAGGCTTGGATATTAGCGACCTAACCTATATTGCCGGTGCTGACCCAATGGCACCCGCTTCTAAATTAACGTATTACTATGAAGCAACCTTGGCCACAGACTTGGTCAACACTGCCGCAACAAGTGCCAACCCAACCGACATTGATGGCAATGATTTAGCCGATCAAGCCGATGTAACCGACAGTGATGATGCTGCCGTTGAAGCGTGGGCACCAACAATCAATCTAGAAAAAACGGTTTACGCCGGGCATGATGACGGCGTCAGTTGTAACGGTGACGAGTTAGTCAATGGGCCAAGCGCCACGACGGTCACCTACTGTTTTGAAGTGACCAACACCGGTAACACGTACTTAGACACAGTGGCCGTCAACGATGGCGACCTAAGCATCACGCGTGCCGACATGACCCTGCTCTCCGGCACCGAACCGCTCGCACCAGATGCTACGCTGGTCTTCTATTATGAAACAACCATCACCAGCAGCCTCGTCAACACCGCCGATACCAGCGCTAATCCAACGCTGGAAGATGGAACAGACATTGCTGGCCTGACCGACCCAACTGCTGACGACACGGCTGAAGTCTTCATGTACGTGGCCAATATTGACATTGAGAAAACCGTTTATGCGGGGCATGATAGCGGCGCAACCTGTAACGGCAGCGAATTGATCAGTGGCCCAAGCGGCTATACCGTCACCTACTGTTTTGAAGTCACCAATACCGGTAACACGTACTTAGATGACGTAGCCGTCAATGATGACGACCTAAGCATTACCCGCACCGACATGACCTTGCTCTCTGGCACCGAACCACTCGCCCCAGATGCAACCTTGGTCTTCTACTACGAAACAACCATCACCGCCGACCTGCTTAATACCGCAGATACCAGCGGTAACCCAACCGAATCTGATGGCGCTGACATTGGTGGCATGGCTGATCCAACAGCAGATGACACGGCAGAAGTCGCATTACTAACAACCGGCATCACAATTGAAAAGACCGTCTATGCCGGGCACGACAGTGGCGTCGGCTGTAACGGGAGTGAACTGGTGTCGTTGGCCACTAGCCAGCCCATTACCTATTGTTTTGAAATCACAAATAATGGCAACACCCATCTAGACACCATCACCGTTGCCGATACAGACCTGAGCATCACCCGCACAGAGATGACACTGCTTTCAGGCACTGAACCACTCGCACCAAATGCAACGTTAGTCTTCTACTATGAAACAACGCTCACTGGCGACTTGGTCAACACGGCCGCAACCAGCGGTAATCCAACCGAAGCAGACGGCACCGACTTGCCGCAACTGCCTACCGATCCAACCGCTGACGACACGGCTGAGGTCGTAGAACTTGTGACTGCCATTGCCCTTGAAAAAACGGTCTACCTAGGCCACGACTCGGGTGCGTCTTGTAATGGTGCCGACCTAATTGGCGCGCCTAACGGCGTCAACATTACCTACTGTTTTGAAGTGACCAACAATGGCAACACCTATTTGGATGCCGTTACCGTTGCAGATGTTGACCTAAGCCTGACGCGTGCTGACCTCACCTTGCTCTCTGGCACGGAACCACTTGCGCCTGCGGCAAGCTTGGTCTTCTATTACGAAACCACCGCCGCTGGCGACTTGCTCAACACCGCAAACACCAGTGGTAATCCAACCCTAGCCGATGGCTCAGATGTGGTTGGCCTAGACGATCCGACCGCTGAAAATACCGCTGAAGTGCAAGACCTATACACAGACATTGCACTCGACAAAACGGTCTACCTTGGCCACGATGCTGGCGCAACCTGTAACGGATCTGAACTAGCTGGTGCGGCTGCTGGCGCGAACATCACTTACTGTTTTGAAGTGACCAACAACGGGAACACCCACCTTGCCGATCTCGCCCTAACCGATGCCGATCTGAGCATTACCGACGCTGACATGACGCTGCTGAGCGGCACCTTGCCCCTCGCACCAGCCGCGACAGCCATTTACTATTATGAAACAACGCTAGACGCGAACTTGGTCAACACCGCTACTGTGAGTGGGAACCCAAGCACGTCAGACGGCACAGACATTCCGGGGCTGGATGACCCAACAACAGACGACACCGCAGAAGTTGTGGTGCTAATTCCAGGCATCGCGCTCGAAAAAACCGTCTATCTAGGTCACGATGCAGGCGCTAACTGTAACGGTAGCGAGCTAATTTCGCACCCAGACGGCAGCAATGTTACCTACTGTTTTGAAGTCACCAACACCAACAACACATACCTAGACGAAGTCACGCTAACCGATACCGATCTAAGCATTACCCGCGCAGACATGACGCTACTTTCTGGCACTGAGCCATTAGCGCCAGCCGCGACCATGGTCTTCTATTATGAAACGACAATCGATGGTGATCTGCTCAACGCCGCGCAAGCAAGTGCGAATCCGACGTATGAAGACGGCACAGACGTCGCCAACCTTGACGATCCGCTAGACGTCAACACCGCCGAAGTCGAAGCGTATATTCCAAGCATTGCACTTGAAAAAACTGTCTATGCTGGGCACGATGCGGGCGCAACGTGTAACGGGAGTGATCTCATTACCCAAGCCGCTGGCGACGCAGTCACCTACTGTTTTGAAGTCACCAACACCAGTAACCATAACTATCTAGACACCATCGTGCTCAACGATGCTGACCTGAGCATTACGCGGGCGGATATGACGTTGCTGTCTGGCACCGAACCACTTGCGCCAGATGCGACCTTGGTCTTCTACTACGAAGCAACCGTTACCAGCGACCTGCTCAATACTGCTGACACTAGTGGTAACCCAACCTTAGCTGACGGCACCGACATTGACGGCCTAACCGACCCAACCGCAGAGAACACCGCTGAAGTGGTCACTTGGAAGCCAGACGTTGCGCTTGAAAAAACGGTCTACATTGGTCATGACAGCGGCACCAGCTGTGAAGGCAGTGAATTGGTGAGCGCCGCTGCCAACACAAGCATTACCTATTGTTTTGCAGTGACCAACACCGGCACAACTTACCTGTCTGATATCAACTTAGATGACCTCACCATTGGCATCACAGAAGCGGATATGGCGGTTTCATTTGGCACAACGCCATTGGCACCCGGCGACACAATGATCTTCTATCACGAGACAGCATTGACCGCCGATCTGCTCAACACGGCCAGCGTCACCGCAAATCCAACGCTTGCAGATGACTCAGACATTCCAAACTTAGACAACCAAACAGCAGAAGACACCGCCGAAGTCCGCTTGCTTTACACCGACATAGAACTAGAAAAAACTGTCTATGCGGGACATACTGCGGGCGCTGACTGTAACGGCAGCGAGCTAGTAGACGGTCCAGACGGCAAGCTAATCACCTATTGTTTTGAAGTCACAAATCTTGGGAATACCCACCTTGATAACATCGTGGTCAACGATGTAACCCTAGGTCTGACCACAGCAGATCTGACCTTACTTTCTGGTAGCACCCCGCTGGCACCAAATGCCAATATGGTCTTCTATTACGAAAGCACATTGACCGGTGATTTGCTCAATACTGCCTCTACCAATGGCAACCCAACGTTGGCAGACGGGACAGATGTGCCTGATCTAGATAACCCAACCGCAGACGATACCGCCGAAGTGAAGCTGCTCACAACCGACATCGCCCTTGAAAAGACTGTCTACAACGGTCAAAATGGCGGCGCAGACTGCCGAGGCTGGGAATTGCTACGCGCACCACTAGACGGTCCAATCACCTACTGTTTTGAAGTCACTAACCTTGGTAACACGCACCTTACAAACATCATTCTGGATGATGTGACATTGGGCATTTCAACCGCTGATCTCACTTTGCTCAGCGGCACCTTGCCATTAGCACCAAATGAAACAGCAGTTTATTACTACGACACAACCGCCACTGCCGACATTCTAAATACGGCAAACGTCACGGGCACGCCAGCAGACTCTAACGGTAATCCAAACTTTGAACTCACGCCGCCAACTGCCACCAATACGGCAGAAGTAACGTTGCTGTTACCCGGCGTGACAATTGAAAAGACCGTCTATGCGGGCCACAACAATGGCACTGGCTGCGCCGGAGATGAGTTGGTCGTGGGCTTCAACGCCAGTGCCGTGACGTACTGCTTCGTCGTTAGCAACACTGGCAACACTTACCTAAGCGACATTGCACTAAGCGATGCGGATCTTGGCCTAGACCACAGCGGCTTCACCTTGCTAAACGGCACCTTGCCACTCGCGCCGGATACAAGCGCAACCTACTATGTTCAAAGCGCGATTGATGGTGATCTGTTGAACACTGCAACCGTGATCGCAAATCCAAGTGAAGCCAACGGTGGCGATTTAGCCGTCCTCGATGATGTAACAGATAGCGACACCGCCGAAGTTGACGAAGTCATCGATCCAAAGCCTGCCATCAACATTGTAAAAACCGCTGGCGACGCCGCCGATGACGATACCTTCGTCATCCAAGAGCCAAGCGATGTCACCTACACCTACCGCATTACAAACACCGGTAACGTGCCACTGTTTGACGTGAACTTTACCGACGATGCTGGCACTGCTGGTGATAACACGGATGATGTTGTTGTGAATGGAGAAACCTGTTCAGCACTGATTAGTCAGCTAGCAGCAGGCGCAAGTGCTACCTGTACGCTGACACTGCCAATTAGCGACAATGTAACCAATATTGCAACCGTAACCGGGACACCAATTGATGAAGATGGCGACTTCTACACCGATGTAGAACCACCTGTAGATCAAGATGACGCGATCGTTGCGCTCATTCCACCGTTGGTACCAAGCATTCAAATTGTCAAAACGGCGGGCACGGCAAATGATGGCGAAGACTACGTCATCACCGTTCCTAGTGACGTGCAATACACCTATGTGGTTGTCAATGATGGTGAAAGCCACCTGTCTAACGTGGTTATTATTGATGACGCAGGCACACCAGCAGACACTGCCGATGATGTCACGCTCAACAGTGAAAGCTGTGCTGATCTTGCTGGGCCAATTGCGCCAAACAGCAGCGTGACGTGTACCACGATCTTGCCAATTGCCGTTACAACCACCAACATCGCGACGGTAAGCGGCACACCAACCGACGAGAACGGCACCACTATTCCAGACCTAGTCGCGCCAACTGCTGAAGACGATGCAGTGGTTGATATGCAATTAGATGACACCGCCGCAATTGGCAGCGTGGTTTGGAATGACACCAATTACGACGGCATTCAAGATGCTAACGAAACCGGTGTGAGCGGCGTCACCGTCAACTTGTACGACGTTGATAACACGATCATTGCCACCACCGTGACCGACGCAGATGGCAAATACCTATTTGATAATCTGATCCCGGGGCAATACGCCGTTGGGTTCGACCTAGCGACTTTACCTGCTGGCAGCGCGCCAACCTTGCAAAATTCTGGGTCAAATGACGCAGTAGATAGCGATGCTGACCCAGCAACAGGCCGCACAATCCTCACCACGCTTAGCTCTAATGAGCGTGATCTGGATTGGAACATGGGCGTTTATCAACGGGCTAGCATTGGCGACTATGTCTGGTTCGACATCAACGGTAATGGTCTTCAAGATGCCGATGAAACCGGCGTTGCCGGGATTGGCATCAACCTGCGTAATGCCAACGGCGAGATCGTTGCCAGCATGACGACGGACGAAAACGGTCGTTATGAATTTACAGACTTACTGCCTGGTGGTTATCAAGTTGAATTTATTCCAAGTGAAGGCTTTGGCTTTACCATGCAAGGCGAAGGGAACGATCCCACCATCGACAGCAACCCTGACCGCACAACCGGCACCACAGACCTGGTGCAACTCTTGAGCGGTGACGCAATTGATACCATCGATGCGGGCTTAGCGTCTGGTAGCGTATTGTCTGCAATTGAGCAAGAAATAGCGCGCCGCGCACAACAGGCCGAGCCAACAGCAACGCCAATTCCAACGTTGACACCAACCAACACGCCGGTAGCGACGCAAACGCAACAGGTTCCGCCAACAGCAGTACCAACCAGCGTACCGACCAATACGCCAGTTCCTGCGCAGCCGATATCAGCAACAGCGCAACCAACGCCAACAGCCACCTTGCCTGTCAAGCAACCGTTGACAAATACGGCAGGTGCCACAACATCAAACGTGATTGCGCCTGCAATTAGTAAGGCCGTCAATCTCGCCATCGGCGCACCGGGTGATAGCCTGACCTATACCGTCATTGTCACCAATCCGAATACAACAGCCATCAATGGCGTCACGGTAACGGATACGCTCGTCAGTTACATCGATTATGTAACCGCCAGCAGTAACAAAGGCAGTGCAACTTACAATGCCGCTAACCGTAGCGTCAACGTGCAAATTGGCACAATGACCGCCGGTGAGAGCGTTACGATTACCATCGTAGCCCGCATCAATAACACAGCAATCGCCCCACTGCGCATTGATAACGTAGCGCAAGTGGCCGCCAGCGAAACTGGTCTCAGTTCATCTAACGTGGTCTCGACGCAAATTATTCCGCGTCAGATTCCAACAACTGGGATCTTCAGTGACACCAACGCGGCGCTGCCAATTTCGATGGCACTTGTCGCGCTAGCACTTGTGTTTGGCCTAGGCTATT
>JAHDBW010000195.1 GCA_020630175.1 Anaerolineales bacterium
CAAAAAAGCGCAGTCTCGTTTCCAAGACTGCGCTTTTACGTATTACAACTTACGAATTTGCTTTAATTCGCAGTATCTGCCAACGTGACTTCGTAAATGGTGACGCCAGGGTTGCTGTACACGCTACGCAGGACAGACATTTCTGACAGAGCATTCAGCCCATTTTGGTCATAGTAAGCGCGTTCATAAGCGCCTAAGATCACGTAGTCAACATCATATTTTTGCAGGATTTTTAGCTTTTCGTTGAAGTCGGTGCTGTTGTACAGTCGCTCAACATCGGTGGCGCGGTTCCAGACCATGCGCTCTGGCATGAGGGCGCGTTGCTGGCGTTGATGCCAGTTCCAACCTAGCACAGCTTGCATGCCAGTGTTGATGCTGTAACGCGAGCCCCAGCGATATTCTGGCGTTTGTGCTTCGACAATCGTTGCCAAGCCGGTTACGTTTTCAGTCATCCAACGGATGCCTTCAAGGTCGTGCGCTAGTTCGATGGCGTTGCCGTTATCGTTATAGACGGCGGTTTCCATATATGCCCAGCCATCAAGCGTGTGCGGGGCTTCGATGTCAAAGCGTTCGCGCAGTTTGGCTTGTGGGGCGGTCATTGGATACAGACCCGCAATAAAGACCAGCGTGCCCAAGCCAACCCACCAAAAGGCGCGCGGTGTGTTGTGCCAGTTGCGTAGTTTTGGCAGCAACAACGTGACAGACGCAGCCGAGGCCACCACGAAGACGCTCCATACTTGTAAGTAGAACTTGAAGACCGTGTTCATGCGGCCAATATCCCCAGACAAGCGCACAATTTCAACCACAAAGGTCAACACTGCGCCCAGCCCGATTAGGGTCAAGATCACGCGGCGTTCCGGCGTTTGCTTTGGATGGATAAGCAAGAACGCGGCCCAACCCGCCAATGGCAAGGACAGAATTGCCGAGGCCGCATTGTATTCATACCAACTGTAAGCGGCAGCACCCAATAGAATTTGGATGAAGAGCAGGCCGCTAATCAAGCTGATTGGATTGATGTTGAGGCGCGGGAAATTCTCCCAGTCAATGTTGCGCACGCCATCGCGTAAGCGGAACGATTCAAAGCTCAAGAATGTGACCAGAATAAACAGGAACAGGCCATGATTTTTGACGTAAGAGCCAATCGAGGTGCGCGAGCCTTCCCAGATTTCAATTTCACTATAGCCCAAGCCGTACCATTCATAATAAGGCTGGAAGAGCGCGCGAGATAGCACCACTAACAAGGCTGCCCGCCAGCCAATGCCGATTAGCAATGCCAGTGAGAATTCTTCATGTTTACGCCACTCGGCATAAATCAGCGCGGCGACGCCCAAGGCTAAGTATGCTGGGTAGTCCCATGTGTTGGTCGGATAAATCACGCCCGTGGCAAGACCGCCAAGTGCCCAATAGATCACGGTGTTTTGCCATTTGCGGCCACGTTTGTCGTCTAGTGCGGTTGAAATTGCCCAGGCCATTGCAAGTAGCGCCAGCGGCATCACCACCATGTGCGCGTGCAGGTCACCATAAATAAAGGTGAACGCTGGGAATTCTGTAATGACGCCCGCTTCCCCTTCGGCTGGTGGAATGTTGCGGGTTGCGCTCCAGAACCATTCGCTATTGCGGATTGGTACGTCTTCCTGCATGCTGACGCTTTCACGTAACGTTTGCCAACCTAGACTGAGCGTGCTGCGTTCTGGGAAGGATTGTTCACCGGTGACTTCATCGGTCACCATCACTTGCGTTTCACGCTGTGAGATGTTGGTGTAGGCCATTTTGACCACATCGAATTGTGCTAGGTTCCCTAGCACAACCATCATCAAAATCCCCAATCCACCGGCTAAGTAGGCGGTGTTCCAGCGCTTGCGTGGTGCGTCTTCGGTTGCTTTTTCTGCGCGCATGGTGCGTAAGTTGGCGTACGCCGCAAGGTTGTAGGCCCCACTGAAGGCTCCCATGCCGGTAATCGCAAAGACCAACGGGATCGCTAAGTTGTAGGCAATGCTTGGCAGCAAGCCCAGCATGCGGGTGAGCGTCCCGACCAGCACAAAGCTGTAGTAGTAATAGTTGATGTACCCCCCAGAGAACCAAGGGTCATAAGGCGGGAAGGATGTTGAGCGCAGCACGGCGTTGAAGTAGGCAAAGTCCATTGGCTTTTCACCACCATAGAACGGATGCCATAAGTCTGGATTTTGCATGCGATACCACACGCCAAAGCCAAACAGCGCTACATAGAACGCTTCAACGGTGGCAATGTAAGCAAGATTTTCTTTTAGCCACGCGTTGATATCGGCGCGGTTGTTCAAGTAAACCCAGACGCTAATGGCTGCAATCACCGCTGTAAATAGCCATGATGAAAATCCACCGAAGGCAATCAGGTCAAAGCTGGCGAAGATCCACACAAACCAAGATAGCAGTAAGATGCCCACAGTTTTGGTAACGGCATAGCCTTTGCCGGGTAAACCGCGTAAGGCCACAAAGGTAATTGGGAAGGCGGCCCAACCAATGACAATCACAAGGGTCCACCAGCTAGCGATGGCCATGCCTTGGTTGCTATTGAACAGACTGCTAGGGTTGAAGATGCTGTTCCAAATGCCTGTGCCACCTTGTTCGGCTTGGCGCTCGGCAGGGAGTAGCAACGCAGTTGGGGCGGCGGTGTAATCACGCGCGCTAACTTGCACGGCTTTGTCTAAATCGACAGTTTCTAAGCGGGCGCGGACGGCGTCAGCATCAAAGCTTGGCAGCTTTTCATAGATCAACACTTTGGGATGATCGTAGACGGTAAAGGATTCTTCAGCGCTTTGATCGTTGAAGGTAATTGGCCCAAAGGTTGGTGCGTTTTCAATCACCTTGACTTCGGCGTAACCGAGTTCGTTGGCGAACAGCGCGTCGAAATATTCGGTCAGCAGTGGGAAGCGCAACGGCATTTTTGTGTACGCATCATATTGGCGGTTGGTGCCAATCACAATGTAGTCGGCTTCACTTAGCACGTTGACCATGCGGTCTAGTTTTTCTTGGTTGGCATCGGTGTGCAATTCAAGGTTGAGGTCGCGGTACATGCCAGAGAACGGATCGTACTGCTGGGTGCGCGCCGGTAGGCCCAGATCCCAGTTGGTTTCTTTGGCAATGGATGCGCCAGCCAGTGAGACCGGTGCGCCGTTGGGCACCATGCTGATCACGTGGTAGGTTTGCCCTTCGATGATTTCGAAAGGCTTGTCTAGGCTAATTGTGAGTGCGCCATCGCGGATGCTGGTGTGTTCTGCGAAGTCGGTTGAGACTGTGCCCAGCGTTTCGATCATGTTGGGGTCTGCCGCAGAGGACAAGCCAACCGTGAAACTTTCTGGCGCTGAGTCATTGTCAGGGTCGCCTAACAAGCCGGTTTTGATTGCGGTGACTGTGCCGGTTGCTTGGGCACGGAAAGACTGTACAAACGGTTGTGCATCCCAGTAGACAAAGTCATATGGAATAGCAACGGGATGTGAGTAACTGCCGTCTGCGGTTTCAACTTGTAGGTTGAATGGGGCAGGCACGTTTTCAAAGATCCAGTTGGAGGCTTCAAGGTGCGTGTGGGTGCGGGTATAAACGCGGGTAAAGGCAAATGCCCACACAAAGGTGCCGACGGTTACGATCAGCATCGCGCCCAGTGCGAGTTGCTTCCGAAGCGCATCGCTAATGGTGATGCGCGGCAGTTTTGCTAGCCAATACTGTGCCCAAAGCTGGATTGCGCCCGCATCGCCGGGCAGGGTGACGTTGTCTTGGTCACGCCAGCCACGGTAGAAGCTAAATAGCACCCAAGCTGCCAAGAGGCACATAATTGGGTAAATTGGCAGGAAGTAGCGGATAAACTTGAACCATTGGCTGCCCATCCACACAAAGTAGACGGCGGTAAACGGCACAAGGATGATGTGTTTTTCCCAGCGGCCCATTGCCATTTGCCAGCCAGCTAGCAAAAAGCCCAATATAGCCACAATGCCTAGCGGCCAGCCCATGCCAACGCGCATCATTTGAATGACTGGGTGCGAGAGCCCCGTAAAGGCCCAGTGGTGCGCTGGCGGCCAGTCTTGGCTACCATCGACTTGGCCAGACACTTCTTCAATGTTAGCTAGCCACGTTTCATTGAAGCTGAAATCAAAGACGGATGTGCCAGAGAAGGCGTAAGGTTGCCCAATCCGGAAGGTGATAATGGTCACGGCTGCGGCGAGCACAACGAACAGCGCGAGCTTCATGCCAGTTAGGAATAAGTCGCGTGTTTTGCCTTCGGCTTTGTAGCGCGTCCAAATATAAGAGGCAGCTGCAAATGCGGCGAGTAAGCCCCAAGGCGCAACGTTGATGCGTGAGGCCATGCCCATGCCTAGCGCGATGCCCAGCCCAACATAATTGCCCCAGTTCTCACTTGTGAGTGCCCTAGCGGCAAAGTAAACCACTAGGGTTACAAAGAAGCTGGCAAAGTTATCGACGGTAAAGTAGTGGGCTTGCTGAATAGGCGCTACTGCCATTGCCATAAAGGCGGCAGCCAGTAGCCCGATTTTCCAGTCAAACATGCGGCGGCCAATCAGGAAGATCAGCAGGATGTTGAACATGTCGAACAGGCCAGACAAGAAGCGCCCGACTAAGTGAACGCCATCGTAGCTGGTGTTGAAGCCAAAGAAAAATCCCTGATTTTCATAAGTGCCAGTCAAAAATCCACCGGCGCTTGCTTCTAGCCATTCTGCTAAGTAGCGCACAAAGAAGAGCGGCGTGAAGCCATATGAAAAGAAGTTGAAATTGTTGTTATAGGGGTTGAGCGTTGAAATCTCAGGATCTAAAAATTCGCCAAAGCTATCGACGGAGCTAATAGCAGACGTCACCATCGTTAGGAAGCGTTCATCCGGATGAACGTGCAGGCGATTGTCCCAATCTAGCCCGACCCAACGGAAGTAGCCACCCATAATCATAATAATGCCCAGCATGACCCATGGGAACCAAGTATTCTGGGTAATTTCTTTCAGGCTTGGTGGTGTTGGGGCTGGCGCTTGTGGGGTGCTTTCTTCGGCGGCAACCTCTGCGGCAACAGCGGTGGCTGGCGTTTCTACGGTCGTTTCTACCGTTGCCTTTACCTGCGGTTGTGCGGCTTTTGCTTTAGAGGTTGATTTCTTTTTTTTCTTTGCCATAAGAGTTTCGTTTCAAAAAATGAGTTGATGCCAGCTAACCATGCCAAACGATGCTAAAAAATAGTCGGTTCTTAAAGGTTGTGTTGCTAGTCTGAATCAAAGTCTTAAATAAGTGCTATGCAATATAGCGTGTTTTTAAATCTAACGTTGTTGTTACCAATACAAAGCGGGGGGTGCAATACTTTCAAAATTTACCCAGTTTTACTATATACGAAGTTGATCCCCTACGGAAATAGGATTGCTTAAGAAAATCTTCAGGTATCATTGGCGCTTGCTGAGAAGGGCTTTTTTGCCTGTTATTGGTCTCAGCCCATCGCGTCCGCTCAATACCTGATGGCGCAGAGAGGTTCTATGAAATTTGGTCCACGTCAACGCATTGTCGGTGCGCTTTTTCTTTCTCAAGGTCTGTTTACGGCTGCGTTTCTAACAATTTTTAGTACGCTCTCCATTTTGGCTGCCGACCTGAGCGGGGACCAAGGCAAAGCCGGTTGGGGGTCTACTGCTAACCTAATTGGGCGGGCCATTGCGGCCTACCCAATTGGCGTGCTGATGGATCGTTTAGGCCGCCGCACCGGCCTCATCACCGGCTGGATGTTTGCCTTAGCAGGCATCGCCGTTGGCTTTATCGCGGTACAGCGCGGTATTTTCTCACTCTTGCTACTAAGCATGATGCTGATTGGGATCAATCGCGCCGCGTCTGAGCAAAGTAAATTTATTGCTGCGGAAGTGACGCTCGAAGGCAGCCGCTCAAAAGTAATCGGGATTATCGTTTTTGCCGGTACCATCGGCTCGATTTTGGATTTCTTTCTTGCAGAGTACATTCATACGCTTGGGTCACGCTTGGGACTTACTGACTTTGAAGCAACGTGGATCTTAGCCGGTATTCTGGGCGTCATTGCGTTTATGGTCTTGCTGTTTTTCTTGCGACCAGAACCCAGCACGCTGCGTATTGAAACCGAGGGTGACAAAGCTGCTGACGCGGCGGTTGCTGCTGATGGGAAGCAGCCGATTAGCAAATTGATGGCTAACCCACCGGTAATGCTGGCAATTTCTGCGATGGCGGTTGGGCAACTGGTGATGACGCTGCTGATGGTTATTACGCCGCTACACATGCGTGCTAACCAATACGGGCAGGGCGATATTTTGCAAATTTTAGTTGGACATACGCTGGGGATGTTTGGCTTGTCTTTTGTAACAGGCTGGTTAGTCGAACGCTTTGGCCCCATCAAAATGATTGTTGCAGGATCGTTCGTGCTTATTCTGGCGGCGGGGATGACGCCACTGTCTGTAGCACTACCAAACTTGGCCGGTTCCTTATTTTTATTAGGATTGGGCTGGAGCTTTGCCTTTGTGGCGGGGTCTTCACTGCTTTCACGGTATGCGCAAGGCGCAGTACGCAGCCAAATGCAAGGCACTGCCGATATTGTGGTTGCGGTTTCCAGCGGCATCGCCAGCTTCACCACCGGCATGATCTTCAAAGCCAGCGGCATTGTGCTGGTGAGCTTCGTGGGCTTTGGGATGGTG
>JAHDBW010000196.1 GCA_020630175.1 Anaerolineales bacterium
CAGCTCAAGGGCATTACAACCATCAACGTTGCGCCGCTTTCAATGGTGCTGGTGCCAACATCAGCCGCTGTGGATGTGCGCCCACTTGCCACGCAACTAACCCAAGCGTTGAATCGCGACATTGCTACGTGCTTACACATTGATCAGGACTATGTTGCCGCTAATCTCGGCCTGCTTGATGAAGCAGATCACGTGCAAAATCGACGTATTTCAGAATGGCTTGGCACCATTGAGTCTGAACATGACGTGATCATCTATACCGCACCACCTGAGGATTCGCCGTGGCTGCGGCGCTGTTTACGCCAAGCGGACAAAATCGTACTGGTTGGCGCTGGCGCTGCTGCGCCGTTACAAGCGGAGTGGGTGCCTGCGTTACAACTGCCTGAAGCCGCCGAACAACAGCGCGTGTTGCTGCTGTTACAAGCCGCCGCTTGTGCGCAACCGCAAGGCACGCGCGACTGGCTAGCCGCCTTCGACGTGGCGTATTACTATCACCTAAAACAAGACTCCGCCGTGCAGTTGCAACGCGTGGCGCGCTTACTTGCCAATCGTGGGATTGGCTTAGTGCTCACGGGTGGTGGGGCGCGCGGCGTGGCGCATGCGGGGGTCAGTAAATTATTCAAAGAACACAACATCCCGTTTGACGTGGTGTGTGGATCTAGTTCTGGCTCCGTCATTTCAACGGCCATTGCCCATAGTTGGGACGCTGAGAAATTCTCAAGGCTGCTATCGAAGCCGCCTAAGATTCGGTTTACCATTCCGTTTGCGGCCATCAGCAGCGGGTTTGGCGTGCAAAAATGGCTCGACAACGCGTTTGGCACGCTCAACCTTGAAGATATTTGGCTGCCAAACTTTTTCCCGATCTACAACATGCGTACGAGTGAGCTCGAAACGCGGGATCGGGGGCGGGCGAGCACGTACCTGCGGGCATCAACGGCGTTGCCGGGGCTGTGTCCGCCGCTTGTTGAAGGGCACGATGTGTACTTGGATGGCGGCGTGGCGAATTTTATGCCGATCGACATCATGCGTGACCGGACTGACATTCACACCGTGATCGCAGTTGACATCGTCTCGCCCATCAAGGGTAAAAAAGGCGCTGCGCCACACACCTACGATGGCCGTATCTCTGGCTGGAAGATCCTATGGAACAAGCTAAACCCGTTTTCAAAACGGCTGCGCTTTGTGCCACTGGGTACGGTCATGCTGAATTCAATCTTGGTGGCCAGCATCAAGTCGCACAAACACACGCGTGATATGGCCGACTTCAAAATCCGTTTAGTAGTCAGCGATGTGGGGCTGTTGGACTTTGATAAAGCAGATTACATGGCCGAATTTGGGTACGAAGAAACAAAGAAGCAGCTCGAAAGCAGCGGACTAACTGCATACTTTTCAAATCAAAGTGCGGCCGCGTAAATAAGTGGCAAACTTCAGCACCTCCCTCAAACTACCGCGTTTTGGCAATGCCACCCCAACGCAACTGCTCGCGATCCAAAGCTTTTTAGGCGGTTTTATTCTGGCGATGCTGTACGCAGTTGCCAACACGCGCTTCCTAAAAGACTACGGCGCAGACTGGTTCCCGGCCATGTACATTGGCTCGGCACTGGCTATTCCATTAGCGGCTCTAATTTATAAGCAAGCGGCTGACCGCCTCGCCACGCCAACGTTGCTCATTGGCAACACCAGCGCACTGTTTGGCGCTTACTTCGTAGTGTGGGTGCTGACTGCCGTCTTTGCCCAACACTGGATGTCCTTCGCACTGATGGTGTTCTTTGGCGTGGCCTTTATTTATCAGCTGATCTCCATTCCGCTGCAATCCGCATATCTGTTTGATTTGCAACAGATCAAAACGCAAACGCCGCTGATTCTAGCCAGCCAAACCGGCGCGCTCATCATCAGTGGGGTGCTGATTGGCATTCTGACCACCACCTTGGGCAGCGTCTCGAACTTACTGCTAATTTGTACCGTCTTGGCCGGTTTGCAAGCGGTGATCACGTGGATTACCGTCCGTAAATTCAGCGCCAGCTTTGCAAAATCGACCAGCACAATTACCACGCGCAGCAGTGCCACTTGGGGCGAAGCGCTCAGCAACCGGTTTGGCCGTTTTATCTGTGCGTATCAGTATTTCTCGTTCTTTGGCACCGAGTTGGTTGTGCTCTTGCTGGCACTATTCGCCGCGCGCAGCTTTCAGACAGAAGAAGGACTCGCGTCATTCTTTGGCAATGTGATGGCCGTGGGCACATTGCTCACGTTGCTGTTTTTAGTCTTTGTTGCTGGGCGCTTACTCAAGCGGTTTGGTCTGGGCTTTGGCTTAGTGAGTAATCCGTTGTCGGTTGTGACGCCGGTGATTATTGTCGCAATTCTTAGCTATTTGGATCTGGCCTCAGACAGCGTTGTGCTAGGCGTGGTTGCCAGTGCGCGCGTGGCAGACTTTATCTTCTCGGTTGGCATGAGCATTCCCTCTGTGCAAACCATGTATCAGGCCTTGCCAGAGCGCATTCGCCCCAGCATTGTGACGATTTCTGAATCGCTGATGTTGCCGCTGGTGTATGGCTCGGTTGGTGTGTCTTTGTATGTGTTGCGTGCGTTTGGGCTGTATACAGACGCGGTTCTGATTGCGTACACCGTCAGCGTGTGTTTTATTTGGACCGCGTTCAGCTATCAGATGCATCGCTTGTATGTGCGCACGCTGCTGACAAAATTACAGCAACGCGGCATTAGCGAAGGCGACTTTTCCTTTGAAGACCCGCAATCACAGGCAGTATTGCTACAACTGGCCGCCGGTGAAAACTTAGAAACCGCGCAAATGGCGCTCAATTTTCTGAAAAAAGCCGATCATCCTGACTATGCTGACCTTGTGTTAGAACGGCTGACTGCGGCTGGGTCGGCAACAGTCCTAGACGCGCTGCAACGCCTTGAAACGCTACCAGATTACGCTGGTTTGCCCGCCGTTTTACAACTCGTACAGACCGCACCTGACCCGACTATCCGAGGGGCAGCGCTCACAACATATGCGGCTAGCGGTTCTGAAGCGGCAATGGCTACCGTTACAAAAGCAATGCAGGGTGAGCATTATTTTGAACGGCGCGGTGCGTTAGTTGGGTTGCTCAAGTATGGTGGGCTAGCTGAAAAAGTAACCGCAGCAGAACTGTTGCCAAGGCTGCTAGATAGTGAGGCCATTGCCGATCGTTTACTATTGGCGCAAACGCTGGCCCGCATTGGGCCGCATAATCACTATCAGCCGCTTGCGGCGCTACTGCTGGATGAGTCCGCTGCTGTTCGCAGCACCGCGCTTAATGCTGTGCAAAATGCCCCGCATGAAACGCTGATCCCAATTGTGGTGCAGCAGTTGGGGGCAGCCCAAATACGCTCTGCCGCCGCAGATGCGCTGGCAGTTTACGGTAGTGCGTTACGCCCGGCTATTGAACGTGCGCTCAATAACCCGTCACAGGCCAATGTGCGCTTTGTGCAACTCAGCGGCTCACTCTCTAACGGGACCGAAGTCGGGCTGGCATCTGATTTGTTGCTGCCGCATCTGCTGCATCCCGCTGCCAACATGCGGCAAGCCGTGCGCAGTGCGCTATACCGTGCGGATTATCAACCGGCAACGTCAGCGGCTGTAGATAACATCGCTACCGCCGTTGACGCCGACTTAGCGCAAATCGGCATGCTGTATGCGTATAGAACGGCGCTCAGTGCGGCTGAGGCTGCCTTTCCAAGACTTATTCCGTTGCTAAGCACCCAGATTGAACAAGCCACTGGCACGTTATTGTTGCTCGCCTCCCTTGAAGCGGGCGGTAAACACTTGCGGCGCTTGGCACGCATGCTCACGCTTAGTGAAACGCGCACCACGGCCCAGGTGTTAGAAGGCATTTTCTTGCTGTTGCCCGCACAGCGCAAACAGGTGCTGCGTCCGCTGTTAGACCGAGAATTGACGTTAGCAAAGCGGGGCGCAGTGCTCCATAAACAAGGGCTAGCCCCGACGTTACAAACTGAGACAGCGCTGCAACAGATCTTAGAAAACAAAGAAGGCCTGCTGCTGGATGTGACTCAAGCCGCTGCAATTTACGACCTTGCGCAGCAAACAACGTATGATCTGCGCGCTCTTTCTGCCAATGCTATCGGCACGGGAGACCTCACCACAGAAACTTTACACTGGGCACAAGCGCCTACAGGAGAGCACGCCATGCTCACAATCGAAAAAATTGCCGTTTTGAAACAAACTGAACTATTTGGCAGCGTGCCAGAAACTGCACTCGCGGCTGTGGCGCAAATTGTAGATGTGTTAGAAATTCCGGCGCAGCACACGCTTATTCACGAAGGTGATGCTGCTGAAGAAATGTTTATTATTGTTGAGGGAGCCGTAGAGGCGCGTAAAAACGGCAAAGCAATTGTGGCGCTTGGCGCTGGTGACACGGTCGGTGAACTGGCAATGTTTGACGCTCAACCGCGTGTGTCAGACGTGGTCTCTACAGCGCCAACAACGCTGCTTGTGCTCGCCCAAGACACGCTGCACGATGTAATGTTAGACCGCCCAGAGGTCAATGACGGCATTATTCGCACGCTGGTGGGCCGCATTCGGTTGCAAGCCACCAAGACTGTTGCTGACTAGCGTTACCAACGCCAGCGGTTGAGACGCTGTAACAACCGTTTTTGTCCGGCAAACGTCGGCGACTGTAAATACCCGTTGAACGCGGCCAACTGTAGCCCACTCCCATAGGTTGGGTACGCGTGGATGGTGTACATAATGTCGGACAGCGTGCCTTTCTTGCGCACGTGGTAGGTCAGTTCTGGTAACAATTCCCCGGCATTGCGCCCGATGAGGTGTGCGCCAACTAAACGCTCCTTTTTGCCGGTCACAATTAGCTTGATTAGTCCGGTCTGCGCATCGTCCGTGACGGCGCGGTCGATGTCTTTCCATGGGAATGTCACCACGCGAATTTGATCGTAAGTTGCGCGGGCTTCTGGCTCAGTCAGGCCCACGTGCGCAATTTCTGGCGCGGTAAAAATGACCCACGGCACGGCAGCATAATTGATGGCCGTGTTATACGGTGCCAGCGCATTGGATGCGGCCAAGCTACCTTCCATCCCGGCCACGTGCGTAAACCGATAGCCGCCAATTACATCGCCCGCCGCAAAAATAGTTTTGACAGACGTTTGTAGGTGTTTATTGACGTGAATGCGGTCGGCATCAACCGTGACGCCAAGCTGTTCTAGGTTCAATCCGCCCATATTGCCGCGTCGACCCGTTGCAATAAGTATGTCTGAAACGGTAACTGTTTGCCCAGTGCTGAGTTGTAACGTTTTCTGTCCGGCGGCGGCTGTAACCGATTGTATGCTGGCATTGGTATGCAGCGTTACGCCTTCATCTGCCAGCAATGCTTGGGCAATTGCAACAATATCGGCGTCTTCTTTCGGCAAAATGGTGGGCTGTGCTTCGATCAGCTGCACCTGCACGCCCAGCCGCTGTAACGCTTGGGCTAACTCCACGCCAATCGCGCCTGCGCCAATAATTGCCAGCGTGGGCGGTAAGGCGGTCAGGTCAAATAGCGTGTCGTTGGTGAGGTAGCCGCTCTCCGCTAGCCCCGGAATTTGCGGAATGACTGCGGTTGATCCGGTGGCAATGAGGGCATTGCGGAATGTCAGCGTTTCGTCATTTAGCGTGAGGGTGTGTGCATCTACAAAGGTCACGGCACCAAAGCGCACGTCGATTTCTTTGACATAGTGCTCCTCTTCTGCCGCGCCAATTTGGACAATCACTTGCTGGATGTGCGCGGCAACTTTGGCGTAATCAACGGGCTGCGCTGGGCCAGCACCAAACTTTTGCGCGTCTTTGGCTTGCTGCACTAAGCGCGCCGCGTGGATCAACGCCTTGCTCGGCACGCAGCCGGTGTGCAGGCACTCGCCGCCTAAGCGTTCTTTATCGATGAGCAGTGTGCGCACGCCAAGCGCGCCAGCAACCTGTGCCGCTGGTAAACCAGCAGACCCACCGCCAATAATGATGAGATCGTAATTGTAAGTTGCCATAAATATGTGTGGATGAGGGTATTGTCTTGACTATGTGCCGACTGCAGATCTTACGATTTATACTTACTGGCATGCACTATCGACTCGCAACTTCAGCCGACATTACCGCCATCGCGCAACTGCACGCCCTAAGCTGGCAGCAAGCCTATCGGGGCATGCTCGATGATGACTTCTTAGACAATCACGTTCAGGAAAACCGACAGGTTGCTTGGCAAGCACGCCTTAGCGTTGAAAACCCAGCGCAGTTTGTTATGGTAGCCGCCGATGCTGTGGGCCTGACCGGCTTTGTCTGTCTATTTTTAGACGTTGATCCGGACTATGGTGCGCTCTTAGATAATTTACACGTTGCGCCTCATCGGCACGGGCAGGGCATTGGCAAAACGCTGATGCAGCACGCCATGGCCTGGCTGGCTGAACAAGCGCCACAATCGGCAATGCACTTGTGGGTGTTTGCTAATAATGAGGGGGCAATTCGGCTTTATCAGCGGTTAGGTGGCGTGATTGAAGGTGAAAAGATCGAAACTAACTTTGGTACGCAGCCTGTTCGTGCGCTGCGCATCGTGTGGCGTTAAAACAAAAAGCGGTTCCGCTTATTCAAAATTTGCCAGCTAAAAACTTGGCAG
>JAHDBW010000197.1 GCA_020630175.1 Anaerolineales bacterium
GTCCTTATCAGTAAAACTCAGCGCCGGAACAGGAACATGCTGGCAGGCGCTATCGCTAGCAGATTGACGCCTAACTTGATGCATATTATGCAAGCCTCAGGCGGCTTCTTCTTCAAATTCTTTTATTGGCACACGCACGCTAATGGTGGTGCCTTCATGAATGATTGAATCAACGTTGAAGACGCCATTGATGAGCTCAGCGCGCTCGCGCATGTTAACCATACCTAGACTGCCGCGTTGGTCGTAATTTTCTGTAATTTGGCCGATGTTGAGCCCAACACCATCATCAGACACCTCTAAAACGACATCAGCCTCTTCAGCATAAACGCTGATAAAAATGTTCTGTGCAGCAGCGTGCTTCTGTGCATTAATGACGGCTTCTTCTGCAATATAAAACAGGATGGTGTTGATATCTGTGTTTTGCGTGAGCGGTAAATTCGGCGCAATTGAAATAAACACTTCTTGGCCGTAGGTGGTTTTTATTTTCTCTGCCAGATTCATGAGCGCTGGTTTTAGTCCGCGCGTTTCCAGCACTAGCGGCCGCATGGTGAAGAGCATATAGCGGATCGTTTTGGTGGTTTCACGCGCTAGCTTTTCAATATCCATCAACTCTTGCTTGGCGCGTTCTATATCCTGATCTAGCATGCGGCGGGCAAAATTGGCGCGCATGGTGAGGGCCGCCATGTTTTGCGCTGGCCCGTCGTGTAGCGCCCGCGATAGCAATTTGCGCGATTCGTTATGCACTTGCAAAACGCGGTCATCATCTAGGCGAATGGCCTTTACCAACTGGTGCTTTTGAATAGCGTTTGCGGTTTGCAATGCGATGATATCTAGCAATTGCATGGTTACTGGATCAAAGTAGTCCGCAGTTGGATGCAGAAAAATCAGTAATAAATCGCGGCCATACACAATGCGGGTTGGGATGACTGCCGCCGAAGCATACTTCATCAAGGAACGGTCTAGGCCAAGTACGGCGTCTTTAGAGACATCTTGCACAACGGCGCTTGTGTTTTCGTCGAGCGCGGTTGCTAACGCGCCCCCGCGTGAAATTAGCAGCATGCCGGTGTCATTTGGATCAATGCCCTCGCCAAACTCTACAACGAGCATGTCGTTGTCGGCGGAAGGGCGCAATGCTAATGCAGACATCCGATCCAGATCTGGCTTGCGTTCGGCAATGAGATCAACGGCTAATTGAATTGCGTTCTTGCTAAAAAAGGTCTGATTACGTGAGTTAGGAGCAGCCTCCAGCAACTGCGCAAGCTTGACGAACGCGCGCATTGAAACTTGGGTGTCTGTAGGGGTGGTGCTCATTTGGGGAACCTAGCGAAGCCTATGGCAGTAAATTTAGCTGCCAATATGCAGAGATCATTTCAATCGTGTTGGTCAGATCTTCAAACGTTTGTGGTTTTTGGATGTAGGTGTTGCACCCTTCTGCAAAACTACGGTTACGGTCTTCTTGATTTTTGCTGGTCGTTAGCATCACCACAGGAATATGGGCTAACGTGTCGTCTTGTTTGATCTCATGCAAGCACTGGATGCCATCCATTACGGGCATGCGAATGTCCATCAAAATAAGCCCAGGTGCCGCATTATCTGTTTTGCGTAGGTATTCTAAACAGTCTTCGCCATGTGAAGCAACAACCAAGGGATGCTGAATATTTTTGAGTTTCCAAGCCCGTTTCATAAAGACAACATCGTGGATGTTATCTTCAACGAGCATAATTGGGAAGGTGTTGTCTGTCATAGTACCGAATTCTGTTGCTTGGCAATGGAGAAATGAAAGGTGCTGCCTTCTCCAACTACAGATTGGAGCTGAATAGTGCCGCCCATATATTCAATGGCACGCTTCACAACGGCTAGGCCAATTCCTGTGCCAGGATATTCACTTTGTAAGTGCAATCTTTCAAAGACTCCAAAAATACGCTGCAAATGCTGTGCCTCAATCCCAATGCCATTGTCCGCAACAGAAAACCACCATGCATCAGGGCGCTCCGTAGCTGTAATGCTGATTTTTGGGATGGTATTAGGCGCAACGTAGGTAACCGCATTTTCCAATAAATTGGAGAAGATTTGCTCTAACAAGGCGTAGTCCGCCATGATGCTGTGCTCTCCAATATCGAGGGTGAGCGTTGCCTTTTGTGCTAAACCTAGCCGCCGAATGAGTTGCGCTAGGAAAGGCTTCATTGCAACTTGCTCAAGCGTTAAAACCTTCTGCCCAATACGGGTATACTGTAACAAATCTTGGGTTATACGGTCAATGAATGCTGCGTTTTCATCAATGTGCGTTAAGAAGCTGCGCGCCTCTTCTGGCAGCGCTGCCCCGTAGTCTTGCATGATAAATGTGGCGTAGTTGCGGATTGCGCGCAAAGGCGATCCCAAGTCATGCGAGACGCTGTATGCAAAATCGCGCAGTTCTGCATTTGTCGCTTCAACCTCGGCCGTCCGCTCAGAAACGCTTTGCTCTAAACGGGCGTTTAGCTCCGCTAGTTCTGCTTCACGGCTGGCTTGATTGGTGATGTCTGTAATAAGGCCACCGTAACCGATGACCTTCCCATTTCTAGCTTGTACCGGGGCAAACAAAGTTTCCCCCACAAACGTGTCGCCATTTTGCTTAAGATAGCGCTGCCGATAGGGCAGTTGGGTTTTGGTAACCTGCGTGTTGATGCGTTCTGCTGTCAGCTTGCGGAACGCCTGATCATCAACAAGCAACAGCCGCATGGACTGGCCGACTAGGTCGGCTTCACTGTAACCAAATAGCCGCGTAAGCAATGGGTTGACCATAAGGATATTGCGCTCCAAATCGGTCATGAGCATTGCACTGGGCAGCGAATCAAAAATCGCATGGAGCTGTGAGGAGGCAAGCTCTAAGTTACGTTCTGCCGTCACGCGTTCCCCAACATTTCTCAGTACGCCTAAATAGCCCACCACGTTGCCATCTTGCCGCAGTTCATTCGGTAAGCTTTGCCCTAAAAAGTAGCTACCATCGGCACGCTGATACGTGACCGTAAACAGGTTGTGATTAGGCGCTTGAGCAGGTTGGTTGAAGTAATGGGTGTCTGTGCGCGTAAAGTCCGCTGCATCGCGGTAAAGCATGCGGGCGCTTTGCCCGATGAGGTCTGCTCTGGCGTAACCAAAGTAATCACAAAAGGTATTGTTGACGAATGCAATATGCCGGCTAGTGCTAACGACAATAAGCGGTTCTGGGATAACGTTATACGCAACCGTATATTGTGGCGTGTGGGTCTCTAAATACCGCACAACAGCAGCGATCGCATTTAAGTTGGCTGTTTGTGACGACATTGTATTTAACCTGCCAAACTAAGCGGATTTTGCGCTGGCCAGACGCGTGTAGATGTGGCCGACGGACGATTTAGGTGTTCGCTAACGGTAATGTGAAGTAAAAGCGGCTACCAGCCCCGATTTGGCTTTCTACACCAACGGTACCGCCCAAGCGCGACACAATCCGCTCAACGATCGAAAGCCCTAGGCCGTGGCCCTGTTGCTCGCGGTTTTGCTTTAGCCGTGTCAATGGGAGAAAGAGTTTTGTTTGCTGTTCTTGCGCAATGCCGCCGCCGTTGTCTGACACCCAGAACTGGATCCGATTGTCTTCCAATTTGGCCCAACCAAGCGTCACCACTGGTGGACGTCCGCCGTACTTAATCGCGTTGGTCACATAGTTGACCCAAACTTCTTCTAGCCAAGCGCTATAGCCAATGACTGTGGGCCAAGACTCTGGCACAATCAGCTTAGCGTCATACTCCAGCATCATGTCGCTCACGCGGGATTTAACTTCGTTTATCACCACGACCATATCAACCGACTCAATTGGAACTTCTTCAGTTCTGACCGTGGCTAACAGCAGCAATTCATCGATGATGGTACTTGCCTTGGCCGCATGTTGCAGAATGATAGCCAGATACTTATGCAGCGAAGAGTTGACTTCAGGGTTAAGCTCCATCCGGGCAACTTCAGCATAGCCAATAATCAGCGCGATTGGGTTGCGTAGGTCATGCGCCACAGTGTGCGCGAAGGCATCTAGTTCTTTATTCTGAACCTGAAGCTGCGCCGCTTTTTGCTTGAGGGCAGTTTCTGCTTGCAGGCGGCCCATGCGCTCTTCAAATTTATTGAGCGCTTCCGTCAGCTCCGTGGGGAGCATGCTGAGGTAGCCTTGAGCGTTATCTTTGGTGACATAACCAGTGACGCCAATCTCGACCGCTTCAATGGCGATTTTTTCTGACCCAGTGCCAGTCATTAAAACGAGCGGGATCTTTTTATCTTGCGCAATCAATGTTCGGCAAAGCTCAAGTCCGCGCATACCAGGCAAATGATGATCGGTAACGATCAGATCAAATGCGCCGGGCTGGGCTTCAATAAGGTCAAGCGCCTCTTCGGCACGTTTTGCTTCGGTGATGTTGTAGTTGTCTTCTGCTTTCCGCAACGCACGCTTGAAGGCAACAGCATCGTGGAAGTTATCTTCAACTAACAACACATTGATTATTTTGGTCATGTCATTACATTAAACCTTATTTTTCGATTGTGCAAAAGTGTTTAGCGGGCCAGTTAAGCCCAGCGGGGGCACGCAGTGTGCTTTTGAGTGGGTGGCGGTTAAAACAAAAGTGCCGATCGTAAAGATCGGCACCTTATTTTTTCTAAGCTAGAAAGACTAAGCAGCTTTCTTTAGAACTGGCAAGCCGTTCTTGGTTTCAGAAACGACGTAACCTTCTGGAACTGCGTCCAAAGCGCCTTCTTTTGCTTCTTTAGCGAAGAAGTAGAGGGTGCGGGTGTTGCCGTTTTTTAGTGTTGTTTCGCGGCCGTGCAAAACGTAGGTGTTACCTTTTGTGTTTGTGTGTGAAAAAGCCATGGAATTTTATCTCCTAAAAATTTGCGCGCTGTAAGTAAAGAGTGTTGTACAACGCCTTTTGTTTATTTTTTCCTAGATAGCCTCCATACTGGAGACTAGCCCGACTTACTATGTTACAAGAGTCGCGCCGACTTGGCTACCTATAAATCCTAGATTACCATAAAAAGACCAGATGTTCTAGAATTTCAAGCGAAAAATGAGTAAATTTATCAACTTTAGCGGACTTTATAACTGTTTAGGAGCTTTGAATATAGACGCGGGAGGTTATATTTTGGTTAGAAAAGAGGGTTATTGATTTTCGGTGGCGTTCGGATCGTAGGTCAGTTTGCCATATTTTAGCCAAGACCTAATTCCAACTAAACGCTCGCGACCTTCGCGTAGTTTTTTGAAATTCGGGCGGAGTGACCATGCCAATACAGCCATGCTTAGTACGCCATAAAACACATACGTCCACGGGACAACCCCTGCATTTGCTTGGAACACCAAGATGATTGTGGCCGTAATCGCGATAAACATTGTTGTGACTGAGGCATACCCAATGCCAAAGAACACGAGCAGGCCAACGAAGAAAATAATGAACGCAATCCAGCCAGATAAAGCCAGTGCACCGCCAAAGGCGCAAGCGCCGCCAGCACCGCCGCCAAACCGTTTGACAATTCGGCCGTCGGGCAGTGTAGTTTCATAGCGCAAGAACACATTGTAATTGTGGCCAATAATGGCTAAGATGCCAGCGAGCACAGTAACCCAGTGCGCCCAAGTGACATCAGGCAATACAGCTTTTGCTAATAAAATCGCTGCCATACTCTTGAAAATATCAAGCCAGGCCGTTGTAAAACCCGCCCAGAATCCAGCCGCGCGCATTGAATTTGTCCCCCCTGTGCGGCCGCTCCCTACATCCCGTACATCTTTGCCAGACAACAAGCGCACGACCACAATCCCAGAGGGAAACGTACCAAGAAAGTATGCAATAACCATCAGGAATAGACTGAGGATTACGGGGTTAATCGATGATAATTGGGTCATAAAATAGTAAATTGTGTAGTTGTGCAAACAATTTTCTGGCCGTAATGAACAACGTTCATTAGGCAATGCCGCACCATTATACTCATCTGTTAGAAAAAGGTAACCTTCTATTATTCAGCTTGATCAAGCTGTCTCTATACACCAGTGTTTATGCCATCACTCACAACGCTTACGTTATTTACAGGGGTTGCAATGTTGTTTGCTGCCTCGCCCGGGCCTAACTTTATATTTGTACTAACCCGCAGTTTGAGCAATGGTCGCGCATCTGGGCAGTTGGCAGTAATCGGAATTTGGGTTGGCGCCCTGATTCATACGTTGTTAGCGGTATTGGGGTTGTCGGCAATTTTGGCCACATCCGCTGGGCTTTATCAGGGCGTGAAGCTAGCTGGCGCGGCCTACTTGGTGTATTTAGGGGTGCGCAAAATTTGGGCTGTAAGCCTGACTAACACTGCGCAAGCAGCACCAGAAACCAACAGTTCCTTTCGCGACGGCCTCATTACTATGCTGCTCAATCCAAAATCGATTTTGTATTTTTTTGCGTTTCTGCCAACGTTTGTCGATATTGAGCTTGGGCAGACCAGCCTACAGTTGGCCGTGTTTGGCATTATCCAAAGCTTGGCTGCGCTGCTAGTCTATACAGTGATTGTGCAGATTGCAGGCGTAGCGCAAACATGGGTGCGGAGTTATCAGGCGCAAGTGAATGTAGCGTCTGGCGTGGCGTATGTGCTGCTGGGGGTGTGGATTGCGTTGCGTTAG
>JAHDBW010000198.1 GCA_020630175.1 Anaerolineales bacterium
GTGACGGCGGCAATGAGCGCGTCGAGTTCATCGTGAGAGCGCAGACCTTGTAATTGCCAGTCGCCTTTGAGCATATGGTGACGGGTGATGTCATCGAACAAGCGCAGTGGGTTTGCCACATCAATTTGCTCTTGAAAAAGCAAAAGCTGGCGCTGCATGCGCCCTTCTAACGTGTCTTTTTTACGCGGAATCACGCCCAATCGCGCGGCATAGCTGGCGTGCGGATGCACTTCAAATAATTGTCGATCACTGCGCAAATCTTCAGGGTGATAGTTCACAAACCCCACCTCACGCAATTCAGACACGAGCTTCCAACCGGCTACCATCCATGTGGGCACCTTTTGCGGGTCTCGCGGCGTGTTATAGAGCTTGATGCCGTGCTGCCGTAGCAAGAACTCACTCACTTTGAAGTCGGCCCACTTTTCACCCTTGGGATCTAAGCCGTATTCGGCGCGCACATCTTCTTCAGCCATCAGCCCCATGTTCGGGCCAAGTGGCGCATCTAACGCGCAGATTGCCTTTGGATACTTAGCCACTTGTTCAGCGACCTTATCCATTGGCAGCGCCTCTTCAAACAGCGTGCGCAGCTCATTGTCTAAAATGGCAATGTTGGCTTCGCGCTTGCCTGCTGTGGGATCTATCCCAATAAAAACGTGTTTATCAAACATGGGCTAGGCTTCAATTCCAGCGGTAACGCGATTGAGTAATTTGACCAACGGCGACAAGGCTTTAAACCCGGTCAGCGCGGTGGCAACAAAGTCTGGGGCGCAGAGTTCGTTGTCTGTCAGTGCTTTGATACCGGTAAACGATTTCAAGCGCAGCAATTCAATTTCAGGGTGATCTTTTTTGTAACCACGGGGTGCAGTTTTGACCGCCTCGCCGCCAAATGCGCCAAACCATTTTTTGAAGTCTGGGTCGTTATTGACTGCGTGAAAACGGCTCGCATCTTCGGCAATCGCTTCTCGCACCTTGGCAAGGCGTTGGCTGTCTGGTCGCCACATGCCACCGCCAATAAATGACTCACCCGGTTGAATGTGGATGTAATAGCCAGCATTGCCAACCTTGCGGCCACCGTGCGCAATAAAGCCACCAAAGTTATTTTTATACGGCGATTTATCTTTGCTAAACCGAGCATCACGGAACAAGCGGAACATGCTCTGTTTCGCAGATAGCGGACCTAGTTCATCAAAGGCGTTGATGCCAGCAATGAGTTGATCAACCAACTGTTCTGTTTCAGCTTTAGACGCTTGATAGCGCTTGCGATTTTGGTCAAACCAGTCGCGATTATTATTTTGGCGGAGTTCAAAAAGGAAGTCTAAGACGGCGTCCATAAGGCGATTGTTACTAAGCTCCGAAGCGGACTCTTCTCAGTCGCCGCCTCTTGATTGGGTTATAGCTTAATAATACACCCAGCACTCGCAGCTAGGCGCAGCAAATTGTCAGTGGCGCTAATTGTAGAACATTCCTTAGCAAGCAAAAGCGCTACTTCAAAATGTGTTTACCGCGCTGACAATTGCATTAGCGTCAATGCCCATGTGCGCATATAAATCAGCGCGGGTGCCGCTCTGCCCAAAGGTATCTACCCCTAGTGTCTTGATGCGCATGCCAAGCGCGCTACCGATCCACGCGTGGGCATGTGACGCGCCATCATTGACAATGACCATGGGCGCATTGCGTTCGGCGTTTGGCACAAGCCAGTCTAGCCCGTGAGCATTGGCTTTCCACGCCTCAAACAATTTACGGCTGGATGTCAAATTGATGACGTTGACCGCTCGACCTTGATCTTGCAACTGAGTCGCCGCGGCCAGCACGTCTGGCGTCATTGCCCCAGTTGTTACCAAATGCACAAGATTGCTAAGGTCGCCAGCTTTTTGTAATTTCCAATCCAATAAGCGATAGCCACCAGACAACACCTGTCCTCTTAGCGTGTCTGCACCAATACGCTCCTTCGCCGCTTGAAACGGTTTCTGATCAATCGGCTTAGTAGATAGCCGTAGATATGACGCAGCCCCATGCTCACGATCGGCACAAGCGGCAATACAGTCCAACATGATCCAGCTAAGTTCGCCAGCATAGGTTGGCTCAAAATAACGCAAATTTGGCAATTCCATTCCTAAAGACGCCGTCACTGTTGACTGATGCGCGCCGCCTTCGGGCGACAACGTCACCCCTGATGGGGTTCCCGCAATAATAAATTTAGCGCCGGAATACAAGGCATAGATAAACGCATCCAAGCCGCGACAGACAAAAGGATCGTACACCGTTCCAATTGGGATGAGTGGTTCATCAATCAATTCCGCTGAGATTCCAAGCATGCCCAACAGCATAAACAAGTTCATTTCTGAAATGCCAAGTTCAATGTGCTGGCCCTGTAAATGTTCACGCCAACCATTTGCTAGCCGCCGCGACAAGCCATGTTGCGCAAACACGCCCATTTTATTAATCCAACCGGCCAAATTCGTAGAAGAGGAGACATCGGGCGAGACGGTCACAATCCGTTCGGTGACAGTTGGCAAGCGTGATAATTCCTGCATAATGCGTCCGAAACTTTGCTGCGTGCTCAGTTTGCCTTTGTCTGCAAAGTTGATACTGCTCGGCACCATCAACTTAACGCGCTTTTTCTGCGGCGCGTACGTTGGATACAGCTCTTCAGCGCGAGCTTGACACCACTGACCAATTGGAGACTGTACTGAAAAGTCTGCCCACTCATCAGGGCCAATCTTTAGCTTGTCACGCAACGCTGCGAGCTGATCTGGCGACAATAGCATCGAATGATTGCCAGGGTCGCCCGCAATCGGCAAGCGCCAGCCTTTGATGGTGTACGCAAACAACACGGTTGGACGGTCTTTATCGGAATCTGCTTCAGCAAACCGAGCCAGCAATTCTTCAAAATCGTGTCCGGCTAAGTTACCAATCAATCCGGGTAAGTCTGCATCAGACACGTGCGCCAGCGCCGCTTCGACTTCAGCATCCCCCGCACAAAACCGAGCGCGTAAGTCTGCGCCGTCAAGGTTCAGCAGGCGTTGATAGTCGAGGTTGTCCATTTCATCGATCTTTTTCAAGATCATGGCACCGGCCTTCGTTTTAGCGAGGCGCTGCAATTTGTGCCCATATTTCGCTTCTAAAACTTGCCAGCCACAGCTAGCAAACATCTGCTTCAGCCGATTAGCTTTGATGCCCGGAATCACACGATCTAGGCTTTGCCGATTGAGATCCACAATCAGCATCAGGTTGCCGAGATTCATGGTGGCGTCGTCTAACAATGCTTCCCAGATATTGCCTTCATCCAACTCGGCGTCGCCAATGATCGCGACAAAACGGCGATCCGGCTGCTTGCCAAAGTGTTCTTTGACATAATTGGCCGTCAGCGCTGCGAAAGCCGGTGCGACTGCACCAAGCCCAACTGACCCAGTTGAAAAGTCAACCTTGTCCGGATCTTTCGTGCGGCTTGGGTAAGCCTGTAGCCCTTTATAGGCGCGCAACGTTGGCAGGTAGTCACGCGAGATTTCGCCGAGTAAATATTGAATGGCATGGAAAACCGGCGAGGCGTGTGGCTTGACTGAGACAAGATCTCCATAGCGCAGATAGTGAAAATAAAGCGCTGTCATGATGGTTACCATCGATGCCGACGAAGCCTGATGTCCACCAACCTTAGTGCCATCTGGATTAGGACGCACATAGTTGGCATGGTGGATCATGTTCGTGGCGAGCCATAGCACCCGGTCTTGAATTTCAGTTAGCGTAGACAGTGAGACATCTGTCGAGGTAGTTTCGAAAGTCGGGAAGTAATTGCGTTTTATCGATAACATGGCCCCTTAATTGAACCACGCCTACCCTTTTATTTGTGTTCAAAATCCACACAAAACCTCACGCTCCTTGCAACATTATCGCGTAAAATACAAATATCATGACACAAACCGCTAAATTTCCTCTTGACGAAATCGATCGAGCTATTCTGCATCAACTGCAACTCGATTCCAGCCTCACCAATGTAGAACTCAGCGAAAAGATTGGCCTGTCGCCAACGCCTTGCTTACGGCGCGTGAAGCGCCTAGAAGCCGAGGGTTTTATTCTGGGCTATCGGGCAGAGGTCAATCGGGCCAAGCTGGGCTACCCGATTATGGCGTTTGTGGAAATCACGCTAAATACGCAGATTGAATCGGCGCTAGACATTGTAGAAAAGGCCGTGCTGACGCGGCCAGAGGTGATCAATTGTTATCTGGTCACAGGTGACTGTGATTACATGCTACATGTTGTGGTACAAGACCTAGATGCCTACGCCGAGTTTATGCGTAACCATTTGACGCGCATTACAGCCATTCGGAATATTAAATCTAGTTTTGCGTTGGGGAAAATTGTAGAGCGACGGCCAATTCCACTAGGGTAGAGAACAACAGAGTACTGACATGACGCAGCATGCCAGTACTCTGCACATTGGAACGGTTACGCATATTTAGGCCAACCGTTGTCAAAGTTGTAGTAGAACGTTTGCAATGGTTCGCGGAATGCCAAGACGTCTTTTTGTACGGACGCCGTTGACTCGCCATCAACCAAGACCCGCTTGAAGAAGCCAGCAAGACGGTGATCGGCATAGTTGCAGCGGACTGCTTGTTTCAAAAGGTCCACACAATGCCTCAACTTCATCAATGTAGAGCGGGCAGCAAAGCCACCCGCTCTAAATTACGTTGGGTTACAGCTTAATAATACACCCTGCGTTAGGCGCTAACGCAAGCGTTGTGCCAGCCAATTTAGACTCGGCGTGTGAGCTAACGAGCACGGTGCCGCTAGCTGGCAAGGCAACTTCACAAGCGGTGCTGGCAAAGTTCAGCGCCACCAGCACTTTCTCGTCTCCCGCTTGGCGGATGTAGACGTAGGTATTGTCTGGCGTGCCGTCTAGCGGTTGATAGTCGCCCGCGTGCAGCGCCACTTCAGACTTACGCAGACTGAGCAGGTTACGATAGAAGTTGAGCGTTGATTCGCTATCCGCTTGCTGCGTCGTGACGTTGTAGGTTTCTAAATCTGCGCCAACCGGCAACCACGGCTCCACTTCAGAGAAGCCCGCATATTGACCGCTATCCCATTGCATCGGCGTGCGTTCTGGGTCGCGCCCTAGGTTCAAACCGGGCACGCGTAGCCCCCACGGGTCTTGTTGCTTATCGGCTGGAATGTGCGTGTCTGGCATGCCGAGTTCGTCACCGTAGTACATGGTTGGCGTGCCGCGCAAGGTCAGCAGCAGCATGGCCGCTAAACGGGCATTTTCTTTGCCATAGCGCCCCACAATGCGCGGCTCGTCATGATTGGCAAGTACAGCATTTGGCCAACCGTGGTCTGGCACAACCGATTCCATTTCATCGACAACGCCACGGATTGCAGCAGCGTTCCAATCTGCGCTGAGCAGTTTGAAGTTGAACGGCATGGTCAGCTCATCGCCGTCGCCAAAGTAGGTACCCCATTCTTCAGCGTCTTCAAGGTGAATTTCACCAATCGAATAACGCGGGCTGATGTGCTCAAATTCATCGAACACTTGGCGCATTTCACGGAACAGTTGGTGAATATCTGGGTGACCAGAATCATGCACGTGATCGAGTGAATCCCACGCGCCTTTGTCTTTGAAGAAGGTCGTCCCGCCTTCATTGACCGGGTTATCGCGCAAGTCTGGATCTTTCATGCAGAAGTGCGCCACGTCCACACGGAAGCCATCGACGCCGCGTGCGAGCCAGAAGCGCAACGTGTCTAGCATTTCAGCTTTCACTGCGGGGTTACGCCAGTTCAAGTCCGGCTGTTCTTTGAGGAACATGTGCAGGTAATACTGCTGGCGGGTTTCATCCCATTCCCACGCCGGGCCACCAAAGACTGCCACCCAGTTATTTGGCGGTGAGCCATCTGGCTTGGCATCACGCCAGGTGTACCAGTCATGTTTCGGATTGTCACGTGAACTGCGTGATTCTTTGAACCAAGCGTGCTCATGTGAAGAGTGGTTTGGCACAAAGTCCAAAATCACTTTGATATTGCGTTCATGCGCAGCGGCGAGCAAATTGTCTAAATCGGCAATTGTGCCAAACATCGGGTCGATGTCGCGATAGTCAGACACGTCGTAGCCAAAATCGTCCATTGGCGATTTGAAGCACGGGCTGATCCAAATGGCGTCAACGCCCAACCATTGCAAATAATCTAAGCGCGACAAAATCCCCGGCAAATCGCCGATGCCGTCGCCATTGGTGTCCATGTAACTGCGCGGATAAATTTGGTAGATAACGCCGTGTTTCCACCAGATGAAGTTGTTGTCTGTCATAGTTTCTAATTCGTAAGGTGTAATGCGTAAGGGCGGCTAGTGACGATCATGTCCGATTTATAGACCTCAGGCCTTACGCTAATTGTTTCTTAGTAGGACTTTCGCTCATGAGATTGAGCCTTGGATATCTCTAAGAGTTCTACCTCCCCCAGCCCCTCCTGCAAGGAGGGGAGAAACTCTTCCCCTTGCAGGGGAAGCTGGATGGGGTAGAGATCCATGCCAATTTTGATCACTGGCTAAAGTCGCATTTAGATTGCAATAACTCTATATATACGAATAAATACGTATTACAAGTTACGCATTATTCTGCCAGGCCGTT
>JAHDBW010000199.1 GCA_020630175.1 Anaerolineales bacterium
CGCTGGTCAAACCTGCTCTTGATAGACGCTTGTGCGGGATTAGATGCCGAGCAATTGCAGTACACAGCAAACGGCACGTTTGGCTCTATCCATGCAACGTTGGGGCATATTGTTAGCGCCGAAGAGTTTTATATCTTTGTGGTGAGTGAAGCCGAGGGCGAACGTCCCGCGCGGCCAGATGGCAACATTGCCTTGTCAGAACTGCGCAGCAGGGCAGAAAGTAGTGGGAATGCGTTACTGCAATTAGCAACAACGGTTGATGGGTCTGAAAAGCTACACCGTCCACTTGAAGACGGCAGCTTGTTTTCAATCTCAAAAGAAGCCTTGTTGTTGCAAGCCATCCATCATGGGCATGAGCACCGCACGCAAATCGAATCGATGCTAGGTCAATTAGGCATCGATCCGCCCGGCCTGAGCGCGTGGCGTTACTCTGCTGAAGTCTTGGAAAAGTAGAAAACAGCCAACTGCCAATTTGGAATCTTGAATAGCTCAGGATTCATTGGTAATTGGCTGTTGAAAATTGTCAATTGGCTATTCTTGTCCCCAAACCTTGATGTTGTCATCACTTGGCGTCGGCAGGCGGTGCCCGATAAAGCCTTGCCACAGCAAATAAACAACATACGCTAACACCAAGCCAATGCCCAGTTCTTGGTAATTCTGGTAGATATTGGCAAAGATAAACGCGCTGCCACAGGTCGGTAACACAAAGAAAATCGCCACCATCGCGCGGCGTTTTTTGACGGTGCGGTTCCAGACAATCATTACAATTGCACAGGCTACGGTCATAAAGATAATGTGAGTCAAGTTCATTGACCCAATTTTATCAAGGCCAGCCCAGAAGGACAGTGTTTTTTCTAAGATTCGTTGGTTGGGCGCGTTTCAATTGGATAGGGTGCTAATCAACTGCGCTTAGAATCCAGTCGTGAAAGGCGTTGAGTGCGGGGTTTGCAAGCGCGTTCTTTGCATATGCGAGGAAGTAACCGTATTGATCTAACGCCACGCTTGAAATCTGAGTTAGGCGTCCACTTCCAAATTCATCGTTGATGAGCGCATCATTCAGCGCAATCCCTTGCCCATTGATAACAGCCTGCACACGTACATTGGGGTCTGGAATAACCAGTGACGTTTGCTTTGGGCGGTATGGCAAGCCGGCCGCGTTGTACCAGTCTTCCCACGCAATACTCCCATCTTGATCATGCAGTAACGTGAGGTTTGGCAATGCTTTTGCTAAGCCAAGCGCTGCAATTTGTTGCGCAATCAATGGGCCGGCAGTGGCAATTGCTGGGCATGGAAATAACACCTCAGTTTGTAGGTCGTGCCAATCGGCCTTGCCCCAACGAATCATCAAATCTGTCTGATCTGTTTGTAAATTGCCTAGGCCAATGATTGGTTGTAAGCGTAAGCGGATGTTTGGATGCTGCGCCATGAAATCCATTAGGCGCGGAGAAAGCCAGCGTGAAAAGAAATAAGTAGATGCGCCAATGGTGATGGTTGTAACATCCGGCGTTTGCGTTTGTAGGGCGCGGATTTCACGCTCTAATTCAGTAAAGGATTGATGCGCAACGTGTTGCAGCCGCAGTCCTTTCTCTGTTAGCACAATGCCATTGTGCACCCGCTCAAACAGCGCAAAGCCGATCTCCCGCTCTAATTGCTTGACTTGATAACTGACTGCCCCCTTGGTCAAGTTCAACTCGCGCCCAGCCGCTGTGAAGCTAAGGTGCCGTGCCACAATCGTAAATAGTCGCAATGAATCGTAAGATTTGAACCAGGTCATAGGCGTCAAAAAATCTTGAACAGAGTGTGCAAATACGCTGGCTTGCAGCCAACTTGTGTGTGCGTCATCATAACGGCAGTGTTCAATTTCCTTGAACAACATCTACACACTAGTAGCGATTTGTTGACTAAAAACAGCGCTCAATCTGCAAATTTTGACAAAGGTGACCTATGACTGATTCAACCCGCACTTCTGCATTGGCCGCGCGCCATACCGCCCTTGGTTCTGATCTTGAAGATTGGAATGGTATGGGCACCGCGTGGAGCTACAACACAAATCCAAATGATGAACATGATGCCGTGCGTGAGGGCGCAGGCATGTTCGATATGTCGCCGCTCAAAAAGGTGTATCTGCGCGGTACAGATGCTGCCAAAGTCGCGGACCACGTGATCTCACGGGATATGGCAAAGGTCTATGCTGGCAAATCGGCCTATGGATCAATCCTTACGGAGCAAGGCACCGTCTGTGACGATGCCATCCTCGCAAACAATGGCAATGATGAATATCTGCTGTGCCACGGCTCTGGCGAAAGTATGGAACGTTTGCAAGAGTCAGCGGCTGGGCTGAATGTGGATTTAGAGTTCACTGATGATCTGCATAATATTGCCGTGCAAGGACCAAAATCGCTTGCCATCTTAGATGCCAACACGCCGTTAGATCTAGCCAGCTTGGCATACTTCCATCATGCACCAACGGAACTGTTTGGGCACGCCTGCCGTATTTCACGGACTGGCTATTCTGGCGAGCGCGGCTATGAGATTTTGGCCGACCGCAACGTGGTCGTGGATATTTGGGACAACCTCGTTGGCCTTGGCGTAATGCCATGCTCATTTACGGCGCTGGATAAAGTGCGCGTTGAAGCGGGCTTATTGTTCTTTGGTTATGACATGACCGCTGAACACACACCGTGGGAAGTGGGCTTAGGGTTCACAATCAGCCGCAATGGCGCTGATTATCGGGGCAAACAAGCCGCACTTGCTGCAAAAGGCAACGAACGCTTTGTAGGGGCGGGCATTGTTGTCGACCACACCGATATGGTTGTGGGTGGTGAAGCGCTACTGTACAACGGTAGAGAGGTGGGTGTAGTGAACAGTCCAGCGTATTCGCATCGCATGCAAAAGTCTTTGGCACTGGCACACATCCAGCCCGCTGCCGCCGCCGCAGGGACGGTGCTAGAGGTTGTCGGAGATGGCGTACGTTACATGGCAACGGTCAACAGCCTGCCGTTTTACGATCCGCAAAAACTGCGGGTGCGTGGTGTGTGATGCCTGCTGTTGCAACGCGGAAGCGCACGCGTAAATCACGACGTAACGCGCAACCGGTCTCACGCACGCGGCAGGCGCCTGCCTATATCAAACGTAAAATTCCAGCGTATGCACTGCTGAATGAGGCCGAATTACAGCGTCTTGACGACCACGCTGATTGGATTTTGTCCGAAATCGGCATGGAGTTTCGCGGGGACGCGGTGGCATTAGCGCTGTTCAAAGCGGCGGGAGCTACGGTCGATGGCGAACGTGTGCGCTTTGATAAAGGGCATGTGCGGGCGCTCTGTGCGACCGCGCCCAGTACATTCAAAATGTACAGTCGCAATCCAGACCGGACATTGGAAATCGGCGGTAATACCGTCATTTTTGCACCAGCGTATGGGCCGCCGTTTGTAAGCGATCTGCAAGGTGGGCGGCGCTATGGCACAATCAAAGACTTTGAAAATTTCGTCAAGTTGACCCACCTCACGCCGTGGTTGCATCACCAGAGCGGTACGCTGTGTGAGCCGGTTGATGTACCTGTCAACAAGCGTCATTTGGATATGGTCTATGCCCATCTGCGCTATGGGGATAAGCCTTTTATGGGCGGTGTCACTGCGCCTAGCCGGGCAGAGGATTCTATTGAGATGGCAAAGCTGGTGTACGGCGCAGACTTTATGCGCACCAACTGCGTGATTCAGGGGAATATCAATGTCAATTCGCCATTGGTGTTTGATGATGTGATGTCCGGTGCATTGCGCGTATATGCGGCAGCCAATCAGGGCTTAGTGATTTCCCCGTTCATTCTTGGCGGCGCGATGAGCCCCGTTACAATGTCCGCTGCGATTGCACAGGCTCATGCTGAAGCAATGGTCGGTATTGCACTCAGCCAATTGGTGACGCCAGGCTGCCCGGTGGTTTACGGGAATTTCCTAACCACAATGGATTTGAAAACTGGTGCCCCGACCTTTGGCACGCCCGAATCATCGTTGGCTGCGCAAGCGATTGGGCAATTGGCGCGGCGCTTGAATATTCCGTTTCGCTGCGGTGGACACTACACGGCATCCAAAGTGAGCGACGCGCAGGCCATGCAAGAATCGGCTGATTCAATGATGGCTGGTTTACAGGCTGGGGCGAATTTTATTTTTCAAGCCGCGGGCTGGCTCGAAGGTGGTTTGACGATGGGCTATGAGAAATTCATGCTTGATGTTGATCACTGCGGCCAGATGCATCGCTATTTGCAAGGGCTGGGAGTGGATGATAATCAGCTAGGGCAAAGTGCGTTTGAAGAAGCGGGTATTGGCAATAACTTCTTAGGCACAGCGCATACCATGGCGAACTTTCGTGAAGCAAATCATCTAACAGACTTAGCTGACAACAACTCTTTTGAACAATGGACAGACGACGGCGCACGCGATGCCGAACAGCGTGCTAACGAACGTTATCTAGCAGAACTCAAACGCTACCAGGTGCCACCGCTTGATGTGTCCATCGATGAAGCCTTGCGCGACTTTATGGCACGCAAAAAAGACAGCATGCCCGATGAATGGTATTGAGTCGTAAAGGGTTGCGCTTCTACAAAGGACTTGGCTTTATGATGCTCAGTCCCATCTCAACAAAAGGCGTCAGTTGCGCAGTGGCAACTGACGCTTCCACTACCAGCCCATGCACCTCTGCCATTGGCATAATGACATAAGGGGAGGCCACGCCCAACTTCTCTTGTGACGCCAATACAAAGGTTTCGGCGGCGTGTTCGCTAAGGGCACGTTTCATATATGCCTCTTCCAAATTGCCCGTGCTCAACCCCGCGTCTGGATGCACGCCAGTGACGCCCATCAGAAAAATATCGGCCCGAATGTGAGTCAGTGCGGCGAGTGCGGCAGTGCCCATTGTGACCATCGAATGTTTATAGAGCTTGCCGCCAATCAAGATGACATCCAATTGGGCATGATTGATGAGTTCCATTGCCACACTTGGGCTATGCGTCACAATAGTTGCCGCTAGATTGAGCGGGAGCTGGCGCGCCACTTGAACGGCGGTCGTGCCGCCATCTAGGATGGCAATTTGGCCGGGCTGGATAAGCGACGCTGCGGCTTGCCCAATAGCGCGTTTGCCTTGTTCTGAAATGCTCTGGCGCGCTGCATAATCGGCCACCGCTGCTGAGGCAGGTAGTGCACCGCCGTGCACGCGCTGTAGCTGGCCGTCTTTGGCGAGCTCGCGTAAGTCGCGCCGAATTGTGTCTTCAGATAAACCAAGCTCCATGGCGAGCGTTTTCGCCACGACATGGCCGTTCCGCTGGAGAACTTCAAGGATGTAATGTTTGCGTTTTTGGGTCAGCATTGCACAATGTTACACGAATTTTCTTGACTCTGCACGAATATGCGCGTATTCTGCTGTTGGGTGGTCATGCGCCGCCTGAATTTACGGAGTATGCCCAAACATGAATCCACGTGTAAAAATTCAAAACGTTGAAGTGCTATCAGATGATTGGTATGTGCTGAAGAAGACCACCTTTGCCTATTTGCGCAACAATGGCGAATGGCAAACGCAAAGCCGCGAGACCTATGATCGCGGTAACGGCGCCACGATCTTGCTTTACAACTTGGCAAAGCAAACGGTTATCTTGACGCGCCAATTTCGCTTTCCGGCGTATGTCAACGGGCTGGCGGATGGGTTGTTGATTGAAACTGCCGCTGGCTTATTAGACAAAGCCAGTCCAGAAGCGCGTATCAAGCAAGAGGTGGAAGAAGAAACGGGCTACCGCGTAGACAATGTGCAACGCGTCTTTGAAGCCTACATGAGCCCTGGATCAGTGACAGAAATTCTTTATTTCTTTGTGGCCGAATACGACGCTGGCGCCAAAGTTGGAAGCGGCGGGGGCGTGGTCAACGAAGGGGAAGATATTGAAGTTCTAGAGCGCGATATTCAAAGCTGCCTAGACATGATCGCCAATGGTCAGATCAAAGACGGCAAGACGATCATGTTGTTACAGCATGCAGCGTTGAATATTTTTTAGCTATTGGCAAAGGCTTCTAACGCCTCGCCTGCCAAGCGGTAGCCAATCCATTCTGGCTTTGGCTTGGCGCCCATTGCTTCATAGAATTTGATGGCTGGTTCATTCCAGTCTAAGACGTTCCACTCAAAACGACCGCAGTTTTTAGCCAATGCGAGCTGTGCAAGATTCTTCAACAAGGCTTTTCCAGCGCCAATGCCCCGGTGTTCTGGGGCAACATAGAGATCTTCTAAGTACAGACCATTGCGTCCTTGCCAAGTGGAGTAGTTGAAAAAATAGACGCAAAATCCAACTGGCGTGTCGCCTTGCATACACATTAGGGCATGCGCTGTGGAGTCTGCCCCAAATAGCGAGTGTTCTAAATCCGCAACGGTCGCTTCAACTTCATGTTCGGCTTCTTCATAAATGGCGAGGTCGGTAATAAAGCGTAAAATCTGCGGTGTGTCGGCGATGGTTGCTGGGCGAATGTTGAGGGTTGTCATTGGGGATCTGATGCTCCTAAGTTGAAAATTAGCCCAAATTATAAAGCGCCGCCTCACGTCTGCCTAATCCTGAGCCAGTACAATCTT
>JAHDBW010000200.1:0-5398 GCA_020630175.1 Anaerolineales bacterium
CAAAAATATTTTCACCTGCCAACTGGGGATCGTCACTAAAGTAGAACTGCGTGGTGAGCAACGTTTGGTCTGCGCCTTTTACTTTCACATGAATGTGCACCGGACGCGGCTCGTATTCACCAGGACGGATGGTTCGGAAATTGTACGCACCTGTTGAACTGGTCGTTGTTTCACCATAGAACTGAAAATTGAGGTCGCGCTGGTCAGTGGTAGGGTCTTGCGGATGCAAATAAACCCCGTTGGCATCGGTCTGCCAAATTTCTATCACAATGCCTGTTAGCGGCATTCCTGTTGCATCGTAGATCGTGCCGCTCAAGAGCAACTCTTCGCCAGCTGCTAACGCGCTTGCATCTGCGTAGTCAAGCAGATCGTTGTCGCGATCAGTTGGTTTTTCAACGGTGTAGTAGGGGCCCTCGGTTTGCGTGGGGGTGAAATAGGTCACGTCGATTGGTGTAATCACTGTAGCTGGCGCAGCTTCCGCTGTGGGTGCTTCTACAGCGTCTGCAACAATGTCTTCTGTTGTGTTGTCTTCCAGATCAATTTCTGTCGTTGCCTCATCGACTTGCTGGGTTGGAGGCACTTGTGTCGGTTCCGGCTCTACCGGCACCGCTGTGGCTGGAACTTGTGTTGGCGCAACCTCTTCAACGGGCGGAGCAACTTCGGCTGGGGCCGAACAGGCGGCCAAAACAAGCGCGAAAAGAACAAACGATGTTCGAGAGAGTAGTGTGAATTTCATAGAAAGGTAATTAGGATCTGCCTTGAATGGGTCACGTCGTAATAGTTTTTTGATTACGACTAAATAAATCAATATAAGCTCATTGTAATGTGCGTTTGAGGGGCTTGCGATGATCTTCAGTAGATTTTTACACAATCTTTAGATTCAAAAACGGCTCAATCGATGAGCCGTTTTTTGACTTAGGCACACTGCGACTAGCTCAGTGTGCCTAAACCTTGTTAGTGTTTGCTCCGCTGTTTGTTTAGGCAGCAGCAGTCCGTTGACTATTCGTAACGCGCTCAAGAGCCCGCACGATCAGTGTGCCCATTGTGTCGATGTCTTCGTTTTCCAAGAAGACCGGTAGGCGTAAGTCACAGGCGGTGTTGAGCATGGTTTCTGTAATTGGCAACTCTTCATTAGCAACATCTAAATAGCGCCAGTTCCAAAAGCAACGCGCATTATCTTCTGAGAGGCCAAACACGGCAATTTTGATGCCTTCTTGCTTCATTACATCGATAAAATTGCGAATCCGATCGCCGCGCATGCCACGCAGATTGAACTGAATTGAATTTGGCACAGGGGTTTCAAAATCTACCCGTGCTGGCACATCAATGTGCGCTGAGCGTTTTAGAATTTGCGCCAAGCGAAAGTAGTTATTGCGAAACTTTTCGCCTTTCTTATCAATGTCGGCAATTTGTGGGCGGGCAATGGCTGCTGTCACTTCAGACATGCGCACGTTATAGGCTGGATATTGACCTTGATACGCATCTATACACGTTGGGCGGGCAAAATGTTTTGTCCATTGCTTTTCATAGGCGCCAGACATGATGACTGCTTTGGCATAGATGTGTTCGTCATTGGTTGTCAGTACACCGCCTTCACCAGCGTTGATCATTTTTGTTGACTGAAAGCTAAAACAGCCAATTTGACCAAACGTGCCCGCCGGTTGATCTTTCCAAGTGTTACCTAAGGCGTGGGCGGCATCTTCAATCAGGCAGATATTGTTTGCGTTGCAAATCTCTACAATTTTGCCCATATCAGCCAGATGACCACGCATATGGGAAAGCAAAAAGAATTTGACGCCCGGATTGTCAGCAATTTTCTTTTCGAGGTCTGCAATGTTGACAACATAGTTGTCATCACATTCGACCAGTAGCGGCTCTGCGCCCGCGTGCACAATGCTGGAAGGCACGGCAGTAAAGGTAAAAGCAGGCATGAGCACTTTGTCGCCGCGCTCAATACCTGCTGCAAGCAAGCCAACAAAAATCGCACTGCTGCAAGAGCTGACGGCAAGAGCGTATTTGACCCCTAAATATTCTGCGAATTCTTTTTCTAACAAGGCAGTCTCAGACTCTTCCGCATCTGCGCCCGTGTAACGAAAGAGACGCGCCGACTGCATGATCTCTTGTACGCGCTGAAAGGCTGGTGCTGGAATTGGGTCTGGATTTGTTAGGTCTGGCAAAAATGTGCGCTGGCCGCCATCGATCACTAATGGCTGATTGTTTTGTTTCATAGGTGTTTTTTGATTTTATTTCGCGCTTATCGCGAATATATAATGTTTTTCTGTTATATATGCGTATTTTATCAGGTCGTCTTCTCTAAGACATCAAATTTATTTGATAAGTCACGAGATGCTGCAAAATGATGCTGTTCGCTGCATGGTCAATTCAAGTGCTGCGGTGGCCTTTAGTTTGTTAGAATAGCGCTATGAAATTTCAACCTTTTGAACTCGAATATCACCAGTCACAATGGGAACAGATTGTTGACTACAACTTGACCGAAAGTGGGGTGCATCCCATGCGCTTGGACGAGTTGGTTGGCGGTGATGGTGACTTGTTAGAACGGCTAATGGAGTCGGAAATCGGGTATCCGCACGTCAATGGCAACCCTGAGTTGCGCCAGAATATTGCCCGTTTGTATAACGGTGCCGATATTTCTAATGTGCTGGTAACCGTAGGCGCGGCAGAAGCCAATCACATCATCATGCAAACGCTGATGGAACCCGGCGATGAGTTGCTGACGCAAACGCCAACGTATAAGCAGGTGTGGGGGCTAGCGCTCAATGCTGGTCACACGGTGCGCACGTTCAAATTACAACCAGATGCTGGCTGGACGGTTGATCTTGAAGAGCTACGCAATAACGTCAATGATAAAACCAAGATCATTGCGGTTTGTAATCCAAATAACCCGACCGGTTACATCATGACAGCGGCTGAAATGCAGGCCATTGTAGATGCGGCTGCATCAGTTGGCGCTTGGATTTTGGCCGATGAAGTGTACAGTGGCGCTGAGCGCATCCAAGAACATGAAACGCCATCATTCTTTGGGATGTATGACAAAGTGCTGGCGTTAGGTAGTATGAGCAAAGCCTATGGCTTGCCGGGGCTGCGCGTCGGCTGGATTGTTGGTCCAACTGAGATGCTCGATACGATCTGGCGGCGACACGAGTACACTGCCATCACGGCGGGTGCAATCAGCAATAAATTAGCGGCTTATGCCCTTTCGCCAGAAGTCCGACCGCGAATCATGAAACGCACGCGCGCGTATATTCAGACGGGCTACCCAACGCTTGAGGCTTGGATGGACAAGCAAGATGGCTTGTTTAGCTATACGCCACCGCAAGCATCCGCTGTGTCATTCATTAAGTACAACCTTGATATCGACTCCACCGAATTGATGGAAATCTTATGCCGCGAGGCAAGTGTGTTTGTTGGGTCGGGTAACTCGTTTGGGATGGATCATCATTTACGCATTGCTTTTGGGCAGGGTAAAGACGTCTTATTGGAAGCACTTGGCCGTATTGAGAATACGCTGGCGAAATTGAGCTAACGCCTATTGAAAATCACCGTTTGCGAACGTTAGCAGGCGGCATCAGCTACAAAAAGCACTTATGGAATTTCTATGAGTGCTTTTTTGTTTAAGCTGTTTTTCGCAATTGATTGGCAAACATGACTTGCTAGTTTATTGTATTGTGATAAATATTTTCTTATTGCTGATTCCAGATTTAGATTCTCCGTTATAATCCTTCTCTATTTTTATAGAAATAACGCATTTTTTATGCAATATGTCTAATCGGATATGCTGCTTGATTTGTTGTTATTGTTGAATTTACACAGTGTGTGCTGATTCGTATGCGGTGGTCTTTTTTATCACAAAGCGATTATTCCACTATATTGCGTGTTGCGTCTACTAATTGAGGCAAAGGTCAATTAGTAGGGTTAGGTGCTGTGTGCGTGTGATTCAAAGAAACTAAAACAGGAAAGACGTTATGACAATTTTGAGCCAATATGGCATTGATGTGACTACGATTGTGCGCAATGCAGCGCCTCCCGTGCTTTATCAAGAAGCCTTGTTGTATGAAGAAGCTGCGGCGATTGCAGACTCCGGTGCGCTCATGGTGCGCTCTGGCGAACGGACTGGTCGCAGCCCAAAGGATAAGCGTATTGTGCGCCACCCCGACTCTGAAAATGATGTTTGGTGGGGCAGCGTAAATATGCCGCTTGAAGACAATGTCTTCAGGATCAACCGCGAACGGGCTATTGATTACTTCAACACGTTAGACCGTATATACGTGATGGATGGCTATGCAGGCTGGGACGACACCGATGGCATTAAGGTACGCATCGTGTGTACGCGTCCGTATCACGCATTGTTTATGAACAACATGCTTATTCGTCCAACGGCGGCACAATTGGCAGACTTTGGCGAACCCGACTATGTGATTTTCAACGCGGGGAAATTCCCAGCAAACCGTCACACGGATGGCATGACCTCAAAAACCAGCATCGATTTCTCATTTGAATTAGGTGAGGCCATCATTTTGGGCACCGAATACGCGGGCGAAATGAAAAAAGGTATTTTCACAGTCATGAATTACCTAATGCCAAAGAAAGGCGTGATGTCCATGCACTGTTCGGCCAATGAAGGCCAAAACGGCGATGTGGCCTTGTTCTTTGGGCTGTCTGGTACTGGCAAAACAACGCTTTCCGCTGACCCAAAACGCTTGCTGATTGGAGACGATGAGCACTGCTGGAATGATGAGGGCGTCTTTAACATTGAAGGTGGGTGCTATGCGAAGGCAATTGACCTCTCAGCCGAAAAAGAGCCGGAAATTTTCGGAGCGATCAAATTTGGAACCGTGCTAGAAAACGTGGTGTATGACGATGTCACGCGCGAAGTCGATTATTCTGACACTTCAATTACACAAAACACGCGGGCGTCTTATCCAATCGAACACATTGTGTCGGCCAAGATCCCTTGTGTGGGCGGTCATCCGAGCAACATTATTCTGCTGACCTATGACGCCTTTGGCGTGCTGCCTCCGGTCAGCAAACTGACTCCAGCGCAAGCGATGTATCACTTTATCAGCGGGTACACTGCCAAAGTCGCTGGCACAGAAATGGGTGTGGCTGAGCCGCAAGCGACGTTTTCGGCTTGCTTTGGCGATGTCTTTATGGTCTGGCACCCAAGTAAGTATGCTGAATTGCTAGCTGAGAAAATGGAGACGCATAACGCCAAAGCGTGGTTAGTAAACACTGGCTACACTGGTGGGGCGTATGGGGATGGGGCGCGTATGTCGTTGCAAAATACACGGGCCATCATCGATGCAATCCACACTGGAGCACTAGATAATGTTGCCACGGTAACAGATCCTGTTTTTGGCTTAGCCATCCCAACCGAATG
>JAHDBW010000200.1:5498-6596 GCA_020630175.1 Anaerolineales bacterium
CATTATGGTATCGCACATCGCTTCAAACAACACAAGCACCATTTATGAAAAGCTGCGCGCGGCAATTATTGCGGGCGAATTGGCCGGTGGAACGCCGCTGCGTCAGTCCGAGATCGGTGCCCGCTATGGCGTGAGCAAGATCCCCGTGCGGGAAGCGTTGCGTCAATTGGAAGTGCAAGGCTTTGTAAAGCTTTACCCAAACCGTGGGGCAGTGGTTACATCGCTTTCTGCGGTAGAAGCTGAGGAAATTTACCTTATGCGGATCGCGCTAGAGCCATTGCTACTCGTGCGGTCGGCGCCGTTATTGACGGAAATGGACTATGCCCGTGCCACAGCAGCGCTAACAATGATGGAAACAATCCAAGACTTACCGCCGGCAGACTGGCACGATTTGGATGGCGAGTTCCACGGTTTGTTATATGGCGCTGCACAGTTACCGCGTTTGCAACGGCAGGTTGGCACGTTACGTGACAATCTAGCCCGTTATTTTGGCGTGTTCAAAACCATGGGGCAAGACTTTCGCACCACTGGTAATAAAGAACACCGAGAAATTTTAGCTGCATGTCAGTCTGGCAAGCTAGAGCTTGCATCGGACATCTTAACCCAACACATGAAAGGCAGTGCTGATCGCTTATTGGCAGCACTTGAGGAGAACTTTACGAAATGACCGCACAAACAAACTACGATGTGATCTTTGCTGGGGCAGGGATTATGGGCTGTGCAATTGCTTACAACTTGCTCAAGCGCGACCCTAACTTGAATATCCTTATTGTTGAACGCGATTCGACCTATGAAAAAGCGTCTACGACCTTGTCAGATGGCAATACGCGCATTCAGTTCAACTTAGAACCAAATATTCGCATGTCAATGTATGGCTTGGAAGTGTTGGAAACGTTTGAAGAAGAATTTGCTAGCGCCAAGTACACGCCGCAAGTTAACTTCCGTCGCCAAGGCAACATGTACCTGGTCGATGCGGCCGGTGAAGAGTATGCCCGCAAAGGGTATGACCTGCAAAAGAGCCTCGGCTGTGCAATTGAATGGCTAGAAAAAGACGACATTCAAAAATACTACCCGCTGTATGAACCGCATGACAGCATT
>JAHDBW010000498.1 GCA_020630175.1 Anaerolineales bacterium
ATCATCGACTGGACGGATGCCTCCATTTCTTGCCCGCTAATCGATTTACAGGCTGTACTATTTTTTGCCAAAGAAGAAAAATGGGCAGACTATCTCACCGCTTGGTTTGATGAATGGGGCATTGCCAACTGGCAGCCCATCGTTACGCTGGCCCGGCCAATTATTGGTCTATTTCATCTTTTGTCGTTTGAGCAAATTATGCAAAACGTTGCGCCGATTGAAGCAAAGGTCTATAGCGGTGACCTGAAATGGTATTTAGAACAAATCACACCTTGACTTATCGCCGTGGTGTCGTACAATTTTGCCGATATGTATTTACGTCGTTCCAAAGCCTTCCACTTTTTGCACCTGAACAACGTTATTATTTGAATTACTAGAGCCTTATGGCTCTTTTTTTTTGTCTAAAAATAAAACACTATGACGATTATTGAACTCCCTGGATTAGTAGACCCGCACACGCACTTACGTGAACCGGGCGCAACGCACAAAGAAGATTGGGACACGGGCACCCAAGCTGCATTAGCCGGTGGGATTACCACCGTACTCGCGATGCCAAACACCGCCCCACCAATCGTAGATGCCGACAGCCTCAAACTCACGCTGGATGCCGCTGCCGAAAAATGCCGCTGTGACTATGGCATTTATCTGGGCGCGACCAAAGAAAACGTGCAAAGCGGGCTTGACCTAACGGATCGGGTTGCGGGCATGAAAATGTACCTCGACGATACCTACGGCACGCTAGAAATCGACTGGCGCGACCTGACCACGCTCAACGCACACATGGCAGCTTGGCCAAAGCACATGCCGCTAGTCTGCCACGCCGAAGAACGCACCACAGCGGCGGCCATTATGACCGCTTTCGTCAACGATCGGTCGGTGCATATTGCGCACGTTAGCCGCAAGTCTGAAATTGACATTATTCGCGCTGCCAAAGAAAAAGGCGTCAAAGTGACCTGTGAAGTTGGTCCACACCACCTCTTTATGACCGAAGACGACTTCTCATGGCTCGCGCCGGGGTTCCGCGAAGTGCGCCCGCGCTTAGCCACCAAAGAAGATCAAAACGCATTATGGCAAGC
>JAHDBW010000499.1 GCA_020630175.1 Anaerolineales bacterium
TCTTGCGTGGTCATAATGCAGCGTTCGCAGGTCATGGTGCCGATGAATTCGGCGCTACCAATTTGAAAGCGGAGCCATTGATCTTCAGCAAACGGCAGATCGCCAGCCACTACAATATTTGGGCGAAAGCGATCCATCGGCAGTGGATCGTCTAACTTGGCGTTGAGATCTGCTAACGATGCGGTGTTGGTCAACAGCAAATGTCCCATATAAGGAAAGCGCGGTTGAGTCACAGCGAACTTGCCCGCAGCATATTGGCTTGGGGGCTTGCGGGCAATATTGCCGTCACTTATCGCCAAACGCACGGGTTGATCCAACACGTCGGACAGCCAACGCGCAGCGGCATCGCCTTGGTCTAGCAATGTAACCTGATCAAAATAGAACTGGCCGTTTTGCGCAACGCCTTGTGTTTGCAGCGGTTGTTGGAATGGCACGTGTCCGGCGGCGTCTAGGGTGACCGTATCGGCTACAATCGCAGCTTGGATTTTGGTCAACGCTGGACAGTCTTGCTGGGTAAGCACCACGCCGCGCGGATTGACAATCACTAGCCGTCGATCTTCTGGAATGCCGTGCGCGTCTAGTGTGACCGCATCCAACGCCGTTGCCCGCGCAGACTTCAATGGATAATGATAAATTGCAGTAAGTGTTGGCATAGGCGTATTCTATAATCTTTCGAAAATGAAAGGGGATGGGTTAGCGTTTATGATTTGGATGTAGCTTGAGTACGAAGGTAAGTCGTTACGAAGTTACGTAACATCGCGCCCGCGTCACGCCGCACCCGTTTCGAAGCACGACAATAAAGCCCCTAAGGAGTACAACCACATGTCAAAAGACACACTCACCGTTGGATTAGCGCAAATTGCGCCAGTCTGGCTCAACCGCGAAAAAACCTTAGAAAAAATTTATGCGTACACCAAAGACGCTGCCCAGCAAGGCTGTGATCTGGTGACATTTGGCGAGACCATTTTGCCGGGATATCCATTCTGGCTGGATATGACAGACGGTGCGCGCTTCAACTCTAGCTTGCAAAAGGATATCCACGCGCATTATTTAGATCAGGCCGTGCAAATTGAAGC
>JAHDBW010000201.1 GCA_020630175.1 Anaerolineales bacterium
GGTTCGCGTACAGAAAAATATAAGCGCTGGGTGTCCCACGGAATGGACTTGATGTTTGTATTGTCGATGGGCTGGCCGACCATGGAAAATACGATCCCCGTTGCGCCAGCTATGACGCTGCGGAGCCAGCCAGTAGAGCCTAATCCGGTTGAAATAATCAGACCGCTTGAAGACTGCATTTCCTTCCTACCACCAATCGCAATTGAATAACGCGCTGACTTATGCGTTTTGGGGCCAACGAAAATATCATTGACCCCATAAATCGTTTGGCCTGTGTTCAGGCTGGCTTTGGCCATTGTCACGTTTCGGACGGTGCACGTACCGTTGAACACTGCGGGCAAGACAGTGGCTAGGTCAGCCACAGTAAACGGCAGCAACGTGCCTTCCCAGCGGGCGGGGTCAGGATTGACGCCAACGACAGGTTGATTGTCCAAATACTTCAGAATGTTGGCCACTAGCCCATCTTGCCCTAAGACGACAACGGTGTCGTGTTTGCCAAACACAAAATTGGGGGCAAATTCCCTGTCAAGGCGCTGGACACGTCCAACGCCTGACAAGATGCGCTGTGCGGCAGCCACGCTCTGCTTGTATTGCTGGTCCTCCGCAAGATAGTCAGAAAAGTCTGCGCCTAAATGCTCTATATAGAAGCGCGCTTGCTCTTTGGTATTAAAGCGCGTTACCAATTCATCTAAACGCGTTTTGCGGACAACTAAAACAATTTTGTTCTCAGTTGTTGGAGACATCTAGTTTGCCTTGGGCGGTACTAACGCTGTTAGCAACTCAGGTGAGATGTTCAACTGCCCAATTTTGTCTGCACTTTCGGCCAGCTCTCTAAACGCTAATGAAATCAACTGCCCTGAGTCCATGCTGGTATTGGTTAGCGCCTGCAAAATTTTCGGATCAAGCGTCGACACTGGTTCGACCAAGACCTTGACTGCATAGGCCTTGGCATCAGCTTTGGCTTTGGCATTTTCAACTGCCAGTGCGGTAAGGGTCTTATTCATGTCTTCAAGTGCAATTTCGGTTGACTTCTTCGCTTCTTCCAATTCGCGTCGTTTTTGCTGGACTGATTTTTCAGCGTCCATCTTGGTTTCACGAATTTGACGCCGCTTATTTTCAACGGCAATTTCTGTGTTGAGCTCGTTTTCTTTGATGTTGCGCTCTTGCTCAACGGCCGCATTGCGCCGGGAGTAAATTGCCTCGTCTGCTTCTAACAAGATCTGCTCTCGTGCTTCGGCTTCCAACGCGCGGGCGGTTTCAGGCGTTGGCTTGATGGCTAAAATGGACAGGCCGATAACGTCTATCCCGAGCAGCGTGATTGGCTCCGCGCGTGACAATCCCTGTTGTAGGTCGGCAATAATTGTGTCGATGCCGGTCAAGGCGCTGCGTAAATCCATGGTTTTTAGCAATGAACGGGTGAGCACCTGCGTATGATCAATCAGCCGTTTGGGCAGCTTATGCGGATCATCTGACAGGTAGGCTTGGCCTTTGGCATCTAGCGTGAAGTTCATCAGCGCAGAAAGCTTCCTAGGATCTGAAACACGATAGGTCAGCGAGCCTTGCATGGTGACGGCTTGAAAGTCTGCGGTAATGGCTTCAAAAATGAATGGCACATCCACGCTTGCCAGCGGGATTTTGACCAAGGAGGTAAAGGCAGAAAAATACGTAAATGCTTGACCAGCACCTTCACGTACTATCTTTCCGCCGCGATATTGCAATACGAATTCTGTTGGATGAAATTTGATGTACTTTATGCCAAACATTTGGAACCTCTCTTGAATTTAGTGGGAGTTACATTACGTATCTAATTAGTGTCTAAACAACACTAATTAGATTGTATACGATGTTCCGCCAAAATTCAAAGCCCCAATTTCAAGTCCTTACAGTGTGGTTGCTACGTCTAGTGGGCGATGGTGACCTGCGAGTTGACCTTGGGTGTCGTTAAGTTTGGTCGCCATTTGAGCCGCGCACGTCTTTAGCCAAGGACTAAGCGTGGCTGACTGCAAAATCAATTGTACGGAATCGGCAATGCCAAGCTGGTACTGCGCGTAGCTGTGCTGTAACTTAGCCCAGCGCTCCTGAGTGCTTTGTTGTGGGTCGAAAAGCGCAATTCCTGTTGTTCTAAACTGCTTGGGAAACGCAATTTCAAAATATTCCAGCCCCAAGGCCTGCTGAGTGGCACTGCCGTGGTCTAACGCGCGTTTGGCAGTTTGAACGACTTTTGGTTCACGCATCAGCCCAAGCAAGAGGCTAATCTGATGGCGAACATCACGGCTGGCTTGCGCTAGTCCATCTAGTAACAGCGTGTCTGCTGGTTGCTGACTAAGCGTCGCTTGCAGGGCAGTCAGGCTGGCGGCTGTTTCAAGTTCTAGGGCCATTAGTTCGGCTAAGTCGATGTGCTGTGCGTGATATTGGTTGCGGGTCAGCGCGCTGTAAATGAGGCGGCGGCTGTCCATGTCACAGGTTGGCAATTGGGCAACCAAGTAGGCGTTGGCGGCTGGCAGGTTTAGCTGGCCTAAGACGTTGAGCAAACGCTGTTTGGTGCGTTGGGTTGTCGCGGTGCATTCATAGTGCTGCTGCAAAGTCGAAATGGTCACTGCGCCGAGTTTTACTAAGCTTGTGCTAGCAATACCGGCATAGTGCGGGACATGAATAGCGGCTATCAATTTATCTAGATGGACAGTTGTCCCAAGGTCACCGATCAATTTGTAACAATGGCGTTTTACTTGACGGGTGGCGTTGTCCAGTAACTGGATAAAGGCTTTGTCATAAAGTGCTGGGATGTGGCTGTTCAGCAGCGTTTCTGCCAGCAACAATTGGGTGTTTTTACAGGTGGTCTTGAGTAAGGCCGTCAACATCGTCGTGACCATATTCAAATCCTGTAGGTCACCGTGTTGGAGGAGCAACGTCATCGCTCGGTGGCGCAGTATGGCAACATCGCTAGTCAGGTAAATGCGAACGGTTGGTAGGGCCTTTTCGGCTGCCAACGTACATAATGTGTCTAGGGCGACACACTGAAGCTGTGGCGTTTGCTCAACGCTGAGTAGGGTGTACACCATTGGTAGCAGTGCCTGACAGCGTGTTTGGGCTGTCAATTGCAGACCTAGCGTACAAATATTTGAGTCGCGATGCGTTAGCAATCTTGAGAGATCAGCCGCCGTAAATGGGTGCTGCGTGGCCTTGAGCTGATCCACAGCAAATTGAACTTCAATGGCGTGTTGGCTGCGCAAGCGTTGTTGGCAGGCTTTCAATTCCGCACGACTTAATTGATAGGCTTCGCCGGCAAAGGTTGCGGCTTCAAAGGTCTGGGCCAGCGCGGCATGATACAGCTTGTAGATGGCATAGGTTACGCCAATCATCCCCACAGCAATCAGCGCACAGATGCTAATCGCGATCAGCGGGCTGGTCCAGCCGAAATAGCGAAGGAGCAGCAAGACAATACCAGTGACGCCGGTTGCCAGCGGTGTGATCACCATTTCTGACCCGATCTGCGCTTGCAACTGCTCTTTTGGATTGAGCACTTGTAGCAGCAACACAATGGACGTGTCGTAAATCCCTTCAAAGACCACCATCACCGCCGTGTAAATCACGATCACTGAGAAAAAGAAGGCACTACTTGCAACGCCTAGCCCGACACCGCTGGCGATGCTTATGCCGCTGGAAATGGCTAAGATCACGGGCAAAATTGCAAATCCAGCGCCAGCGCCAAAGCGCCGCACTAGCCCTTCTGTCAGCAGCGCCCGGATCAGTAAGACCGCGCTAAACGTAATGAACTGCACCCAAGACAAGAAGGTTGCCATACTCGTTTCAGTCGTATAGCGGCTTTGGATTGCGCCAAAGGTGCCGTAGGTCAAGACCATTTCTAGCAGCACGGCCAAGGCAATTGAGGCAAAGAAGGCCCACAGAAATTTATTCTCTTTGAGCGGTGTTGGCGTACGTTCCCGCGTGGGCTGTAGGCGTTGGCGGGCTTGGTGCGTTGGCTCATCGTCTGTGGCTGCTTGGCGCATCAGCAGTTCAAGCACGATATAAATCAGGGCATAGCCGATGATGGCTAAGAAGACTAACGCGCGGGCGGTGATGAACTGCAACAGCAGCGGCACAATCAGATTGATGATGACCTTACCAATCATTTCCATGACGCCAATGGGACCCAGCAAGCGCTTGGATTGCTGCATGTTGAGCAATTCGCCCTGAATGCCAAACCATTCCACCCGAAAGACCGTGTCTTGCACCCGCTCCCATGCCATCAGCGCAAAGACAATCCAAGCAGGAGCGGCGACTAATAAGCCGAACCAGAAGGAAAGCGCGGCGGCAATCAGCAGGAGCAGAATGCCACGGTACAGCACCTTGCTGGGAAATTTCTCTTGCACATGTGTCAGGACAACGCTTAATAGAATTGACGCGACCGCAATGACAAGGTAGCTCCAAAGAATGACACTGTCATCAAATTGCGTGAGGAAAATAGCGGTTGCCGCTGTCAAGAGTAAAGACTTTGAGGCGCCATACAGCATGGCATGTGCGGACATCAATCCGAATAGACGGGTTTCGCCGTCCCGTAAATCGATCCAAGTGTGGAGCAGAGTTGTAACCATTTCTATTTGATACCTAATGTTTCAACGCATCTGTGCGCTGTACCTTTTGACTGACCTAAAAACTACAAGTACTACCGTCTAACAGCTAAATAATAAGGTTTGTCACGCTGCTATATCGGGCAGTGTTGGGAATTTTGTCGGGCATAAATAGAAGCGTTTTGCTACCATTTTTGCCCGATTAAGTCGGGTGTGAATAGCAGTCAACTACAGCCCTTGCCCGATTTTTGCAGCGCAGTTCTCATAAACTATGCCTAGTAATCAGTAAACGGGTTGAGCCACAGGGGTATTCGTTGTTCAGCCACTAACTTGTTGATCGGCAAGTTGAACCACACTAGAGGTAGGAAAATGAAAACGGTAATCGGTTGGAACGCCACAACTCCTGTTCCAGAACAACATCAATTCGGGCAACATTTGGTTCACCAGTCTGGTGATTTGCATCTGGACGGCATGTCACTTGCCGCGCTAGCCAGCCAGCATCAAGACCCGACCCCGCTGACAGTGGCGTATTTGCCGCTTATTCAAGAAAAGATCAGCTTCTTACAAAACACATTTACAACTGCAATTGCTAAGCTCGGTTATCAAGGCGCGTTTCATTATGCGTATGCCTCTAAAGCCAACATGAATGCGGAAGTTATCAAAGCAACGTTAGCCGCTGGGGCACACTATGAAACCTCAAGTGAAACCGACTTGCACATCATTCGCGCCATGAAAGCAGAAGGGCGTTTTGATGACAGCAAGATGGTTATCTGTAATGGGTTCAAGCGTACGGGCAGCGCATATGCAAATCAAATTCTGGCGTTGCGTGATTTGCATCAAAACGTTATTCCGGTGATTTCACATGAAAATGAAGTCGCGGGGCTTGCTGCGGCATCAGGGAAATTGGACGTTGGCATCCGCATTAAGTGCGGTGGCTCTAGTCGCGATTTGACAAGCCCGCCCAAAGCGAACTGCCGTTTTGGATTGGATAAAGCCTCACAAGATGTTGTCCTAGCGAAAATTGCGCAAGCGGATAATTTGCAACTGCGCATGCTGCATGTGATGGTCGGTAGCCAAGTGACAGATGAAGACTTGTTTGTACAGCGGCTAGCAGCGGCGATCAAGACGTATGCGCAGCTAAAGCGGGAATTTCCAACCCTTTCAATCTTGAATATTGGCGGCGGCATTCCAGCGCAAATGACATTGGATTTTGACTTTGACTATGCGCTATTTGCTGAAAAGTTACTGCTGAAAGTCACTGAAATCTGTGCGGAATATGATGTGCCGGTGCCAGATATTCTTTCAGAGGTAGGGCGCTACACTGTGGCAGAACACGGCATGCAAGTGTTCAAAGTGACTGCCAAAATCGATAATGAGTCAGATACACCTTGGTATATCCTCAATGGATCGATGATGAACACGCTGCCAGACTTTTGGGCATTGAGCGAATTATTTACCGTGCTGCCGCTGAATATGTTGGATCGCAACTTTGTGGAAGTCACACTGGGTGGAACGTCTTGCGACAGTGATGATCAGTATCCAAACGTCAAACGGATTGCCAAAGAGCACGGCATTAGCGATGTCAAATTGATGTTGCCTGAGATTGAAGATGGCGAAGAGTTGTATATCGCATTTTTAGCGCAAGGTGCCTATCAAGAGATGTTGGGCGGCAATAATCCAGTAGGGCATTGCGGGCTACCGCGCGCTGCAAAGTTATATCTTTATGATAACGAAGGTGCCGCGCAGTATGTGCCATCACCAACGCAGTCACAAGTCTTAGCCCAGCTTGGCTATGCTGATCCCGTCGTCCCGACGCCTGCTTATGGAATGCCAGATGTGTGGGAATTGTTTACGCCACGCACGAAGTTAACCGCCGCATCTACGTTTGCAGAAGTGAGATGATGCCTAAGCTCTGCACCTAGTAGCGGCGCAATTCTTGTTAGTTTCGATTGCTGATTTCACACGACGAAGCGCGTTCCTT
>JAHDBW010000202.1 GCA_020630175.1 Anaerolineales bacterium
AGAATTTATTCTACCAAAAGGTAGGCAGCAAGTCTTATGCCGTAAGTCTATTCTTGCATGGTTACGCCAATGATGTTAATAGCCGTTTATTAATGTCTATTTGGAGTAGCATTTGCTATTTATCAATGTAGGTGATCTGTAAATGAACAATTACCGATGTAAATTGATCCACTAAACAAGAACATATTTTCTATATTCTCCTCAAAATTCAGGTATAATCGAATATAGAGTAAACACTTTATATGAATTTTGCCGATTTTTCTCTGAACGCTGATCTCCAAAGTCAACTACAAACCTTAGGGTATGAAACGCCCTCTTATGCGCAGGCTGAAGCCTTGCCGCGTTTGTTGAACAAAGAAAGCGTTGTAGTTGTTGCCCCACAGGGCTCTGGTGCAAGTGAAATTGCGCTTATTATGGCCTTGCACAGCTTAACGGCTGACGCGCAGGCGCTTGTTCTTATTCCTGATGCGGCAGCGGCAAATCGATTGTCACAACAGTTGCGCACAATTGGTAAAACAAAGACCGGCAGCGTTACCCTCATAGAGGATGCCGTGCCAGATGCACTGGCTACAACGCGCGTGATTTTTGCAACGCCAACGGCTGCAGCGAAGGCCTTAGCCGCGCAATCGCTATCGTTAGCGAACACGCAACTGCTGGCTGTTGTGCACGCGCAGGCGTACGAGTCTGCTGAAGACTGTAAAGCAATTGCGGCGGCGTTACCAAACGGCTGCCAGTCTTACATTACTGCTTGTTCTGAAACAGAAACCGCCCAGCAGATTTTTGCCGCAATCCAAGGTAATACCATTCGCATTGATTGCCCCACTGAAGCGCGTCCTTTAAATGCAGTGCCGCATCAGGTCTGGCCAGTTGGCAGTGATTTGAAGCGCCGCTTTATGGTGCACTTCTTAAAAAGCCATCGCCCCCAGCGCACGTTGATCTATGTCGCAGATAAAACTGCGGGGTCGCACTTAGCCCGCCGTTTACGCGCGCGTAAATTCTTAGCAAAGACGTTGTTCAATCAACAGTCTAAGTTGCAAAGCGGCGAGTTACTTAAAGATATGGCGGCTGGCAAATTACAGGTGTTAGTCACAAACCAGCCTGTGCTAGAAGATGCCGCTGAGTTTGACTTCATTGTGAATTACGATGTGCCAACAACACCAGCTGACTATCAAAAGCGAATGCAGAAGGCGGGCAATGCCACGCTTGTAAGCTTAGTTGCCCCGGCTGAAGAAGAAGACATCCTCAACATTGAGTTTGAAGTTGGGCGTCCGCTGCAACGCTTTGAAAGTGCCGCTTTTGATTACACGTCGGCGGCTCCAGCGGCTGCAAAAGAGCAGAAAAGCACACGCCGTAATGACCGCAATTCTGATAGTGAGCAAGGCCGCGACCGTGGCCGGAATCGTGGGCGCAGCGGGAACCGCGATCGTAACGACTCTTACAACAGTGACGACCGTGGCAATCGCCGCCGGGGCCGCGGCCGTGAAAAAGAATATGTTTGGGATCCAGAAATTCCAAAGACTTGGGGTGACCGCAGCGCACCGCGTGAAGATCCACCTAAGACACCCTTGGACGACTGGGCACCAACGCCAATGCCAGAGTTTTGGTTTGTAGATGGCGAATATGCACCTGCCAAAATGCCTGTCAAAAAGACAAAATACCCTGGCATTAGTAATAGCGAAAAGTCAGAAAAATCTGGCAAGTCTGGCCGTCGCCGTCGGCGCGGTGGTAAGAATAGATCAGGTGGCAAGAAGCAGGCACAAGGCCAACAGCAAAGCCGTAACCAAGGGCAGCCACAGGCCAAGTCCGCTGATAATCGCAAGAAATCTGCTGCTAAAGCTGATGTTGGGAATGCCAACCAGAAGCCAGCGGGCAACAAAAAACGAAATAACCGACGCAGACGCAGACGCCGTGGTGGCGGCGGCGGTAACAACAGCGGCGGTGGCGGTAAACCGTCGAGCTAAGTAATTTACATTAGCGCATGATAGATAGAACATAAGGGTGCGTATACGTGCCCTTTCTTGTCTAAGTTAGACACGCACAACTAACCGCGTAGCAAATACGCAACACACGCAAAAAGCAAAGAACACATGCAAGTAGGCATAGTCAAACAGATCGATATTAACGAGGAAATGCAAGCCTCTTACCTCTCCTATGCGATGAGTGTAATTGTGGCGCGTGCCCTTCCAGATGCCCGTGATGGCCTCAAACCCGTGCAGCGGCGTATTTTGTACGCCATGCATGACATGGGCTTGCGCCCTACAACGTCGCACAAAAAGTCGGCGCGTGTGGTTGGGGAAGTACTGGGTAAGTATCACCCGCACGGCGATCAGTCTGTTTATGATGCAATGGCCCGCATGGCGCAAGATTTCTCTATGCGTTATGAGCTTGTGGACGGACAAGGCAACTTTGGGTCTGTAGATGGCGATTCGCCCGCGGCAATGCGGTATACCGAAGCGCGTTTGCAGCATCTTTCGATGCAACTGCTGACTGATATTCAAAAAGAAACGGTCGACTACACGCCAAACTTTGACGATACGTTGCTGGAGCCAGTGGTGCTGCCAGCAAACCTGCCCAACTTGCTGATCAACGGCGCAACGGGGATTGCTGTGGGGATGTCTACCTCGATCCCGCCACACAACTTAATAGAAGTGTGCGACGCGCTGGTGTATATGCTAGAGCGTTGGGAAAGCTTAGAAGACGTGCAAGTGGCCGATTTGATGAACTTTGTCAAAGGGCCAGACTTCCCAACGGGCGGCATTATTGTCACTAAAGAAGGCGAAGACACGCTGCTCAATGCCTATGGCACAGGGCGCGGCAAAGTTACTGTTCAAGCCAAGATCCACGTTGAAGAAATGGGCCGTGGTCGCAATCGTTTGATTGTGACAGAGTTGCCGTATCAAACGAATAAATCTAGCCTGATTGAACGGATTGCCAATATGGTCCGTCAAGGCCGCGTAGAAGGAATTTCTGACCTACGCGATGAAAGCGACCGCCAAGGCATGCGCATCGTCATCGAATTGCACAGCAAAATCGATCCAGATGAAGTGATCAAACGGTTGTTCAAAATCACGCCGCTCCAGTCCACGTTCAGCATTATTATGCTGGCCCTGGTCAATGGTGAGCCGCGCATGCTGAGTCTGAAGCAATCACTGCGCGTGTTTGTTGAGCATCGGCTGGAAATTATCCGCCGCCGCAGTGAATTTGATCTGGCAAAGGCTAAAGCGCGCGCGCATATCGTAGAAGGCTTGCTGATTGCGCTGAAGAACATTGATGAAGTCATCAAGATCATCCGTAATTCACCAGATACGCCAACTGCCCGCGAACGCCTGATGAAAAAGCTCAAGTTGAGCGAATTACAGGCCAATGCCATTTTAGATATGCCGCTCAAGCGCATTGCGCGGCTGGAACGCAAAAAGTTAGAAGAAGAATATAAAGAGCTCAAGGGCATTATCAACTATCTTGAGAAGCTGTTGAAATCCCCTAAATTGATGCGTGACGTGATCACTGAAGAGCTCACGACCATCAAAGAAGAATTTGGTGATGCGCGGCGTACGCAAATTGTTACCAGTTCAACTGGCGTTTTGACCCGCGCCCGCGATCTTGTACCAAGTGAAGATGTTTGGGTTGTTGTGACGAGTGATGGCGGCGTTGGCCGCTTGAAACCCAGTGGCCGGATGGCGGTAAGCAAAAACGCACCGTTAGCCGTGGCCAATGCAAATACCCGCGATGTGGTCTACCTGTTTACGGCAGATGGCCGAGCGTCCGCAATGCCTGCGCACACCATTACAGAGATCACCGACCTGAAAGATGCCCCTCCGTGGTCTTCTATTAGTGCTTTTAGCGCTGAAGATGAAGTTGTTGCCGTAGTGGCGTTAGATGGCAAAGTTCGCATCGCGTCTACCGATGAGAAAGATAAACCGTCTAAGACTGGGCCTTATCTGGCATTAGCGTCGAACAGTGGCATGGTCAAAAAGATCCATATCAATGACTTGCCAGGTCCATCTTCAACGGACTTCAAAGTCATGAATATTAGCGACGGCGATCAACTGATTGGGGCGCGTGTGATTGAAGAAGACTCGGAGCTGATGATGGTAACTGCCCAAGGGCAAGGCATCCGCTTCAAGGGCAAAGACGTGCGCCACATGGGGCTAACGGCTGGCGGTGTGAACGGCGTCAAGCTTGGTGCTAAAAACGATGCTGTTGTGGCGTTTGACATTGTCAATCCAGACAGCGACATCCTCTTAGTTACCTCTGACGGCGCGGGCAAACGCACCCCGATGAGTGAGTATCCAACGCAAGGCCGCTATGGCAAAGGCGTCCAAGCTTGGAAGATGAGCGGTTCACGCTACCTAACTGGTGCGACGATCAGTACGGTCAAAGATTACTGCGTGATTTTGACCTCAAAAGGCCAAGCGAAGCTGCTCAAGTTAGACAAAGCGCCATCCCGCAAACGTGCCCAACGCGGGGCTGAAATTCACGCGCTGTGGCCGCAAGACACCATCATGCAAGTGATTGGCTTTGCCCCAAGGCTAGAAGGCCCAGAGCCACCACCACCGCCGCCTGAACCGAAGAAAGAAAAGAAGGCGACGAAGCCTAAAGCCAAAGCGAAAACTAAGGCGAAGAAGAAGAAATAAACCTCATAAACGTCTGGTAATCATAAATTGGTTACCGGATGTTTTTATTTATACCCATTATGAAACCACGTGATAGTCGAAAGTTAAAAGAATATTTCAAAGACTTGCTTGACTTTGTAAATATACGGATTCACAAATCAACATTAGAGGCTGGAAATTTGGAAGAAACGTCATCCGCATTGCCGGAACAACTATCGTTTATGAAACCACGTGATAGTCGAAAGTCAAAAGAATATTTCAAAGACTTGCTTGACTTTGTAAATATACGGATTCGCAAATCAATATTAGAGGCTGGAAATTTGGAAGAAACCTCATCCACATTGCCAGAACAACTATCTCTATCTAAATACAGCACACTTTTGGATACTCTTATTAAGCAAGTAAATATTGAGTATTCAATTGGCACTTCGGTTGAAGATACTACTAAATCGCTTGTGGATGTTCTTAATCTTCTGTCTTATAAAGGCTCAGAAGAGTGTATTCAAGGATATAAACGGAGTCTTTCTTCCTACGACACGATGGTTAAGTTGCTTTCATTTGCCTTTTTAATGAAGCTAACCCCCCAATCAGAATTTTTAAATGCACTTAGTGAGGAAAACTTTGATGATGATATTCTGTTGGGAGTCCTCTCTGCTGCACAAAATCAGATGTCCGTTTTGGGTGATAGAATGGCGACTTATGCATATTTTGATTATTGGTTACTAACTAAGGCTCTTAGAATTACAGATAAATCTCAACAGACTGCTTTCTTGAATGAATATCTAGATCATTATGTGGAGGTACGACGTGGCGGGCTTCTTATGGGGCCACCAGATCCACACGAACGTGATGATTTATCTTATGTTGGATATTGGGCATTTGAAGTTGCAGCACTAGTCATCATTTTGCAGCTAGATGACACATCGCTAAGCCAATCGCCATACTATCCTAAAGAGCTTGTAGATTACTATTGGGGAGCAGCATAAGTCATGAATCATCAGAAAATAACGAATCAGGAGTTTGATGTAACCTTAGAATCGTTGTTATTCAATCAACTAGTAACTGGCTGCCTTCTGCCTAATGGGCTTTACTATTACGCTTGTAATGACAATTCAATGCAATTGCAACGTGATATTCCTAATGAGGCTGCATTTATCATGATGATTGTGCAGAAAATGCAATATTGGATTGTAAAAACGCAAGGTCAAATAAAACTATATATTGATGAGAGCTTAAATTTTCGCCCGCAAGCGCTTACTGATGTCTCGCAGATTGAGGCTTTACAAGCGCATTTCTCTTCATTGACTGAGTTTGTATCTACCCCAACAGTAAATATCGGAAATAGAGTTGATATCAATCCTTATGACATATTCATATTCTCTGATCTATTGTGCGATGGTTTAATCAAAAATCCAAATTATGAATTGGCACAGAATCTTCTAAAGGAACTTTTCTTTCCTTGTCTACGTAGAGAGGATAAGCTAGAACAACATGAGGTAGTAACCGTTACCTGTTCATGTCTAACAAAAGCTATGATTGGATTTTATTTCGATTGGAAAGAATCTCATTATTACCTAATCTTTAGGCAGTTGTTTTCTCAGCTGCTACATACGAGAAACGTGGAATTACCTCTGCAGTATGGCTATAACGAACCATACAACAAATTTAGTGAGCCAATGGTAGAAATAGACATTGCCCTAAATAAAGTTGGACTAACCTCATATAGCGTTGAGACCGGTGGTGACGACTTTGGCTTTCTTGTTTTTAAGGCTGAACATTTCCAAAGAGTACAACAATTAGCCCGTGCACTGGGGTTCCATTATTACGATAGTGAAACTGATCATTGGTATTAATGATGCCCATCACAGTCCGCAAACTTCTCCCAGACGGCACCACTGATCTCACTTGGG
>JAHDBW010000203.1 GCA_020630175.1 Anaerolineales bacterium
GGCTGTTAGCCTAAGCGCGCTTGTTCTTCTGCAACCACTTCTGGTTCTAGCTTGCGGAATAGCGGGGTTGGCTTTTGCAAGGCTTGGCCGGGCTGTAAGTTGCTTGGTTCCCAGCGCCCAATTGCTGCTGATCCGTCATAAGAAAGTGCCTCGTGGCTACGTTCTGTTTCGGTGTGCGTTTGAATCACTTGTTCACCAAAGAGCTGGCCTTCATTGCCTAACAATTCATGCAGCTTTTGTGAGCTGAACGGCACAAACGGCGCAAACAAGGTTTTGACAGAGTCGATGCAGCGCAAGGAGACATAGACCGAACGGGCGGCTGCCTCTGGATCGACCTTGATGGCTTTCCAGGGTGCGGTGCGGTCAAGGTACTTGTTCACTTCAGCCGCTATGCGTAGTGCTTCACGCAGCGCAGCACGCAGCTTTACGCGGTTGATTAGGTCACCAACAGAGTCGAAGCCAGCAGCGACGGTGTCTAGTAAGGCTTGGTCTTCTTCTGTAAGCAAGCCCGGTGCTGGCACTTTGCCTTCATAGCGTTTGAATGCAAACCCTAGCATGCGGTTGGCAAGGTTACCCCACGTTGCAACAAGGTCATCATTATTGCGTGAGACAAAATCTGCCCAGACCCAATCGCTGTCTTTGCTTTCTGGCATTGCCATTGTTAGGTAAAACCGTACCGGATCTGGCCCGTAGCGGTCGGTAACATCTTGCCCCCAGACGGCCCAGTTGCGGCTGCCGGAAATTTTTTGATTTTCCAAGTTCATGAACTCATTCGCTGGCACGTCATAGGGCAGGTTGAGCTGTTCGCCGCGATCGTCCGCGTTGAGCTTGCCGACCCCTGCTAATTCCGCTGGCCAAATAATGGCATGGAATGGAATATTGTCTTTGCCAATGAAGTAGTAGGTACGGGCTTCGTCATACCACCAGTCTTGCCATGCATCTGGCGTCCCGTTGTTTTTTGACCATTCAATCGAGGCGCTCAGGTAGCCAATTACTGCTTCAAACCATACGTACAATCGCTTATCGTCCCAGTCTTCAATTGGGACTGGCACGCCCCACTCTAAGTCGCGGGTCACGGCGCGGCCATGCAGGCCTTCTTCATTTACCGTATGGAGTGACTTTGCAAGCACATTTGGGCGCCAGAAGTCTTTGTCTTTTTCAAGAAACGCCTGTAGCTTTGGCGTGAGCTTTGCAAGATCGATGAAGTAATGCTCTGTCTCGCGCAGCTCTAAAGCGCTCGCCCCGGTTTTTGAACGTGGATTGATAAGGCGCGTTGAATCGAGTAAGTTGCCGCAGTTGTCGCATTGGTCGCCGCGGGCGTTGTCATAGTCACAGATATAGCACGTGCCTTCAACATAGCGATCTGGCAAGTAGCGCGACTCGGCGGGCGAATACCATTGCTTTTGAATCTCACGGTACATGTAGCCATTTTCTAGCAGGCGTAAGAACATCTTTTGCGACACTTCGGCGTGATTTTCCGTATGTGTCGTTGTGAAGAGATCGTAATTCAACCCAAGGCTGGTAAATAGCTTGAGAAACTTTTGATGGTAACGCTCATACACGTCTTTTGCAGTGACACCTTCTTCATCGGCGCGCACTGTAATGGGGGTGCCATGTGCGTCTGACCCAGAAACCATCAGCACGTTATTGCCCATCAAGCGTTGATAGCGCGCAAAAATATCGGCTGGCAAATACGCGCCGGTAATGTTTCCGACATGGATTTCTGCATTGGCATACGGCCAAGCAACTGAGACAAGAATGTTTTCTGACATGGTAATGTTTGTTTTTAATAGGACGAAGCACGCTTGCGGCAATTCGTCTTGTGTATCAAATAAAAAAGCCACCGTCTGAGACAGTGGCTAGAAGTTCAATTAGGCGCTGATGCGCACCAAAATGCTCGGGTGATATGTCTCGATATCAGCCCTGTCTTATGGTGTTGTGCATACGCATCATTGCATTCATATTAAAACTAGTTTAGCACAGTAAGCATCGATTTGGGCAGGATTTTGGTTAGAAGGGGGCATCGTCTATATGCTTACGCGTCCCCTCTCTCCTATATGCTGTGATGTTTGCCGATTGCTGCATTATGATATGCTTATTGTTCGAAATTGATGGGTCGTTATCGGCCTAAAAAATACAATTCTAAAAGAGTGAATTATGTTTGGAAGTAAACACAAATCTTGGAAAAGCGCCCCAGAAATGCAAATTGATGTAGAAAAGCGCTACAACATTAAAATTGAAACAAATAAAGGTGATATCAACCTCGTTCTATATCCAGAACATGCGCCAAAGACAGTAAACAACTTTGTCTTTTTGACGCGTGAAGGATTCTACGATGGCGTTGTATTCCACCGCGTTATTGCAAACTTCATGATCCAATGTGGTGACCCAACCGGTACCGGTCGTGGTGGCCCAGGCTACAAATTTGCAGATGAGTTTGCTGGCAACCCACTGCGCCACGATTCTGCTGGGATTTTGTCTATGGCAAACGCTGGCCCAGGTACAAACGGCAGCCAATTCTTTATTACGCACGGCCCAACGCCACACTTGGACAACCGCCACACCGTATTTGGTAAGGTTGCATCACAAGCTGATCAAGACGTTGTAAACGCAATTCGCCAAGGCGATAAAATGATCAAGGTGACAGCAGAAGAAGCAGCATAGCTTTTACCGCTAACTTGTCTGAATCAAAAAGGCTGACGTGTTTGCGTCAGCCTTTTTTGTTTACTTACTCTGAGCTCTTTCAATAGAAATTACGCTGTTGAATGAATTTCCATTTCTGATTCCGTGCCAGAAATCATCACGCGGCCTTGCTCAGCGGCGATTGCCACAAGCTCGGCAAAGGCGCGCAAGTTCCCGCCATTCGCGTTCTTTACATCAGTCACGCTGAAATTCGGGGCAATACGCCGCATGCGTTTAGAGATATCAGCCGGGCGTAGTGAATAGTTACCCTCTTCTGCTTGCGAAACAGCGTCACTTAATAGGCTAAGCGCCTCATCAAGCGTCAAAAGGCGCAGACCATTGGTTGGCAACTCTTGTAAATCTGCTGTGCCTGGCAAAATCGGGGCAAGATCACCAATGCCTTCTTTATTTAGAAACGCAGAGATCATTTCGTTATCAGTGGTGAGCTCATAGGTCTTTGGCACAGCCCCCATCGGAGAAGTAGTGACCAACAAGTCATTATGATTGGCTTCAGTTAGCAACTCACGTAACTTCCAATTTGGCAGATAGATGCTGCGTTCGTCACGCATTTCACGACAGAAGCTTTCTAACGGAATAAAGGGCGATGGGTAATTGTCAAACGCGCGCAATCCGTCTAATAGCATTTGGCGCGCTTCACGATCGCTAATCGCGCGGTATTGCATGTAATTTGGCGGCTTCGTGTCGTCATGGTCATCTGTGGTGACGCGCGGCGGATAGATTTCCATCTGATTGCCAGCACCGTTGACACGGACTAAGTTTTGTTTTTCTGCTGCGCGAACAAGATCACTGAACTTTTCAAAAGAACGGCCAATGATTTGTGTATGATCAAAATTGTGGCTCAATTCATTGAGCACCGATTTGATAGAGGCCACCCGTGGCGACCGGCCTTCGTCTTGCGCCTTTCGCACTGCTTGTGAAAGCAGAGAGAATGCCCGATTGACGGTCAGCGGCTCTTCATTACGCGGTGACGCAGCAAGTGAGCGGTCAGCAGCTTGGGCTGTCTTTTCAGTCAGCAGCACTGTGTTGACTGTCCCTTCCGTAATGAGGGTGACTAGGCCACGGCTTTGCGCTTCAAGTACAAAGTCTTTGAAACGGGCAAACGCAACGCCATTTTCATCTTCAAATTTCTTTTCATCAAACCCACCGAGCAACTGCCCCATTTCTAGCTTGACGCTTGGCAATACGGTGGATTTATCTTCTTTAATGAGCCGCGCAACCGCTTGGACCAGCGCATCGTAAATATCGGTTGGCCGTGAAGCGCTTGGCGCTTGCGGTAAACCAGACACTTCGCTGTAGAGAATGAAAAGATCGGTTGTCTGCGCAAAGTGCGGCGAAGATGCGCCATCCACACCCAAGCCAATGACACGCTTACCACGGCGGCGAATCGCTTGCGCCAGTGGGATGAAGTCTTTATCACCAGTGAGTAGCACGTACGTGTCAATGTTTGGTTGGCTGTTGAGCACTTCCATCACATCAATCACCATATACATATCCGCGATGTTTTTTGGTGGTGCGCTGTTTTGATTTTGATAGTTGACGCTAGTGCCATAAATAGGCACATAAACCAGTTCAAAGCCGCTAGAGTGCAGTGGCACGGTCATTGTGCGGTGCCCACTCCAGTCTGTGTAGGCACGTGCGACCACTACCCGCCCAAACTCTTTACATTTGTCCATCAAATCTTCAAAGTTGGGATTGATGCCATACGCCCTTCGGAGAGAGTACACAATATTCTCGAAGTCGAAAAAGACACCGACATCTTTGATTTGGTCGAAATTAGCCATGACTATTAATCAATAAAAAATTACTTAATAAAGCAATATAGGTACAGCAACTAATAAAAACAAAGTTGCAATGGATTTATATAAAAAACGTGTTTTCGAAAGACAATTTGACAAATACAAACGTTGACGTTGGGATTTGTCGCTAAGTGAGCCGAATGATTAGATAAATAAGAACCAAACCAGCTTCAAAAGGTCTCTTGACACTTCTCTAACAATGTTACTATGAAAAACAAGTCTTGTTATCAATTCGCTGAAATTTGCACCTAATGTAATGTTCATACGGGTTTGTAACAGCGTAATTAGTATGTTGTGCCGGATTCCCGAAACAATCCTAGGCTTTTTCTATATTCCAGCACTGGCGCTGACCGCTAACGCTGATAAAATGTAGCGTTTTTGATTAGCAAACTTGAGGTTGTAATGACGCGATATATTTTTGTTACCGGCGGAGTGCTGAGTTCAGTGGGAAAGGGAGTCGTTGCGGCTGCGTTAGGGCGAATGCTCAAAGAACGTGGCATAAAGGTGACGGTTCAAAAGCTGGACCCCTATTTAAACGTTGACCCAGGCACAATGTCTCCTTATCAGCATGGAGAAGTATTTGTGACCGATGATGGCGCTGAGACGGATCTTGATCTGGGCCACTATGAGCGTTTTATTGATATCAAGCTTAAAAAAGTTTGCAATATTACAACTGGTCTCATTTACAGCACTGTCATTGCAAATGAACGGCGCGGTGATTACCTAGGCGGCACGATTCAAGTCATCCCGCATATTACGAATGAAATCAAACGGCGCATTTCACTCGTGAGCCGTGAAACCGGGGCAGACGTTGTCATTTGTGAAGTTGGCGGTACCGTTGGCGATATTGAAGGCCAACCGTTTATGGAGTCGCTCCGCCAATTACGGCACCAGCTAGGGCGCGAAAAAACGCTCTTTGTACACCTCACTTGGCTGCCGCACATTCGCGCGACAGGTGAGCTAAAAACAAAGCCCACGCAACACTCCGTTAGAGAGCTGCGCTCAATGGGCATTGCGCCAGATGTGATTGTTGCCCGGGCAGACTATCCAATTAGCACCGAAATCACCTCAAAAATTGCACAATTTTGTGATGTGGATCATGACGCAGTTATTCCACTAGAAACTAGCGATCTGCCCTATGACGTGCCGCTATTCTTGGAAGAACTCAAAGTCGGCCAATTGGTATTGGACAAGCTTGAGCTCAACAAAATCGCCAAAAAACCAGACTGGACCGATTGGAAGCGTCTCATTGCAGACATTAACAATCGTGAAAAACCAAAGGTGAAAATCGCGATTGTTGGCAAATACGTCGAGCTAGAAGATGCATACTTCAGCGTTCGCGAAGCGCTTTACCACGCAGGTCTAGCCCACGGGTATGAAGTAGATATCACTTGGGTACAGTCCACTAGTCTTGAAAAAAGCGAAGACGCTTGGCAAGAAGTTACCAACGCCGACGCAGTTCTTGTGCCGGGTGGGTTTGGAGAACGCGGCGTTGAAGGCATGGTGATGGCCGCCCGTTGGTCACGCGAAAAGAAGGTGCCTTACTTGGGGATTTGCTTAGGCATGCAAGTGCTTTGTATTGAATATGCGCGGTCTGTTGCAGATCTAGAAGAAGCCAATTCCACCGAATTTGCGCCACACTGTGAACATCCCGTCATTTCACTCATGGCAGATCAGCACGATCTGGCCGATATGGGTGGCACGATGCGCCTCGGTGTTTATCCATGTGATATTCAACCCGGCACAAAAGCCCACGCTGCTTATGGGCAAGATAGCATTCAAGAACGTCACCGCCATCGTTGGGAATTCAACAACGCCTACCGCGATCAGCTCTCAGAAAAAGGCCTGACCTTTTCTGGGCAGTCACCAGATGGCCGCTTGGTAGAAATTGCAGAATTGCCAGACCATCCATTTATGGTTGGGAGCCAGTTCCACCCTGAATTCTTGTCGCGTCCGTTACGACCGCACCCTTTGTTTGATGCGTTCGTCAAGGCCGCAATTGAGAACAAGACAG
>JAHDBW010000204.1:0-4375 GCA_020630175.1 Anaerolineales bacterium
AAAAAGGCCGCTGAGAAAATCTCAGCGGCCTTTTTTATTCCAAAACGCGGTGGTAGTTTAGCCGAGGCGTTTTTTCATTTCTTCGTTCAGGGCTGGCACAATTTCAAACAAATCGCCGACAACGCCGTAGCGCGCAAGCTTGAAGATTGGTGCTTCACCGTCTTTGTTGATGGCAACCACGTTCTTAGACGTGTTCATGCCAGCTTGGTGCTGAATAGCGCCACTGATCCCGCAAGCGATGTACAGGTCTGGGCTAACCGTTTTACCGGTTTGACCAACTTGATGATCGTAAGCGATCCAGCCAGCGTCTACTGCGGCGCGTGATGCGCCAAGTGCGGCACCCATGGTTGAACATAGTTCTTTGAGTGGGTCGTAGCCTTCAGGGCCACCAACGCCACGGCCACCGCTAACGATGACTTTTGCGTCGTTGAGGCTAACGCCAGCGCTTGCTGCGGCCATTGATTGCACTTCTGTGCTCAAGCCGCTGGCCGCTGCGTCTACGCTTTCAATTGCGCCGCTTGCGCCAGCATTGGCTTCCAATGGTTCAAATGCGCGGCTGCGGGTGCTGATGATTTGCACGCCAGCCGGGATGCTTGCTTCTGAGAGCAATTTACCAGCATACACTGGGTGCGTTGCGGTAATGCGACCACCGTCCGCGCTCATGGCGGTAACGTCTGAGATGAGGCCAGCGTCTAGGTCAAAGGCAACCCAGCTAGTGAGATCACGGCCAGCAACAGATGCGCCTGCGATCAAAGCGTCTGGTGATTTGCTTTGCACCAAGCTGGTGACCAATGGGCCGCTTGCTTCTACCAAGCCGCTGTCTAGTGACGCGTCTGTGCAGACAATTGCGCTGTCAGCGCCAGCGGCGAATGCACCGGCTGCTGCGTCGTTTGCTGCGCTACCAAATGCTAGCGCGGTTACTGTGCCGCCAAGGTCGCGTTTTGCTGCAGCGATGGCTTCTTGGCTGGTGCCGGTAACTGCACCGTCGATGTGTTCTACGTAAACAAAAATATTCATGATGGTGTTTATATAATTTGATCCGCAATCAACTTGTCAGCCAAAATCGCAGCGATTTCTGCGGGGCTGCCGCCACTGATCATTTCAGTTTCAAGCGCTTTTGTTTCTGGCGCGGTAATTGAAGCCCAGTCAACTTTTGCTGACCCAGCCCCAAAGGCACCTTCAACACCAAGGCTGCCAGCGTCTACAACGTTGATCGCCGCTTTCTTCGCTTTGCGAATGCCCATAAATGATGGGTAGCGTGGTTCGTTGATTTCACTTACAACGCTGATCACAACTGGCAATTTTGCGGTCACGGTTTGGGTGCCTGCTTCCAATTTGCGTTCAACTGTAATGTTGCCGCCGCCAACTTCTTTGATGGCAGATACAAACGTGAGTGGGGTCCAGCCGAGTGCGCGGGCAGTCATGACTGGGGTAGTGCCGGTGTCACCATCGATGGCTTGTTTGCCCATCAAGACAACTTCAGCGCCTTCAGCTTTGATTGCAGCAGCAAGTACGCGCGCGGTGCCAGCAGCGCCAGATCCGTCAACAGCAGCACTGTCTACGCGGGTGGCAGCGGTACAGCCCATAGCAATAGCGGTGCGAATTGATTCTTCAACAGCGTCGCTGCCAATGGTCAACACGCCAACTTCGCTAGCGCCGTGATTTTCTTTCAAGCGTACAGCTTCTTCAACTGCATACTCATCCCAAGGATTGATGACATTTGGTTTGCCACCACCTGGAACGTCCCAGCTGACTGCGCCATTGTCTACGCTGTAGACCGCTTCAGTCGCAGGCGTTTGTTTAATACATGCGAGTACTTTCATTTGTTTTTCAATCCCATTTAAGAGTAATAGTGTGACAGCGATGCACTTGCTAGAAATACACCGATTTTATTGCCATCATTTTACCGTCAAAAGCGTTCTTAGAACGTATAAACTGATTCTAAGATAGCCAACTCCATGCCCGATAATAGCACAGAGATTATTTTGTTCATTGTATGCGCATTATACTCACGTTTTCAATGGATTCACACAGATTGAATCGATCGTTGGTAAAAAAAATGCTTTATTTGGCAAGAATATTGAAATTTTTTCAAAAATAGCGCTTCTAATTGCATTATATGCAACCAATTCTTATAAATGGACATTGTAACGCTGTCCCAGCGCCCGCAATTGATCCACCGTTTGCGCCGCCAACGGAATCCCATCTCGACGCAATCGTTGCGCGGTTTCGCGCTCCCGTTCGCCCGGAATTTCAACCTTGCTAAAGCCAGCCGCTGGTGGGCAAGTTCGCAGCTCGTGCAGAATGTCTTCCGCAGCGGCGTGATACACGCTCCCAGACTGATAGCGCGCCGTATCAATACATACAATGAGCCAGTTCATCTCTGTGGTGATGGGGCCAATCATCGCTGCGCCAATTAGCTCAGCTAGCAATGCTAGCCCATAGCCCTTTGGCCCGGCCATGGGCAAGATCGCGCCACCATTGCGGTAGTCCGCCGGATTGCGGGTTGGGTTGCCCGCGGCATCAATAACTGCATCAGGCGGCAGTTGCACGCCGGCGCTTTCTGCGGCATAGATCCAGCCGCCCGCGATTTTTGACGTGGCAAAATCCAACACTACTGCGCCTTGCTCACCACCGGGAATGCCAAAGGCATAGGGGTTCGTCGGCAACATGCCTTTGGCACCGCCAAACGGTGCAACTTGACGCCAAGCCTTACGCCCGCCGCCGCCGACCACAATGGTTAGGCAACCGGCGTCCGCACCTGTCTCGGCGAATTCACCAATCCGCCCCGTATGTCCACAATCGACCACGGCGACGGCTGAAATGCCCGTGTCTTTCGCCAACTCCAGTGCCTTTTCTATGCCAACTTGCATGGCAGGAATTCCAAAGCCATCGTGACCGTCAACAATCCACGCGCCATGCTCATTTTGGGCAAGCGTTGGCTCGCCGCTGGGGGTCATGTAGCCCGTGGTAAGTTGCTTCACGTATTGCGGTAAGCGCATGACGCCGTGTGAATCGACGCCCATCACGCTGGCATCTACCAAATGCGTGGCAACAATTTCTGCAACGTGACGTGCGCAACCAACAGCCTGTAAAAGGTCTGCGCCAAAGCGGTGCAGGCGATCGGCTGCAAGCGTGCGACTATCATCAATTTCAAGTTTGCTAGTGTTCTTCATAATGAAACCAAGTGTTGTTGCGGTTAATAAAAAACAGGAACCGCACTGTTGTACGATCCCTGCTTATCAGCGATTACTGTTGCGTTTGAATGTGTAGCGTCAGCTCATCTAACAGCCGTTCGGCATCATAAGAATATTGCTCTGCGCCACAGCAGTTACCAGAAATGGTGTAGATGGTTGCACCAAGAACATAGTAATCCTGCCGTAAAATGCTGTCATACCATTTGAGCTGATCCATGTAGAACTGCTCTGCATTGGTATCGGCTGTTAGGCCATTGCCGCCCCAGAAGCCTTCAAACTCCTTCCAGCCGCCCCACGTTGGCCCCGGCCTAATGCCTGGTGTCACCAAGCCATCAACACCGGTTTCAGTGATGATGAGTGAGATGCCAAGATTATTTGGCAGTAGCAGATCGTTGTACCAGTGTCGGTAGCGCCCAATCAGCGGCCCGCGATCTGGATACCACGGATCGCCGGGGAAGCCTTGCATCCACCATTGATACATGGTCGGTGCGCCATATTCATGTAAGCCAAGCACTGCGCCACAGCGAATTCCGGCTTCAATGGCGGGGATGAAGAGGGCAAATTCTTCGACGTTATTCGGCACGCCGGTGGCAAAGTTGCCAATCACGGCTTTGTACCCAAGCTGATGCATGTAGCAAGCGCGCTCGGCTTCAAATTCGGCATACCAAGCTAGCTTATCGCTAAATGGGGCAACTTCGTTCCAGCCTTCCCAGTAATCCACATAAGCGGCGTGCGCCTGATAGTGCGGCAGCATGCGTTCCACATAAGCGCGCGCTGCGGCACGGGCATCACCTTCGCCAACCGGGCCTTGTGAGGATTCAAAAATCCGCGCGATAGTAATCGTATTTGGCGAGACGGCCTTGACGCCTTGGAGCATTTCAAAACGGTCTACGGCTTTCATCACTGCCGGTTGGGCGGCTGCGGCAAACTCTACGCCACCACCGGGGCCAGTTAGATGCAAGCCCAACTTGCTACGCCCCCCAACCGGATACGGGGTGTGCACCACCGACATTTCCCATGTGGGGCTGGGGGCAGGTTGCGCTTGTTGCCCATACCCAGTGTAAACGCCGTCTTGCGGTAAATTGACGCCAACGCCAGAGGGTGGTGGGGCAGCGGTTGCGGGCACGGCTGTGGGTTGCACTTGCGCTGCCGTAGGCTGAATAACAGCGGCGGTGGGC
>JAHDBW010000204.1:4475-6497 GCA_020630175.1 Anaerolineales bacterium
GGCTGTGCTGTGGGCTGTTGCTCTGGCGCAGAAACCGTTTGTTCTGGCACAACCACTGGGATGGGCGTGTCTGTGCTGGCCACTAAAATTTGTTGGGTGGGCTGTACCACTTGGGGCACAAAGGTAAAGGTAGCCGTGGCGGTTTCGGTTGGGGTTTCCGTTGGCAATAGTGTTGCGGTTAGCGTGAAGGTTGGTGTTGCCGTGGGATGTTCTTCAACGGCATAGCCCACAGCCAGTAAGGTTTCTGTGGGTGGGATTTCAACCTGATCTACAAACGGATTCGCTAGGATATAAGCGATGAATGCAAAAAGAGCGATGGTGCCGGCTAGCAAAACAATGCCGATGCCGATAAATAATCTGGTGCGCGTTGAGTCGTTTGACATTTAAGAGAACTTGTTACAAGCGTAAATACGGGCTCCGTAGAGCGGAATGAGACATAAAATAGCGCCTAAGTATAAAACACAGTTATCCCCGTGCCGGTTGAGAGTGGGCTTACGTGGGAAAGGAGCAGTATGAAATCCTATAAACGCTTGGCACAAGTGACTGCCCGCACGTGGCAATGGTGGGGCTGGACCTTGTTCATTGTCTCAGCGCTGTTTTATATGGTGGCCAGTTGGCGCAGTGGCGATTGGCTAGCATTTGGCGGCAGCTTGGCATTTTTGTTGGCCAATATCAGCTTTGTGATTCCGTTTGCGCAGACAAAAGATAACGAATGACTGTTTTTGCCGAACCATACGCTTTACCGTTTGCGTTGCCACAGACTCTATCAACCTACCGTATGTATAACGGCGATCTCTCCACCTCAACTAACTGGCAGTGTCTCTATACTGGCTTAATATTTATGAAGACCGGCGAAATGCGATGAGGCGTTACCGCTCTTACGTGCTACTTCCACTAAAGGACCCTCTATGAAAATCCCATCAACAATGACGGCTGTGGTGCTCACCGGGCACGGTGGCTTTGAAAAACTTGAATTACGGCACGATGTGCCAGTTCCAACCCCTGGTGTTGGCGAAGTCTTGATTAAGGTAGCCGCCTGTGGCGTGAACAATACCGATATCAACACGCGCATTGGCTGGTATGACGACTCGGTTGAGGGCGACACCACCAGCGGCGGCGAAAGCGGCTTTGACTCGGTTGAAGACGATTCGGTGGGCGGCTGGGGCAACACTGGCATTCAGTTCCCGCGTATTCAGGGAGCTGACTTGGTTGGGCGCGTCGTAAAAACCGGCAAAGGCGTGGGTGATGATTGGTTAGGCCAGCGCATCATCACCGATAACTGGTTGCGCAATTGGAGCGATCCGATGGATCGGGCTCAGGCGGGATATTTGGGCAGTGAATGCGATGGCGGCTACGCGCAGTACGTGGCGCTGCCGATTACCAACGTCGGCAAAATCAACTCAGACTGGACGGATGAAGAGCTAGCTACGGTCTCTTGCTCGTCTTGTACGGCAGAAGGCATGCTCGAACGGGCAGACGTGACCAGCGCTGACACGGTGCTGATTACCGGCGCGTCTGGCGGGGTTGGCTCGGCGCTGATCCAACTGGCGAAGCGGCGCGGGGCAACCGTGATTGCGCTGACCACTGCGGCGAAGGCTGAGGCGGTCAAAGCAATTGGCGCTGATGCGGTCATTCGGCGCGGTATTGATAAATGGAAAGACGTGATCCGCGCAACCACTGGCACAGACGTGGTAACGGTTACGGCAGACGTGGTCGGTGGGCCGGTATTTGACGACCTGCTCTCTGTGCTGGCACGCGGCGGACGCTATGTCACGTCTGGTGCAATCGGCGGCAAAAAGGTCACCTTAGATGTCAGCCACCTGTATCTGTTTGACTGGAAGCTAATCGGGTCAACCGTCAATGAACTGCACATCTTCCCGAGCCTTGTGCGTTACGTAGAAAACAACGAAATCAAACCGCTGCTAGCCAAGACCTATCCTTTAGCAGACATCGAACAAGCGCAAACGGACTTTCTAAAGAAAGAGCACATTGGAAAGTTAGTCATCGTCCCACCGCAATAAA
>JAHDBW010000019.1 GCA_020630175.1 Anaerolineales bacterium
GGCCAAGGACCTGATTCTGGGATGACACATTCTGGCTCTGTAGGTTGGCTGTTACTGCCAGTGGCGCAAGGCGGCCAAGGGCCCGACTCAGGAATAACACACTCTGCTTCAGTGGGAACTGGCACCACCGCAAAGTCAATCCGGTAGACATCCCAGTTTGTGTTTGGGTTATACGTAAAACAAGCTGCGTTACTAACATGCTTCGTTTCGGTTTGGTTGACCGTATAGCCGGTAAACACGTAACCTACGCCACTGATGCAGAATTCATAACCGTTGATAATAATTTGTAAATTTGCGCTGTAGCGATGGTTCCCGCCAGTTGCCAGCACCCCAGAGTTGCCGTCAAAAACGCAGCCATAAAGCCCGTTGCCAGCCCAACAGCCGTCTACTGGACTGAGCGGGGTGGTCAGGCTAATGTTTTCTTGTGGCGCAATTGCGATGTTGGGTGTGTCATCGATAGGGGTTGGCGTGGGCTGAATTTCATAAGCACCGGCGTCACAGTTGGTGTTGATGGGGCGTGTTTCGCCGCGTTGGTCGGTCGTGATTGTGGTGCCACAATCGTTCGCGCCATTGGGGGCAAGATCGACTGCAATGCTGCCATCTATCAGGGCGTGCGTTTGTGTAGGGCCGCCATTGTTAGCAAGTGGACCGAGTAGGCTGCTGGTGGCGCCAGCTAAGATTTCGTCAACGGCAGTGCCAATGCATCCGCCGTCTGTGCCGTTGCTGCCAAATACATTGAACCCACCTGACGTAATTGGCGTTGCGCCAACAAAATCGCACTCATTGTTACCCGTAGCGGCAGTATTTCCAGATACAATACTGTTCTGAAGGTGCGTGACGGTTGCGGCACTATTCATAATTCCACCGCCTTCTTTATTAGCAGTGTTACCGGTAATGGTAGTGTGGGTAATGGCTGTAATGGTACCAAGATTCGTAATGCCACCGCCTCTGCCGGCCACCGCTGGATTCAATGCTCCAGTCGCAGCGTTGCCGGAAATGGTGGTGTTGGTAATGGCTGTAATGGTACCAAGATTCGCAATGCCGCCGCCTTCAATACCAGAGGTGTTGTTTGCTATTGTGGTGTTGCGAATGGTTGTAATAGTGCCGGTGTTGCGAATTCCAGCACCGTCGCTGCTAGGGGCTGCGTTACCAGAAATTGTGGAATTATTAATAGTTGTGATTGTGCCAGAGTTGCTAAGCCCCGCGATTTGGGTACTGTTTACAATCGTTACATTCGAAATCGTTGTGATGGTCCCACTTGCATTATCAATTCCGCCGTAATTGTTGTCGAATGTGCTGTCTGTAATAGAGCCAATTGAGCCTACTATGTTTTGAATTGCACGGCCACTTAGTGTGTTAGAAAAAGTTGAATTGGTAATGGCAGAAATTGTGCCGTTGGTGAAGTTCTGAATAGCATTGGACTGGTGGTTGGAAAAAATGACGTTAGTGATGCTCAGCGTACCGGAGTCGTTTTGGATTGCAATGCTTCCATTTTCAATTGTCATGTTTTCTAGGGAGTAGGTAGCGCTGGCAGCCGTTGCTTTGAACATGATCCCGCCAGTTGTAAAAGGCGCTGCAGCGCCTTGCACAATGGTGCTGGTTGCAGCTACACCGCGAATAGCAACGCTTTTGTCAACAATGATGCCTGTTTCGGTGTAGGTTTCCGCAGCGAGTTGAATGGTGTCACCATCTACAGCGGCAGCAATGGCGGCAGCGATAGTCGTGTGGTCACAGCCGCTGGCACATACCGTGATGGTGGCAGCCCGCGCTTGGCCGAACACCGCAAGAAGCGTAAACATCGCGCAGCAAACTGCTGTAAATTTCGAGAAGCGGGTTGATGAAATGAACATTTAGTATTTTCTTACAGGGCCTGCCTATAGAAAGACATATGCACATGCATTAAGGGTTGAATTATGCTAAGTGTCCTGTTTTGTAGGCACATAAGTATATTTTGAATTATAGCGGTCTGGTTTATATTTTCAATATAGCCAAGAGCGAGATTTTACAAAGATCTTACGCTGGGCTAAATTAGTAGCAATTTGGATAACTTATCGACATCAAGGAGCTTCGTGATGGCTAAAGCCCGAGTTCACAACATTTCAGCAGATTGGCTACAAACGCACAAGCAACATATGCTGGCGTTCCGGCATGATTTACATCAGCACCCGGAACTTGGGTTCGAAGAAACGCGTACCGCGCAGAAAGTTGCCGCTGCCTTGCGCAGCTATGGGCTAGATGTCTATACGGACATTGGGCAGACGGGTGTTGTTGGTGTTCTAAAACATGGCACTGGTTCCCGAACTGTGCTTTTGCGTGCAGATATGGACGCACTGCCAATTACAGAACAAAGTTCGCATGGATATGTCTCTAAAACGACCGGCAATATGCACGCCTGTGGGCACGATGGGCACACGACGATGCTGTTATTTGCTGCAAAGTATTTGGCAGAAACGCTGCCATTTTCAGGCACGATCCTCTTTTTGTTTCAACCAAATGAAGAGCACGGGCTAGGAGCCAAAGCAATGTTGGCCGATGGACTGCTAGAAACGTTTACGCCAGACGAAGCGTACGCAATTCACAATCTGCCGGGGGCGGTGCTTGGTGAGGTGTCTACTCGCGTTGGCATGATTTGTACCAGTGAGAGTTTGTTTGAAATTGAAATCAAAGGGCAGGGTGGGCATGCCTCAATGCCACACGTTGGCATAGACACAATCACCGTTGGGGCCGAGTTGGTGCTGGCTTTACAAACGATTGTGTCGCGCAAAATGGCACCCGGATCTGGCGCTGTGGTTTCTGTTACAGAGTTTATTACCGATGGGCAGCGCAACGTGCTCCCAGGGCATACCCTAATCAAAGGAGATGCGCGGGCGCGAAAACCACAGGACCGCGTAATAATTGAGCGCCTGATGCGTCAAATAGCTAGTGGGGTTGCCCAAACGCATAACGTCGCGATCAAGATGACGTTCAACACTGAGTTTGTTGAAACCTATAACGCCGCTGCACAAGTTGCTGCCGTGGTAAGCGCTGCGACTAAGCTTGGCGTGCCGGTTGTGCCAGATCGGACGCCAATGTCTTTCTCTGAAGATTTTGGAATCTTTGCTGAGGCGATACCGGGTTGTTTTCTATTGTTGGGCAACGGCACCGCAGGCGTCTACAGCCAACCACTGCACTCTAATGATTACGACTTCAACGATGCAGTGTTGCCGATTGGCGTTCAATTTTGGACGCAGTTGGTAATAGAGCGCCTATCTGCCAACATTGACTAGATCGATTTGCGCTTGCTTCTCATAATTCGGAGGTTGAAAGCTGCCGCTTAGGCGGTTTTCCTTTGACCGATGCAGGCCAATATTGATAAGATCAGTCTGGCCAACCTTGGCCTTCTAATCCATGGCAACACCTACTAAACAATCCGCAGAGTCCATTTCTTGGTGGACACTTGGTCTTGGCGTCAAACGCTGGGTTGTGTTTGCGTTGTTTAGCTTGGTTCTTGTCGCGTTGGCGATTGCCTTTATTCTGGTGGAAATTTATCAGGGTGGGTGGTTACCGCTTCCTATATATGCCATTTCTTTGAACTGGTTACCACGCTGGCAACGGGCGGTCATGCTAAGCGTAATTGGCGTGCCGATTGCACTCTATTCGTTTTATCGGATCAATCAAGACGTGGTGCAGCCGTTTATGCCTGCGGATCGGAGTGCAGCTTCTGTTGTAGTTGCGCACCGCCGCCGTAACCGTGGTCCAAAAATCGTGGTGATGGGTGGGGGCACAGGCATGTCTACGTTGCTACGTGGCCTGAAACAGTACACGTCTAACATTACGGCAATCGTTACGGTTGCCGATGATGGTGGCTCTTCGGGGCGTTTACGCCGCCACATGGGTGTGCTTCCACCGGGTGATTTTCGCAACTGTATTGCGGCGCTGGCGGATGATGAAGCACTCACTACGCAACTGTTTCAATATCGGTTTGGTGGCAAAGACGATATTGGCGGCCACTCGTTTGGCAACCTCTATATCACTGCGATGAGCGGGGTGGCTGGCTCTTTTGAAAATGCGCTAATTGAATCTAGTAAGGTGTTGGCAATTCAGGGGAAAGTGATCCCGTCTACGTTAGATAACGTTACGTTATGTGCCGAAATTCGCGAAACTGAAACACAGCGTATGATTCAAGTGCGTGGGGAAAGTAAGATTCCCAATGTTGACGGTAAAATTAAACGTGTGTACTTAGAGCCAGAACAGCTTAGTGCGTATCCAACTGCGGTGCAAGCGATTTTGCAAGCCGATATTGTGGTGGCTGGACCCGGCAGCCTTTACACTAGTATTCTGCCAAATTTGTTGGTGGAAGAGATTGTGCAAGCGCTGGAAGCAACCAAAGCACCGGTGGTTTATGTCTGTAATGTGGCCTCACAGCCCGGCGAGACTGATGGCTATTCCATTGAGCAGCATGTGAAGGTTTTGGAAGATCATACAAAAAATGATTTGTTCGATAGGGTACTTGCCAACGATGCACAAACCGGCGCTTTACCCGATAATTTAGAATGGATAAAAACTGACGGTAAGAATACTTATCAAATTGCTTACCATGACGTTATCGACGATGACCAACCATGGCGACACAGTTCAGAAAAACTTGCTGAAGCTGTGATTAGCTTGTTATCCGCTTAGCCTGCAACATCCAACCCAAAAAGGATGTTCGCTAAGCATGTTATTTCTGTAAAATCTGGCGATTGTTTAGATCGCTATAAAAACTCAATTACTCTAATGAGGACTACAAAATGAGCAAAATTCAAATTGGCATTAACGGGTTTGGCCGCATTGGCCGCCAAGTTTTCAAAGCAATCAACGAACGTTACGGTGATGAAATCGAGGTCGTTGCAGTCAACGACCTGACCGACATCAAAACCAACGCCCACCTGTTGAAATATGATTCAACCTATGGCAAATACAACGGTACAGTTGAAGCAACCTCAGAAGGGATTGTTGTCAACGGTAACCTGACTAAGGTTTTGAGCGAACGCGACCCAGGCGCATTGCCTTGGGGCGACCTCGGCGTGGACGTTGTGATTGAATCAACCGGTGTTTTTCGTGATGCAAACGATGCCGCAAATGGCAAACCAGGCGCACGCTCACACATCACGCGTGGTGGTGCAAAGAAAGTTATTATTTCTGCACCTGCTAAGAATGAAGACATTACCGTTGTTCTTGGTGTAAATGATGACCAATACGACGCAGCAGCACACGATGTTGTTTCAAATGCATCATGTACAACCAACTGTCTGGCACCAGCTGCAAAGGTTGTGTTGGATAACTTCGGCATCGAACGCGGTCTAATGGCTACCATCCACGGTTTCACCAATGACCAACGCATTTTGGATACCGCACACAGTGACTTGCGCCGCTCACGCACTGCAAGCACCAACATCATTCCTACCACCACCGGTGCTGCAAAGGCTGTTGGGTTGGTATTGCCAGAATTGGTTGGCAAGATTGATGGTTACGCATTGCGCGTGCCAGTGGTAACTGGGTCTATTGTTGACCTTACCGTTCAAACTGACAAAGACACCACCTTGGAAGAAATCATTGCTGCGTTCCGCGCTGCTGCAGACGGCCCAATGAAAGGCATTCTAGACGTTAGCGACGAACCATTGGTCTCATCAGACTACATCGGCAACCCATTCTCTTCAACCATCGACGTTGGAAGCTGCATGCAAATGGGGCCACGTTTCTTCAAGATTGTCACCTGGTATGACAACGAATGGGGTTACTCATGCCGCACCGCAGACTTAGCTGCGAAAATGGCTAAAAACATCGCTGGCTAATTCACCCCGAATTAGGTAAACAAAGATGAACTCTACTGGCACGCACCCTGTTTTATGGACGCGTGTCAGTTTTTGATTAAGAAAATTTATGTCTAAACTAACGATCCGTGATTTGAACTTTGCAGGTAAGAAGGCGCTTGTTCGTGTTGATTTCAACGTTCCACTAAAAGATGGCGTTGTAAATGATGACACCCGCATTTCTGCTGCAATTCCTACTCTGAAGTATTTACTAGAAAAAGGTGCGGCGCTTATTTTGATGTCCCACCTTGGCCGCCCAAAAGGCGAAGCAAAACCAGAATTTTCTTTGGCACCGGTTGTTCCAGTGCTGGCTGAAAAATTAGGTGTTGATGTGCAGTTCGCAACGGCTTGCGTTGGTGAAGACGCCACGCAAAAAGCGGCAAACTTGAAAGCTGGCGAAGTGCTCTTGCTTGAAAACACGCGCTATCTGGCTGGCGAGAAAAAGAATGATCCAGTTATGGCAAAGCAGCTCTCAGAATTGGGTGATATCTTTGTCAATGACGCATTTGGCACCGCGCATCGGGCGCACGCTAGTACGGTTGGGGTCGCAAACTACTTGCCTACCGTCTCTGGGTTGCTGCTTGAACGCGAGCTTGAGTATCTGTTGGGCGCGGTTAGCAATCCACAACGGCCATTCGTTGCCATCTTGGGCGGGGCAAAAGTCTCAGACAAGATTGGTGTGATTGAAAACTTATTGACCAAAGCCGACAAAGTTCTGATTGGCGGCGGCATGGCTAACACCTTTTACAAAGCCCAAGGCATTGCTATTGGCAGTTCTTTAGTAGAAGATGATGCCCTTGAAACTGCAAAAGGCTTGCTTGAAAAATCTGGCGACACGTTAGTTTTACCAAGTCAGGTTGTGATTGCCGATAAATTTGGCGCAGACGCCAACACTGAAACAATTGCTATCAGCGCTGGTGTGCCAGAGGGTTGGATGATTTTGGATGTTGTCACAACCGAATTTGTTGATATTTTGGCCGACGCTAAAATGGTTGTTTGGAATGGCCCCATGGGTGTTTTTGAATTAGCACCATTTGCGATTGGCACAAACAATGTTGCGCAAATGATTGCTGACAGCGATGCAACTAGCATTGTTGGCGGCGGCGACTCGGTTTCTGCAATCAAGAAATCTGGTTTAGCAGACGCAATTACGCATATTAGCACCGGCGGCGGTGCCAGCCTAGAACTGTTAGAAGGCAAAGAATTGCCCGGTGTTGCCGCATTAGGAGAAAAAATGAACGCACGACGAACACCAGTCATCGCTGGTAACTGGAAAATGAACATGTCCCCAGCCGCAGGCGTGGCCTTGGCAAATGGCATTGTGGAACAACTCGCGGGACAACTCCCAACCGATGTGATTGTTTGCCCACCGGCGGTTAGCTTATTTTCTGTAAGCCAAATTGTTGGTCCAACTTCAGTTGGCATTGGCGCGCAAAACATCTACTTTGAAAGCAAGGGCGCTTATACTGGTGAAATTGCACCAGATATGCTTACTGGCTGGTGTAACTATGTGATCATTGGCCACTCAGAACGCCGTCAGATCTTTGGCGACACCGATGAATGGGTGAATAAGAAGGTCAAAGCTGCGTTTGCGGCCGGGCTGATGCCGATCTTGTGCTGCGGTGAAACGTTAGCGCAACGCGAAGCCGGTGAAACAAATGCTGTGCTCAAGGCGCAACTTGAAAGCGCGCTGGACGGCTTAACTGCTGATGAAGTCGAAACGATGATCGTGGCTTATGAGCCAATCTGGGCAATTGGAACTGGGGTGACGGCCTCACCTGAGCAAGCTGAAGAAACGGTTGCCGAAGTGCGTTGTATGATCGCCGGGTTCTATGATGCTAATCTGGCTGAAAAAGTCCGTATTCAATATGGTGGCAGTGTAAAACCTGCTAATGCGTTTGAATTAGCTTCAAAACCAAATATTGATGGGTTCCTTGTTGGTGGCGCCTCATTGAAGGCCGATAGCTTTGTGGAAATTATTCGCGAGGCTGCGAAAGCCTACAGCTAAGACGCGTCTCTTTCTGATAATAAAAAAGCCCTGTGATCACATCACAGGGCTTTTTTGTTTACGCAGCTTTTGGTTAACCAGCAGCGCAAGCCGTCATCATAACGGATACGGCAATCATGGCGATCATCAATACATAAGTGGATTTTTGCTTTAACATTGTAAGTCTCCTTAGGTGGATGCGTGTGGACCCCAAAGTGTTTGGGATTGCATTTAATATGCTTGACTATATTAGGTCTTGTTCAGGAATGAGTTAAGCTGAATTAGGTAATATACCTAAATTCGTATATGTTCAGTAGGCAATAAGCATGGTTTATGCAAAGTTTTGTGTCGGTTTTGCTCTCGATGGGTATCAAATTCTCTTTTCTATTAATCCGTAGAGTGATTGTGATTAAGTGGCTTGCAATATAATTGTTCCTACTTCGGAACAAACCTCGTAGAATTAGGCTAACGCGTTTACGCCCTGTTTACATCAACTGATTACCACATGTCTTCTGAATTTATTACTGGCTGGGTTTGGCTCATCATTGCACTACCAATTCTGGTGTTTTTGCAACGTTGGATGTCTTCCACGACTCAAAAAATCGCTTTTTTGCTCACACGCCACCGTGAGCTTTCAATATTGGTCTATCAATTCGTTTTTTTACCGGGCGTCATTGTGCATGAGGTTAGCCACTGGGTTGCCGCCAGACTAACGCAAGTGCGCACGGTTGGGTTTTCCATTTGGCCAGAGAGCATGCCAGATGGCACTCTGCGGCTGGGCTATGTCCAAACTGAAAAGGTTGGCTTCATTCGTGAATCGCTGATTGGCATTGCGCCTTTGGTTTTTGGCGTAATTTTTATCCAGCTGATTGCGTACACGCGGTTAGCCGCTGGCGAGCTAGGTGTTGCGCTAACAACCGGGAACGTGGTGACGTTTCTAACGACGTTCCGTGCCGAGATCAGCACGCAAGATTTATATTTATGGCTGTATTTGCTGTTTGCAATCTCTAATACGATGATGCCTAGCGCGGCTGACAGGCGTGCTTGGCCTTTGCTAATAGTCGCGTTGTTTGCGCTGTTGATTGGCTTGTACTTTTTAGGGGTAGGGCCGTGGATTGTCGATAACGTTGGCGTTTATGTTGACGCTGGCGTTAGGGTTGTCGCTGCTGCGTTCACAATTACGATTGTGTTAGATCTAATTTTTATGCTGCCTTTATTCTTAATTGAACAGGTGTTGTGGTGGGTATATCGTGAGGTAGGCTAGAAATTTTTATACAGCGCAACTGCTTAAAACATAGCTTCGCAGTTATAGTGCGGTTATAGTTACTTTACTACGCCTTCTATTTTCTTTTTCGGTGGGTATAATGAATGAAAACGAGTATTAAGTTACGCAATATTTGTTCATTTAGCGCCTACCTCGGCTAGCACCAGTAGTAATTTCCGAGTGAGTTTGGCTAACCAATCAGGTTACACTCACCATTACATCATTAACACTCTGTCCAGAAACGATATACAGAACGCTGCTTGCTGATGGCGTTGTTGTCTTGCCGACGGCGCTTGGATATGCGGTGATTGCCATCACGCCTTGTGGTGTTGAAAAAATCCATCGGCTTAAGCAGCGGGCACCTTCCAAAAAGACCGGCATTATTGCCACCCCAGAAATATTCAATACGCTCACCAATTCTGCCTATGCGGCTAGCGTCAGACGCTTCCAGTATCCAGTTGGTTTTATTGAAACGCTTGATATGCGGCAGACTGCCGCGCATCAAATTTCTAACTTGTCTAAACATCAAGATACGTTAGCGTTCTTTTTCAATCTTAATCCAATGTTAGGGGCAATTGCGGCTTATGCTTGGCAGGCAGGCAAGCTTGTAACGGTGTCTAGTGCTAATCGGTCTGGGACTGGCAATTGTTATGTGTACGCCGGATTAGATCACAACTTTATTGCCGAAGCAGACATGTGCATTGCTGGGGATGATCTTTCAATTGTGGAGCAACGCGCTTCATTTGAAGCAATTACGTCCACAATTATTAACCTCACCACCAATTCCGTGCAGCGCGACGGCGTGTATGCTACGCGGATAAAAGCCCAAGCTTTGGCTAATCATATGATTATGAATGGGCCAAGGGGCGCTGCTTCACGATCGCGCCAGCCTCGTGCAATTAAGAATTGCCTTTTTTTGCAGGCCTATAATCCCAACACCTATACGCGGCTGCCGCTGCTGACCAATGTCGACTGTATCGTTTTTGATCTTGAAGACGGCTGTTCTATCCCGAATAAACCAGTGGCTCGGGCTCTATTAGCAGCACATGCTAAAACAAGCGTGTTTGATGACGTTGTTGTTATTGTTCGTTTAAATGGATTAGCGGATGTGCATCAATTGCAGGCCGACCTTGGTGTGGCGTATACGTCTGCGATCAATGGGTTTGCGTTGCCAATGCTGCAAAACGCGGCTGATGTTGCGCAATATGAAGACTTGATCACCGCTTTAGAAAAGCGCCTTGGCCTGCCAACGCAAACGTTTTGCTTGTTTCCCATTATTGAAACCCCGGCAGCCTTAACAAATGCGGTAGAAATTGCCAAAGCATCTGCGCGTAATGTAGCGCTGTTGCTAGGGCATGCCGATCTATTTGCTGAATTAGGAGCCGAACGGACAACGCAGAACTTACACCCTGTGCGGTTACAGTACTTATCTGCGGCGCGGCAGGCAAATCTGATTGCATTTGATACGCCTTATGAGGCCGTTAAGGACCTGACTGCGCTGCGGCAAGATGCGTTAGATGCAAAGCGCATTGGCTTAGACAGTAAAGTCGCACTGACGTTTGACCAGCTAAACGTTATCAATGACGTGTTTCAGCTACCATCAGCAGAACAGCGCCGGTATGAATCGCTGCTTGCTCAATACACTGGCGGCTGCCAAATTATTGACGGTGAGTTTATCGCACCGCCTATTGCAAAACGCTTACGCCGCTTATTAGCCCAATCTCAACCCCATATGAACCTGCCAAAAACAACATCTTCTCGCGGTAAAACACTCTCGTACGGCTTAGCACATGACACTGTACACGTGGGTCAGCTCGTTTTTGGGTGCACTGATGTAACAGTCGATGCCGCTTGGCTAATGAATTGGCAAAGCCTGGTGCAAACCAGCAACCCCATAGAAACCAGCACTCATTTTTGTGAGCAGCTAGGCTTAGCGGGGCGGTTGATTCCGTATCAGTTGGCTGTTAATTTAGCGCTGTGCTTGCTTGTGGAATCCTTTTCAGAATCTAGTTTGTTCCATTTAGGGGTAAGCAACGTTGTTTATGAACAACCGGCTTATGTTGGCGATACGTTGCGCTCTTTGATGTGCATCGATGAAATCGTTCCATCGTCTTCAAAGCAATACTCAATTTTGAAAACGCGTGTCTTGTTATTGAATCAGCATGGCGTCCGTGTCATGAGTATGCAGCGCAATTCACTTTTTCCGTATTTAGATGAGACCACCCGCTTGCCAGCAGTAACGGGGCAGCCAGAACATGCACTATTTGATGCTCCGATCTCGTTTGCGTTACGCGAGCGGCTAATTGCGCAAGCGGCGGTTTGGCCGGCGCGGATGCTTAATCGGCAGCCAGCGGTAATGCAAGGGGATCTGTTTCTACATAGCGTGACGCGTCCGCTGGGGCTTAGCAATACGGTGCTGTTTAGCACGCTGTATAAAAATACGCATCCGGTGCATATTAATAATGCGCGTTATGGGTTAGACGGTCTGGTGGTGTGTGGCGGGTTTATTATTCCGCTAATGCATGCTGCGGCAAGCCGCGATATTTGCTTCGCACTCGATACAGAGATTGTAGACACAATGCATATCAACAAGGTGCATCATGAAGATGCCATTGCAGCCATGTCTTATGTTGTTGCGGTTGAAATAGTTGCAGACGGGATTGAGTGTGTGACGCTGCGGACGTTTGGGTTGAAGAATGTCGATCCGGAGCGAGATCTAGCTGGCGTCGATATTCCAGATGAACTCTTGAAAAGTCCGCAAATCAAGCCGAGTGATGTCAACCTGATTTGTAATACGTACTGCCCGCAGCTAAGCGAGAAAATTTGCGCCCGCATGACGTGGAAACTGTGGCGCAAGATTGCAGACTAAGAATTTTGGGTCGTGGTGGAGCGGGGTGGTTCCGGGATCGGTTTTGCCAAGATGGCCATGACCGTTAGCAAGATCACCGTGACACAGGTTAGTGCGAGCAGCTTGTAAAACCCAGACGGTAAAAGCAATGATAGCCCGCCAAAAGCGGCACAAAATGCCCAGTAACTAATCACAATCGCCCGCATTGAAATCCCACGATCTAACAGCCGAAAGTGTAGATGGCCTCGGTCTCCAGAAAATGGACTGCGGCCTTGCCGCAAGCGACTGATGATTTGCCAAAGCGTATCTGTGATTGGAATGGCCATCACCATCAGAGCTGTAGCGGTCCGGGCTGGTGCCAAAATTGAAAGCGTTGCCAACAAATAGCCAAGAACCAGCGCCCCGGCACTGCCTAAAAAGATGCTCGCGGGTGCAAAATTGAACGGTAAAAAGCCTAAGCACGCGCCGAATAAAATCCACGCATAGCGCGCGAGTTCTGTTTGCCCAAGCGATTGCATATGGATTGCAAAGAACAGCGCGGCAATCGCGGCAACCCCACATGCTAGCCCATCAAGTCCATCCAGCCAGTTGACCGTATTGAGCATGCCCATGATCCAAAATGCAGTGATCGGCAAATAGATCAGCAGTGGCAAAATTACCAATTGACCGCTCATGGGATTGGTGAAACGTTCGATAATAACTTCTGTAAAGACCGCAATACAGGCAATGCCAAATTGCCCCAACAATTGCCAAGTGGGCTTGAGGTCAAGCCAATCATCTAGCACGCCAAAAATTGCCGCCGCCGCTACGCCGCCAAGCACTCCAGCCACGCGTAGATCTTCCGCGCTGCTAAGCGTATTGTTTGCAAATAACCACAGGCCAGGTAATAAAACGCCGAGCGCAATCGCCACGCCGCCAACTCTTGGAATAATTCCTGTGTGCTTACGCCGTCCTGCTGGATACGCAACAAGGCCAAAACGGCGCCCAGCAACAATGGTGAGCGGCGTGATTGCAGCCGTGATGATGACTGCCGCAGCAATCGCAAGGAGTGTGGTTGGCATGCGTTAGCGTTGAAGTTGCGCCTGAGCGGCTCGCTGATCAATGCGCTTGAGGCGTTTTTGAAGTTGGGCTAAATAAGGTGAGTCTTGAGCAGTTGCTATCGTAATGGCTTCATTTAGAAATTGTGAGGCAATGCTGAAGTTGCGTAGCTTTTCATTTAGGCTGCCCGCGTACCAAAGGGACATCATCACGCGTAGTGGATTGTTGAGCTTGCGATCTAGCTTGAGCGCAATTTCAATTGGTTCAATTGCCATCGCCCATTCACTTTGCTGATCCCAATTTGCTGCAATGCGATAGTACACTTCTGCGGCTTGGGCGTCTGAAAGTGGACGGCGCTTGAGCAACGCGGCATATTTTTGCTGTGCGATGTCATGCGATTTTTCAGCTTCAAGCGCTTCGCATTCTTCTAGCACCGCTTCAATAGATGAACTAGGTGCCAAACTGTCGGTCCCCAGCGTCTCCCAATCCTGGCACAATATAGCCAATATCATTTAGATGCGAGTCGATTTGTGAGACGTAAATTTCAATATCAGGACAAGACTTGCGCAGGTTTTCAATGCCTTCTGGTGCAGCAAGTAAGCCAAGGTATTTAATGTTCTGAATTCCCCAATCGCGTAAGAGATTGACGGCAGCGACCGCCGAACCACCAGTTGCTAACATAGGGTCTATCACCAGCGCAATTGCATCAGCACTGGCACTGGGTTTGTTGGCGTAGTAATGTTCAGGCGCAAGCGTTTCTTCATTGCGTTTGAGGCCAACGTGCCACACTTTTGCAAACGGTAATACATCTAATGCACCGTCTACCATTCCCAAGCCAGCCCGTAAGATCGGCACAATCCCAACTTCCACCGTCACGGCTTGCCCTTCTGCTGCGCCCATTGGCGTTGTGACCGTGGTTGCGGTGGTGGGCAGGTTGCGTGTGGCTTCATAAACCAACAGTTGGCTTAATTCACTGACTAACTCACGGAAGAGTTTGGCGTCAGTTTCGACGGCACGCAGGCGCGCAATTTTGTGCTTAACAAGCGGGTGATTAGATTCGTAGACGTTGTTCATTTGAATATACTTGAATGTTGTTTGATTGTAGTCTGTGCAATAAACCATCGCAAGGTTATTGGCCGTCCAGTTGTATAATCGTTAGTATGACGCATACAGATCCACGTATAGTTTCCGGTGAAAATTCTGCTGATGATGGCGCGAATTTGTCACTCAGACCAACCAAACTCGCTGAAGTTATTGGGCAAGATCGCATTAAGGAAAATTTGCAAATCTTGCTTGATGCTGCCAAAGCGCGCCAAGAACCGCTTGACCACGTTTTATTCTATGGCCCGCCCGGGTTAGGGAAAACAACGCTAGCGCATGTAATGGCGAATGAAATGGGCGTTAACATCAAAGTGACTGCTGGGCCTGTCATTGAACGACAGGGGGATTTAGCCGCTATTCTAAGCAACTTGCGTGAAGGCGATATTTTATTTATTGATGAAATTCACCGCTTGAGCCGTGCCGTAGAAGAAGTGTTGTACCCTGCGATGGAAGATTTTGCCCTCGACATCATGATTGGCAAAGGTCCCGCAGCGCGTAACATTCGGTTGAGTTTGCCGCGCTTTACTGTGATTGGCGCAACCACGCGCCTCGCACTGATGACAGCGCCATTACGCGCTAGATTTGGGGCTGTATATCGGCTTGAATTCTACGAACAATATGCAATGGAGCATATTGTGACGCGGGCGGCTGAATTATTAGGCGTGCCAATTATTCCTGAAGGGGCGGCTGAAGTTGCTCGGCGCGCACGCGGTACGCCACGGGTTGCGCTGCGTCTGTTACGGCGGGTGCGCGATTTTGCGCAAGTTCGGGCAGATGGGGTCATCACCGCTGAAGTTGCGGATCAAGCGCTTAGCTTGCTCAACATCGACCGGCTTGGCTTGGATGAAGTTGACCGGCTTGTTTTGCGAACAATTATTGAAAACTTTGGTGGCGGCCCAGTTGGGCTTGAAACGATTGGTGCGTCCATCAGTGAGGAATCAGACACAATTATGGATGTGTATGAGCCGTATCTGCTGCAACTGGGCTTTTTAGATCGCACGTCACGCGGGCGCGTGGTGACACAGCGCGGGTACGAACATCTAGGCCTGATCTGGCCGCATAGCCCGCAAGCACCTAGCCAGCCACAGCAAGGCCAACTGTTTTAATGCGCGTTTCAGACTTTGAATACGACTTGCCCCAATCTTATATTGCGCAGACCCCGGCCACACCGCGCGATGCTTCAAAATTGATGGTGTTGTCACGTAATGCTGCCGATGTAGACCACCGCACGTTTGCAGACATTACCGACTATTTACAGCCAAATGATCTGTTGGTATTTAACAACACGCGTGTGTTGCCTGCGCGCATTATGGCAAAGAAGAAAGCCACCGGCGGCAAAATTGAATTGCTGTTGCTAAAAAAGCGAGACGATTGCACCTGGGAAGTTTTGGCTGGTGGTAAGCGCGTAATGCCTGGCCTTGATATTGCATTTGCATTAACTGACGAAATTGAGGCTGTTGTCACAGAACGCTTGTCAGGACCGCGGCGCGTGGTGCGGTTTTCAACGCCGGTTGAGCCATATTTGGAACTGCTTGGTCAAATGCCGTTGCCACCCTACATCAGCGCTCGGCTAGATGATCAAGACCGTTATCAAACCGTGTATGCCGAAACGCCGGGTTCAGCGGCTGCCCCAACTGCGGGGCTGCATTTTACAGACGACCTATTGGCAACCTTACGCGAGCAGGGCGTAAACACAGCCTTTGTTACGCTAAGCGTTGGTTTAGACACCTTTGCGCCAGTTACGGTTGATGATGTCTCCGAGCATGTTATGCATGCTGAATGGTGTGAAGTGTCTGAAACGGTGGCGGCGTTAGTCAATCAGACGCGCGCCAACGGTGGGCGCGTAATTGCTGTTGGCACGACCACGGTGCGCACGTTAGAAAGTGCTGCAAAATTGAGCGCGGGGCAGGCAAATGGCCTGATGCCCTTCGCTGGTGATACGCGCCTGTTTATCACGCCCGGATTTGACTATCAGGTGGTGGATGGAATTATCACTAATTTTCATTTACCAAAATCCACCTTGCTGATGATGATTAGCGCGTTCCTTGGCGAAAATGGCCGTGAACGGTTGCTAACGCATTATGAAACTGCAAAATTGAACGACTATCGCTTTTTTAGCTTTGGCGATGCAATGTTCATCCGCTAACTGTACATTTGTGAACTTTTGGCATTATGTGTGTCAAAATAAGCACCGATTGTTGGGTTTTGGTTAGATTGATTGGTGCGCCGCGTCCCCTTTGTAAAAAGTAAACATATTCTTAATTGAATCTATATCCTGTTAGATGGGTTTTGAGGCAGGATGAGAAGTAGAGGCTTTGTACTGATGTTTCACTTTCGAGATCAATCTATACACTTGTCTTGAGTGCTGTATGTAAGGGTATTTTAGATACATACAGTGCTGACACCGATTTGGATTATGCAATATGGTTGGGTCAACCTGGGTTCAATTTTTTACAAACTTACGAACTGAGCTAACAGTTTCTGAAAAACTAGAAAGTGCGCACCTTGATGCGGTTTCACGATTGGTAAAACCATTCATCTTAGGGGCAACGTTTCTGACGTTTACGCACTATCTTGTTTTACCATCAGATATAGAACCGCTATCAGTTGTTGTGGCAGGTGTTACGGCAATGATCTGCTTCGTGCTATATTGGTTTATAGGAAAGTACAGGCTTGCCAATCATCAGGTGTATCCAACACTTACACTTGTGATGATGTTGCTTGCATTAAGCACACTCGTACAGCTTTATTTCACTAATAATATACGGCTAACCACTAACCTCATCATCATTATTGCGGCCGCAGGTTATGTTTATCTTTCAGCACGCTGGCTTGTATTGGTCATTGGCACAATAATGGCAAGCTGGGTGTTGGCTTTATTTGCGTTTCAGTTTGATACTCAAGATTCTCTACACTTTTTATACGCCATGATTTTAGCGTGCTTACTTGCTGTGTTTTTTCATCTGACTCGTCGGCGTCTGGTAACTGGCCCGATTCAATCAGAACTGGTTGAGGGTGGGCTGATTCCAGCGTTGCCAGATCAGGCACAACCCCCATTCATGCCAGAAACTGACCATCAGATTTCTGCGCAGCCGGCTGCCTCCGTTTTTGATGCCCCGCCAGTTGAAGTCGATGAGATGCCATTTGTAGAAACGCCGGTGGAAATCACACCAGTGGTGACCCAAGGGCAATCTGAGAATGTTGACGACTGGCTATTTTCTGCATTTATTGGCAAGGTGTTGCATCAAGATGGCATGATCTTGCAATCTAATTTGTGCTTTGCAGATATGGTCGAGGTGTTGCCAAACAATCTAATTGGGCAAGAGCTAACCGATCTGCTTTACCTAGCAGACGCACCACTTGATTTAGAGACTGAAGACCTCACGCCATGTTTGCTAGAAACGCAGTCTGGCGTCAAGCGCGTTGAAATCCTCACGCATCGCGTTATATATGAAGGACACGAAGTTTCGCTGACTGAAGTGCAGGGCCTGCAAGCACTTGAAGACGCAAAAACGCGCCTCGCAGAAACCAGCGCTATTGTTCGCACCGTATTAGATTCTCCAACCGGATTTAGCATTATTATCAGCGCCGCTGGCAAAGTGGAAGTGATCAGCGAAAGCTTTGCTGCTGCCATTGGCATGCCTGCCGCCAAAATTGTTGGGCGTTACGTGTTTGACGTGTTGCCAGACCAATTCTTTGGCAACCGCAAAGACTTGTTAGCTGAAGTCTTCCGCACCGGCCAAACGCTGCGCTATGAAGAACAGTTTGCCGAACGTTTCTTTGACACCACAATTTTCCCTGTCACCAACACAGAAGATGAAGTGATCAAGGTTGCCCTGATTGGCTACGACATTACCGATCGTAAGCAAACGGCCGCTGCGCTTAAAGAATCTGAACTGCTGCTGCGTGAACAATACGAAGAAACCCAACGCGCTTTTGCCGAAACGCGCAAGCTCTATAAACTGAGCCAAACGTTCATTTCTGATGAAGCCTCGACGGATGTGTTGCAAAGTGCGGTCTCGCGCTCTGCAGAATTGCTGGGTGCCCGCTCTGTATTGTTAGTACGCTTGGAATCTGAAGAAAGCAATGCACCGTTGGAACTGCTTGTCGGTGGGGCAGCCAATTGGATGGCGCCTGACCTCAAACTGAAAGACCTAGACACTCCGCTAATTCGGCGTCTATTCGACCGCCGCCAACCAATCCTCATTAGTCGCGATCAAATTGCTGGGTTAGACCTAATTCCGCAAGCCTTTGTTGAGGCGCTAATTGGAACGCCAGGCTCGTTGATTTTTGTGCCGGTTCAGCATCGTGAAAATTTGAAAGGCTTTCTGGCCGCAATCAATTACGTAGAAGATCGTGATTTTCTTGAACGTGATGTTGAGCATATGCAGGTGGTGGCGAGCCACTTGGCTGTATCGCTGGAAAATATTGAGCTCTTCAAGCGCTCTGTGCAGCGTGCTAACGAACTGCAAACTCTGATTGAAACGGCGAACGCCCCGATCTTCGGGATGGATATTGAAGGCCGCATCAACGAATGGAACCGTGGCATGGTGCGCCTGACCGGGCTTGGCAAAGAAAAAGCGATTGGCATGAGCTTAGTCGAGCGCGTGGGCGAAGACGGGCGCCAGATTGTTGGCGAAATCTTATCGGCCACGTTATTAGGCCAAGAGCAAGTTAACTTTGAAGTTCCGCTGCTGGATGATTTAGGCAATGCTACCCAAATTTTGGTTAGTTCAGCTGCCCGTTATGATGACAAAGGCGACATTATTGGTGCGCTGTGTGTGGGGCAAGATATTACTGAACGGCTCAGTACGGAAATGGAAATCCGGGCGCTCAATGAAGAGCTAGAACAGCGCGTATCTGCACGTACGGCGGCCATGGAACGTGAAATTTCTGAACGCCGTCAAGCGGAAGTCACGCTGCAACTTGAACGTGAATTGCTGGCGAAGCGGGTTGAAGAACGTACATTAGAACTTAGTACGGCGAACAATGAACTCGCAAAAGCAGCCAAGATGAAAGATGAATTCTTGGCAAGTATGAGCCATGAATTACGGACGCCGCTCAATGCTGTGCTTGGGATGGCAGAAGCGTTAGAAGAAAACGTTTTTGGCGGCATCAATAAAGAACAGCGTAAGGCTGTCAAAAATATTGAAGAAAGTGGTCGTCACCTGCTGTCTTTGATTAATGACATCCTCGATCTGTCTAAGATTGAAGCCGGTAAGTTCACGCTAATCCGTGAAATGACCTCAATCGATATGTTAGTGGTCTCTAGCGTACGCATGATTGAAAAAATTGCGCATGATAAGAACATTACGCTAACCACCAACGTGAGAGTTGACCGAGATTTGTTCAAGGCCGACTCGCGGCGCATGAAGCAAATCTTGGTCAACTTGCTCAGCAATGCGGCTAAGTTCACGCCAGACAACGGGCGTATTGGCTTAGATGTCTACGCTACGGATGATAACGACACTCTCAACTTTGCAATTTGGGATACCGGGATCGGGATTTCAAAAGAAGATCAAGAAAAACTCTTCAAGCCCTTCCAGCAATTGGATAGCCGTCTATCGCGGCGGCATGAAGGCACTGGTCTAGGGTTGGCGCTCGTTGCCAAAATGGCCGAGTTGCACGGCGGACGTATTACGCTTGAAAGTAAGCCTAACGTTGGCAGTCGCTTTACGATTGTCATGCCTTGGGAATACGATGAAAATGACATTAGCGTCAGCGGTGGGGTGGTCTCTGACCAAGAGCGCACAAGCACCCAAAAGACAACGGAAGCAATCGCGCCGACCTTAGTAAGCGAAGACCTGCCGATGCTTACCGATCAAGTTGCAAACTATGTGAAACGGTTGCAGCTTTCGCCAATTGAAGTCAATAACTTTGCAGATGCCTTCCGCGTGGCAACCAAAGAAATGCCAAACGTGATTATTCTTGATCCAACGACGGACAACAATAGTGACAAAGGCTGGGATCTAATTTCACGCATCAAGAATGATCCTGTGATTGGTCAGATCCCATTGATTATTGTGTCCGTTGCAACGCATATTGCGAAGGGTATTGCGATGGGGGCGGCTGATTACTTGGTCAAGCCCGCAACGCATGATGACCTCGCCAAATCGCTAACCCGCGTGATGCCTGCTGGCTACGTCAATACCGACGATGCCAAGGCGCTCATTGTCTCATCAGGCCTTGGGGCCATTGAGGGGCAGGGCAAGCCGAAGATTATGCTTGCTGAAGATAATGAACAGAACGTAAACGTTGTTCAAGATTACCTAGAAAGTAAAGGCTACGATATTGTCGTTGCATGGAATGGTGTTGAGGTGGTGGAAATGGTTCAAGATGTTGACCCAGACCTCATCCTTATGGACATTCAAATGCCAGAAATGGATGGGATGGAAGCAACCCGACAGGTGCGTAAAATGAGCCCAGAGCTAGCAAGAATCCCGATTATCGCGCTGACTGCGATGACAATGCCCGGCGACCGCCAGAAATGTCTGGACGCTGGTATGAACGATTATGTAAGTAAGCCGCTAAGTTTGAAAGGCTTGCAACAAATGATTGAAAAATATATTCGCCAAAGTGCGGCAAATGGCAAAATGCATTAATCAGGCGACAGCCGAAATTGAGCAACGCAATTTGCAATAATTTTTATGAGTGAAAAACCCCTAATTCTGATCGTTGATGATCAAGCGCCAGGTAGAGCGACCTTAGAAGCGGCCTTGATGCCGCTTGGCTGTCGTTTTGTTTTTAGTGACAACGGGCTAGATGCGATCAAAAAGGCCGCCCGTCACATGCCAGATGTCATCTTGCTTGACGCAATGATGCCTGAAATGGATGGCTTCCAAGCCTGCCGTCTTATCCGCTCCAGTCCGGTGATTTCTGATGTGCCAATTATTATGATTACGGCCTTAGATGATCGCGACTCGCTATTGCGCGGGATTGAAGCCGGTGCGGACGATTTTGTTAGCAAACCCTTTGACCGCGTTGAACTCCGTGCTCGGATCAAGACGATTACGCGCCTAAATCGCTATCGCCGTTTGATGTTAGAGCGGGCAAAGTTCCGCTGGGTTGTGAAAAATGCTGACCTTGGGTTTGCAATTTTGAATCAGCAAGATCAAATTTTGTATGCAAATCCACGGGCACGCTTGTATCTTGGCTTGAATCGTGATGATCAAGGCAACATTACCGGCAAGTTTATTGAACTTGCGAAGCTGCGCTACCGGCTGGAGCCACAGCAGCAGTGGGCAGAGTGGCCAAAGCAAACGCCAACAGACGTTCAATACTATCTGGTGCAGCCTAAAACGGAAAATACGCCGTTAGCTTGGCTATTGGTCAATTGTGTTGAGATTCCATCAGGAACAGATGAAAGCTACGTTGTTTCTATTCGCGATGTGACGAATACTGTTGTCAACCAGCAAGAAATGTGGAACTTCCACTCGCAGGTTAGCCATAAGCTGCGCACACCGGTTGGCACGCTCACCGGATTTTTGCGGGTGCTGCAAGACAGCAGCGGCGGCTACTCTGAAGAGCAAAAAGATAAGTTCATTAGCACGGCCTACCGGGCGGCGTCTAAGTTGCAAAGTGAAATTGTTGATATTTTGCAATATGTGGACGTGCCAGATAGCGAAAACCACGGCTTCCCGCCTTGTAAGCTCAAAGAAATTGAAAAAGCATTCAACACGGTTATCCGCAACCTTGGGCTAGAAAATACCAAAGTGCAGTATCAGGTTGCCGAATCAATGGAGGATACGTTCCTGCCGTTCTCGCAACGCACGGCAGAAATTATCTTGTGGGAAATCCTAGAGAATTCGAAGAAATTCCACCCGACGAAAGCGCCCGAGATCAACATTTTGGTGCGTGCTACGGAAAAAGGATACGTCCATCTATTTATTGTGGATGATGGGGTCAATCTGCCGCCAGAAGAGCTGAATAAAGCTTGGCTGCCGTACTATCAGATTGAGCCAACGCACTCGGGGCAAATTCCGGGGATGGGGCTGGGGCTTTCGATGGTCTCGACCACGATCTGGGGGATCAACGGTGAAACGACGATCCGCAACCGCGAAGATCGGCCGGGCGTCATCATCGAGCTCAAACTGCCGCTTAGCACAGACGGCCCACTCGCTTAGTAATCAAAAAGAGCAAGTCTTATGCAGACTTGCTCTTTTTTTATTCCTACAGCGTCTTGTTGTGTTACATCAACTTTGTTGACCACCAAGTCCGCATGAGCTCGCGCGCTTTTTTGCGTTTCTTGGTAAAAGCGCGATTGTTGAACACGTCATAGTCGTTTTGTTCAATTTCACCCAAAATTGCGCGGTATAAGTTCGCGGCAGATGCAATTGAAAAGCGACCATCTTTATTCAGCATGGCAATACCTGGCGTTGCGTCTTCATAAAGTTGGCGCGTGCGTGCAATTTGAAATTGCATAAACTTGCGCCAAGCTGGGGTAACGTCGCCACGCGCAATATCTGCATCGCTTAGCCCAAATGCCGCGAGTTCATCCTGTGGCAAGTAAACCCGGCCCATGCGATAGTCTTCCCCAACATCACGCAGGATATTGGTCATCTGTAACGCAATGCCCAGCTTGATGGCATAAGCCGCCGCATCATCTGTTAGATAACCCACGATGTGCATGCTCATGAGGCCAACCGTGCTGGCCACGGCATAGGAGTAATCCGCAACTTCGTCAAAGTTTTGATAGCGAACCTTAGAGAGATCTGAGTAAACGCCATCAATGAGTTGATGTGCATAAATCTGCGGAATGCGATAATTACGACGCGCGTCTGTCCAAGCAAGGACTGCTAAATCATTGGTCTGTGGTAACTCGATAAGGCTTCGTTGACGCCAAGCGATAACATCCTCCGTAATATTGCTCGCTGGGTTCGGATTGTCTACAATATCGTCAGTAATTCGGCAAAAGGCATATAAAGCGCGGACGGCTTTACGTTTATGCAAGGGCAACAATTGCGAGGCAACGTAAAACGACTTACTATGTTGCGACGTCATCCGACTGCAATAGTCGTAGGCATAGTCCAGTGCCATTTGTTGTTCATTACTGATTGTCCCGACAGGCCCAAAGGCGTGTGGTGCGTATTCTTTTGGGGTGTCTAGATATTTTTCGATGTACAGCATTGGTTAAGAATATCGAAAAATATCACTTTTGACCGCGAAAATCGAAAATTTGTCTAGAATTTGTCCAGATTGGTAGCTTGTGCAGGATTATAAGCTGTACAAAAGGCGGTACAATGTATTTAGAGAGCCCATGTTTTGTACAATTCTCTATGTTCCACTTAGCTTTCTAAGGTTTTATCGCATATTACAGTGCACCACAAAATCGGAGTTTGCCCAACTATTTTTTTACTGGGAAGTTACCAGTGAATTTCCATTGGTAAAATCTTAATCCTATGTCGCCTACAGACACATCGCCAACCTTCAACCTGAAAGTTGCAGTCAAAGAAACTGGAGTAAAAGCAGATACCTTACGTGCTTGGGAGCGGCGGTACGGTTTACCGACCCCGCGCCGGACGCAAGGTGGGCATCGCTTATATTCCCCGCGCGACATTCAAACCATTCTATGGCTTGTTGAGCGCCAACGCGGTGGCATGAGCATTAGCCGCGCAGTCGAACTGTGGCGTCAATATGAAAGTGAAGGCCAAGATCCGCTTGAAATGCTGCCGGTCAACTCACCAAGTGTTACGACCGCTGCCACTGAAGACCTCTCAAACGCAAAAGGCTTAGATTCCTTTAGAGAGCGCTGGGTACAAACGGCGCTGGACTTTAACGAAAAAGGATCTGACGCAGTCCTTAATCAAGCGCTGGCGATTTTTCCAATTGAACGCGTTGTGCTGGATCTAATCAGCAAAGGCATCGCAGAAATTGGCCAAGCTTGGTATGAAGGCACGGTCAACGTGCATCAAGAGCACTTTGCTACTGCGCTCGCCGTTCGCAAAATGGAATCAATGTTGGCTGGTGCACCGCCACCAACGCGCCCCGGGCGAATTTTGGCCGGTTGCCCGCCAGAAGAAACGCACACCTTCGGCTTACTTGTGCTCACGTTGCTACTGCGCCGTCAGGGCTGGGAAGTTATTTACCTTGGCGCACGCGTCCCGCTGATGCGTTTTGGCACAACAATTGATCACACTCAGCCAGACCTAGTATTGCTGTCTTGCCAACAATTATTCACCGCCGCAGAAATGGCCGAGATTGCTAACCTTTTGGCGGTCAAAAATGTGCCGCTTGCGTATGGTGGGTTGGTCTTCAATGCAATTCCAGAATTGCGCTCGCGGATTCACGGCCACTTTCTAGGCACTTCAATTGAGCACGTGCCAGAAATGGTAGAGCGCCTGCTGATGCGCGATGTGCCATTGCCCGCCGTCAAATCGCCAACGCGCGAATATGAAACGCTCTTGCAAAGCTACCGTGAAGCCCGTCCGCTCATTGAAAGCTACGTCTGGCAGTGTTTTGACTCACGCAGTGTTTCGCAAGGCATGCTGACCACCTGTAACAAATGCTTTGGTGACAGCATCGGCGCGGCATTGCGGTTGGGTGATATTAGCTTTGTAGGGCCAGACATCCAGTGGGTGCGCGGCTTCTTTTTACACGCTGGTTTGCCAGATATTTTGATTGAAGAATACCTTGGCGTCTATCATCAGGCGCTTCAAAAATACATGCCTCACGCCGATCAAATGTTGATTTCTTGGATTGAGAGAATCATTAGTGAAATTGACGTAATAACGCGGTAAAATAGTGCGGCAAAAAACTCGGAACGTTTATTTCCGGTTACAATATGCTTATTCAACAAGTCGTTTGAGAAAAGGTCAGCATTTGATGTGCTGATTGGCTTGTTGAAAAGCAACTTTTATTTAAAGAGAAAAAGTGGAGACTTACGCATGCGAGTAATTATTACCGGGGGCACCGGGCTTATAGGGACCGCACTCGCCGATAGTTTGCTCAAAGACCAACATGATGTGATTGTGCTTACCCGCAATCCTGATAAGGTCAAGCATCTATCACCGGCAGCCCGACTAGTTAAATGGGATGCCCGCACCCCAACTGGCTGGTACGACCTCATCACAGAGGATACGGCTATTGTTAACCTTGCTGGGGCTGGTATTGCTGATGGCCGTTGGTCAGCTGGTCGCAAGCGCGCTATTCGTGATAGTCGTCGCTTGGCTGGTGCTGCTGTTGTGCAGGGCATTGACTTGAGCATGACGCTGCGCGATAAAAAGCCAGCATCACTCATTCAAGCTTCTGCTGTAGGCTACTACGGCAACCGTGGCGATGAAATTATTACCGAAACTTCAACAGCGGGTGATGATTACCTAGCTGGGGTCTGTAAAGACTGGGAAGCTTCAACTGCGGCCGTAGAGGAAATGGGCGTTCGACGTGCCATTATCCGCACCGGCGTAGTGCTGAGCACAATGGGTGGGGCGTTCCCACTTATGTCAATGCCATTCTATGTTGGCGCTGGTGGCCCAGTCGGGTCTGGTAAGCAATATATGCCGTGGATTCACGTTGCCGATCATGTCAAAGCCATTCGCTACATGATTGAAAACGAAGAAGCTGCTGGCGTTTATAACGTGACCGCACCAAATCCAGTTACAAATCGTGACTTTGGCAAGGCACTTGGTAAAACGTTGGCCCGCCCAGCAATTTTGCCTGCGCCAGCATTTGCAATGAAGGCAGCGCTTGGCGAAATGTCTACCATTTTGCTAGATGGACAGCGCGCAGTGCCAAAGCGCCTAATCGACGAAGGCTTCACCTTTGAGTATGGCGCAGTGCAAGCGGCCTTAGACAATTTGATGGAAGACGAATCGCCAGAAATCGCCGTGCGCGAAGAAGCGATGACCTACGCCGAACCAGTCGAACCACTACGCAAACGCGTTGAACGGGTGGCAAAAGCTCCAGTTGCGGCTGCTGCACCTGCTGCTGGCAAAATTGATAAGAAAGCGTTGGTCAAGGCCAAACGTCAAGCGGCTTCCCTTAAGAAGAAAGGTGAACCAATTCCACCAGAATTGCAAGCAATTTTGGACGGTGGTAAAGGTGGCGGCGCAGCTGCTCCTGCTGCCGCAGCGGCCGTTGCAGCTGCACCAGCCGCCGTTGCCGAAGCTGTCGCTGAAGCCGCTCCGGCTGAAGGCAGTAGCTTGGCTGACCTTGCACCTGCCGCAAAACGGGCCGAAATCCGCAAACGCCGGGCGGCACGCTTGGCACGCATCAAAGCGGCTGGATAACAGTTTGCTTGGTTGTCTCACGGCAATCGGATATCAATCGCGATAGACTAAAAAGAGTGGCATTTGCCACTCTTTTTTATTTCTATATAGAACTCATATGACAAAAGCGATTGTAATTGGTGCCGGGGTTGGTGGGCTTACAACAGCAGCTTTATTAGCAAAAGCCGGTGTTGATGTCACAGTTTTGGAAGCGCATGTGTATCCTGGCGGGTGCGCAGGAACATTTTTCCACAAGGGGTATAAATTTGATGCTGGCGCAACGTTAGCGGGCGGCTTTTATCCGGATGGTCCCATGGATGTCATTGCCAAGACAGTTGGCATTACAGAGTGGCCGTCACATTCTAGCGACCCGGCGATGACGGTGCAGCTGCCGTCTGGGCAAACCATCACCCGTTGGATTGATGAAGACCAGCGGATTGCAGAGCGCCGTGCCGCATTTGGTAAACAGTCAGACAAGTTTTTCGACTGGCAAGAAGCAACCGCTGATGCGTTATGGGAATTTGCAATGCGTTTTCCGGCTTGGCCGCCGCAGTCTGCGCGCCAAGTTTTGCAACTGGGCGGGCACGTTACTGGCTGGCTTGGGTCTCGTGCGTTACAAGCGCCATTGCGGCTGCCGGGCATTGGCTTAGATGTTTTTCGCTCAGTGGGGCATCATTTATCCTCACAGAGTGATGCACTGCGATTGTTCATCGATGCACAACTTCTGATTGCTGCACAAACAACTAGCAAGCACGCCAATGCGCTTTACGGCGCCTCCGCGTTGGACCTACCACGCCGTGGCATTGTGCATCTCAAGGGCGGGATTGGCGCTATTGCTGAAGAGCTAGCCCAAGCAGTGCGCAATAATGGCGGCGACATTATCTATCGACAGGAAGTTTTGTCTGTTGAGCGCGACTCGGGTAATAAATATATTATCGAAACCAAACGGCGCAACGGCAAAAACACGTTCGAAGCCGATTTTGTGGTTGCGAATCTACCACCTTGGAATATTCGCAAGTTGCTTGGTAACGCAACGCCACCAAAACTGAAACAATTGCCAGCGCGTCCAAAAGATGGTTGGGGGGCGTTCATGATTTATGTTGGCCTTGATGAAGCGGCGTTACCCAAAGATTTCCCATTGCATCATCAAGTGATTGCCGGTGAGCCGTTAGGGGAAGGCAACAGCATTTTCTTATCACTCAGTCCAGACTGGGACGGTGCCCGTGCGCCACAAGGCCAGCGCGCACTCACCATTTCTACGCATACGAATCTTGCCAAATGGTGGGATCTGCTCGCTGCTGATCCTGAGGAGTATGGGCGTCAAAAAGAGGTTTACACCAAGGCTATGCTGACGCTGGCTGAGAAAGCCATTCCAAATTTGCGTGACGCAGCGCAGCTAATCAAGGCCGGTACGCCTGTGACCTTTAACCGCTTTACACGCCGTGAATGGGGTTGGGTGGGTGGCTTTCCGCAAACCAACTTGTTCCGAGCGTGGGGTCCCAAGCTCATGCCAGATTTTTGGATGGTGGGCGACAGTATCTTCCCAGGTCAGTCAACGGCAGCCGTGGCGCTAGGCGGCCTGCGCGTTGCGCGTGATATTTTGCATGAATATGGCCTGTCTGAAGCAGTGCCGCAAGCGGTCACTGAGGCGGGTTTGGCATGAAAACAGTCATTTGGTGGATTCGGCGCGATTTACGCCTCACAGATAATCAAGCGCTAGACGCGGCCTTGCACAATGCGGAGGCTATCATTCCTGTGTTTGTGCTGGATGACAAAATCTTAGCGTCCGACTATGTGGGTAATAAGCAGGTTGCCTTTATGCTAGCTGGTTTACAGGCGTTAGATGATGCGTTGCAAGCCCGTGGCAATCGACTGATTGTGCGGCGGGGCGATCCGGTGGCAGAACTGCGCCAGCTTGTTGAAGAGACGGGCGCAACCGCAATTTATGCTGAGCGGGCCAACTCGCCATACGCCAAGCAACGTGATGCAGCTGTGGCTGAATTTGCGGCGCTGACGCTTACCGCTGGCATCAGCATCCAAGAGCCGTGGGATGTGCTAAAGAAAGACGGTACGCCTTATACCGTTTTTACGCCGTATAAAAAACGCTGGTATGCATTGCTGAAACCAGAACAGCGGGCAGTGCTGGATGCGCCAGCGCATATTCCCGCGCCTGATGGGCATATCGAAAGTTTGCCATTGCCTGCCAGCCCCGCGTTAGCGCAACCGTTACAGTATGTGTCTGGCGCAGCACGTGCCCAAGCGCTATTGACGCAGTTTGTAGCTGCAGAGCAACGCGACGCGCCAGCGCTATGTTTTTATGACGAGCAGCGTGATTTACCAAGCGTGGACGGCACTTCGTCGCTGTCTGCCTATTTACGGTTTGGCATGTTGTCCGCACGGCAAGCGGCTGATGCCGGCTTGAAACGCATTCAATCTGCGAAAAGTAAGGCTGAACGGGAAAATGCGTCTGTTTGGGTGAGTGAGCTCATTTGGCGTGATTTTTACATGAGCATTTTGTATCACTTTCCGCATGTGATTGACGGTAACTTTCGGCCAGATTATGACTATATCGACTGGCGCAATGATACAACTGAGTTTGCAGCGTGGTGCGCCGGAAAAACGGGGTATCCCATTGTAGATGCCGCCATGCGCCAATTGGTGCAAACCGGCTGGATGCACAACCGCGCCCGCATGATTGTGGCGTCCTTTTTAGTGAAAGATTTGCTAATCGATTGGCGCTGGGGGGAGAAGTTCTTCATGCAGCATCTCATTGATGGCGATCCCGCAGCGAACAATGGCGGCTGGCAGTGGGCGGCTGGCACCGGCACAGACGCTGCGCCGTATTTCCGCATCTTCAATCCGATGTCGCAAAGTAAGAAGTTTGATGGCAATGGCGATTATATTCGACGCTATGTGCCAGAGTTAGCCAACGTGCCTAAGAAATATATCCACGCCCCATGGGAGATGCCACCGTTGGAACAAGCCTTGGCGAAGGTTGAAATTGGTACCGACTATCCCGCGCCGATTGTGGACCATAAACTGGCGCGCTTACGTACACTTGATGCGTATAAGGCGAGCAAGGCTGTGGCTGCTGAAAAGCGATAAGCAATTAGCGTCTTCAATAACTTAGAAACATGAAAGTGTATAGACAAGGGTGTCGGTTCACAGTTAGCTGTGGGCGGACACCCTTGTTTTTATATCCGGAAATTTATTCGATCCGCCTACGGTAAATAAGCCCGCTAACTAGAACAGTTAAGACTGCAATGACGGCAGTCAGATCCCAGCGTTGAATTGGATCGAGCGCTTTCCAACGTTGGACTGCTTCGAGCGCTTTCCAATTATTGCGTAGTCTTTGTATTCTAGAGATTGGAACCTGATCTACGATGGGTTCCAAATCGTTGATTTGTGCAATTCTGTCTAGATCAAGGCGTGGGTCGGTGACGGGCATGCTGATAAGCGTATTGTTTGCGCGGTCAGTGACATGCAGGTCTGCCCAATTGTAGAGTGGTGCCCCCCATGCTGGCATTGGGTCGCGTTGCAGCAATGCTTGCCCATCGTGTACCAGGGTTGAAGACTCATCCGTTATTGTGATTGTTTGTTGTGGGGCAATGGTGTTGCCGGGCTTGATGACAACGCTATGTCCAATTTCCCAGCCAGAGATGTCTAACCACTCCGCGCTTAGATTCGTGATTGAGACTTCGATATATGGCAGATCCTCTTCTGTATACATAACTTCAATTGGATCAACAGCGATCTCAATTTCTTGTTGTGTGTTTGGCACTGTGCCAGTGTCGCTGCCTGCGCTCAATAAGTTTTCTTGATAAACGCCCACAAACCGTTCGTTGAAAAATAATTGGGTTTCTTCGGCTGTGCTGGCCTCAAACTCCCAAATCTCACGTTCTAATGCGAGTTCTGGTGCAATTCTTTCTAAGAGCCTGTTGACGCGCTGTTCCAAGACATCATCAGCGTAATAGTCTTCAGCAATGGTGCGCAGCCGCCGTAGATAGGCTTGTTCATAGTCTGGAATTTGCAGAATTGCGTTACACAATGGACAGAATGTATACGTGTTATGAACGGTGGCAAGATCGGTCCGTGGCCCGCCAATGTTCCAGTTGCGGTCTTGGCGACCGTAGGTGAGATCTAAATCCCAAGGTAACAATTGCCAGCGTTGATTGCCAGTGACGTCATAGTACAGATAGAAGTTATGAAAGCCCTGATCCGCTTGCCGGATGGTAGACATGACCGCGAGTTCATTGATGACTTGTGGCACGTCAACTAACGTGTCTAAACAATTGCGTAATGCAGTCTGGTCTTCAGTTTCGATGCAGGCGGTGAGCGTCTCGATATCTTGCCAATCTTCATCTAGGCGCGTACGTTTTTCTAGCACGCCGCGATTCTCTTCATAAATTGGAATGGCTTTATAAACCGCATGCTCAGCCAAGCCATGCCGATCGCGCCACATGCCGTCCGGCATTTCTAAGAACGTAAATAAGCCAAAGTACTCGCCGTTGACATGCACGCGCACAACTTCTACCTGATGGTCTGGCAGGCCATAGCTATTGACTGCTTCCCATGCCAAGAACTGACGCAAATAAGAGGGTTCGTAACCGCTGCCTTGCAGCGCGAACTCATCGACGGCGCTGTGTAGAAACTCTGGCTTGAATTCATCGCCTTTGGCAAGTTCAACTTTATAGTTTTTACGCGGAAATTCTTGTGAGGCCCGCCCGCGAATTGAAAAGGTTACGTTCTCCCAAATTTGGTTGCCGTCACTTAAGACGGTTTGCGTCTCGTTTTCAAACAGGTGTAAGACTGGAATGTTAGTGTCGATGGCTTGCGGCACCACTTGGCCGACATAAGCATCTGGCGTGTTGCGTGGTAAGGAGACTTGCTGTGCCCCTTGCGTTGCGGTAATGCGATAGCGCAATAGTGCGCCGGGATCTAGCGCTGGCAGCCGGGCGGTAAAGGTATTGCTGCTGGCTGTTTTTGTCAGTGCGATTGTTGTTGGGGCTTCAAAATTGGTTACATAGCGCAGCTCGGCTGAGTCTGCGTTTGTAATGGTTACGGTTAGCGTTGGTTGTTCATCGAAAGTGATCAGCGGCGTTTCAATACTAAGCAAGCTTTCAAGTTCAAGCGGGTTGGCACTGCCGGGTGATGGTGCGGTTGCTAGCCAGTTGTAGGCGTTTGCATTGTCTAAATTGAGATCAGCAAGGCTCAGGCTGTCGCCACTTCCGTCTGGCTGGCTAGGCCACGGCGACTGGTCTAAGTAGGAAATACTGTCAATAATGACGTTGTTCTCGTCACGTAAGGTTAGCGTTTCACCGGCATTAGAGAGTTTGCCTGCATAGGTTGCGTTTGCATCCATGGCGTAGGCTTCAGCAAATGCCAGCGCACTGCGCGCAATGACGAAATAGCTGTGGGGCTCAATTGTGGTTTCAGCTGCAAAACAGAACACTACCCCTTCAAAGCACCAGTCTGTAAGATCGACTGCAACGTCGTTGGCGTTATAGAGTTCAATAAACTCCGCTTTTTTTGTGGCGCTTGGCGGATGGTACATCACCTCAGTAATGATGACCTGTTTGGTATTTTGCGCATGCGCTGAAACGGCATTCGTACTGAACAATAGGGCGGTGAGAAGTAGAAAATTGCGGAACACATTCACAATTAGAGGCTACCCTAAAGTGTGGCCAGATTGCAATCTTAGCGACTGGGATGAGGACTGTAAGATTTCTTCAAAGTTATGGAATTCATACCGATTTGGCAAAATCGAACTAAAAACAAACGAACTTGCAATCAAGCCCTTATTGAGCGAATTTGAATGCATGCGTACTATAGAGGCATGGAAAACGTTATTGGTATGAATTCATTTTCTCAAGAATTATTGCACAATGCCGACACTGCATTGCGTGAAGGCAAAGACAGCTATGCGCGTTCAATTTTGGTGTGGCTGGTACGTAAGCAACCCACGAACGCAGCAGCTTGGCTGATGATGTCACGCGCGGTAGAAGACGTAGAGCATCGCTATGACTGCTTGCAACGCGCGCTAATCCTGACTGACGACAATCCAATTGTTCAAGAGCAAGTTTACGAACTTGAACGCATTATCACCGGCAAGAATTGCAATTCTGCAGAAGCGACGAAACCATGGCCTGAAACCAGTGAGTTGATGCCTCTGCCTGTTGCCCCTGAGCCGGTAACACTGCCGATAGAAGAAAGTGAACCGCCTGCGTACGCGTTGTTTCGCCAAGTCAATGCCCGACATTTGCTGATGCTCTCTGGCCTGAGCGTGATTATGTTTGCCTACGTGTTTGGTTAGTTTCGATAAATTTATTATCACAATAGAAAATAATCTATCGTTTCTCGTTTTATTTATGGAGCAGGGCGATAGATTTTTTGTTTAACCTTAGTCTTGTGGGAACTGTCTTGAAATAAATTGAAAGGAACCGCCTTAGCTCTTTTGCGTTGTTATCCAAAATCCACAGCAAGCAGTAAAATCTTTACGTGCTACATCAACCCCCAACTCCAGATCCACAGGCCGGTTTAGCCGCGCTAAAAAATATGGTGCGCCAGCGAACGCCGCTCGCCGCCCTTGAAACCTTTCATTCGCATTATGGCAATGCCTTTCAGGCAAATTTACCCGGATTTTCCGCCACGGTCCTAAGTGGGGCAGACGCGTGTCGCTTTGTATTGTCGGCAACGTCAGAGACCTTAGCTTGGCGACACGAAACAGATCCGATTGCGAAGCTGCTCAACCAAGGCATGCTGGTGACTGATGCCGCGGCACATGACGAAATGCGGCGCATTATGACGCCCGCTTTTCACCGCAAGATGTTGAGCACATATAGTGACGCCATGACGTGGGCCACAGATATCACGCTCGGACAATGGGCGCCGACTGACGAGCGCGATATGCTTAACGATATGCGGCGTTTGACGCTGCTAGCGTTGATGAAGGCGTTGTTCAACATTGACTTTTCGCAGCGTATTGACCCGCTGTGGGAGCCAATCCTAAAGTCGCTGAAATACATTTCACCGGGCGCTTGGCTGCTGTGGACGAACGTGCCAAGGCCGGGCTATAAAAAAGCGCTGGCGCAGATTGATACCTATTTGTACGCCGTCATTGAAAAAAGACGCCAGCAAACGGAACAGCCAGCAGATTTATTAGGGCTGCTAATCGATGCCGAACTTTCTGACAGTTTGATCCGTGATCAGCTATTGACAATGCTGATTGCGGGACATGACACTTGCACCGCGTTATTGGCGTGGGTCATGCTGTTGGTTGCCGACCATCCCGATGTGCAAAACGAGGCGCGGGCAACGGTTCTGCAAACCCTCGGCACGGCTGCGCCAACCATTGAAACGCTCAAAACATTGCCGGTGCTAGATAACATCGTCAATGAGACCATGCGCTTGTATCCGCCAGTGCATGCTGGCAATCGGTTTGCGGCACAAGACCTGACGTTTGATGGCTATCACATTCCGAAAGGGCAGCGGGTGATGTATTCCATTTACCTCACGCACCGTGACCCGCAGTTGTGGCCAGACCCTTTGCAGTTTCGGCCACAGCGCTTTGAAACAAAGCCCGCAGCCTTTACGTTTGTGCCTTTTGGCGGCGGCAGCCGGATTTGTATTGGCTATCGGTTTGCCCAGATTGAAGCGGCCTTGGTGCTAGCGCGCGTCTTGCAGAATTGGCAATTGACGCCAGTGGCACAAAAACAACATTTACACATGGGCGCGACGCTTGAGCCGCGACCGAAAGCACTGGTACGTGTAACCGCGTTGTAAACAGATCGTTGCAATAACAATCTGTCCAACGTGGGCATGTTCCAGTCACAACGATTGGGTTTATACAGGACAGATTGAATGACCTATTTTGGATTTTTGGCAATTTTTGTTGGTATTCCGCTTCTGGGCGTCTTACTTTGGAATCAACGTGACGCGCGCAAAGGATTAGCACTACCTACAGATCTGCAAACGTGGTCACCGTGGGTTGTGATCTGGGGCCATGTGATTGTTGCTGTGCTTTACACCACGCCGTGGGATAACTACCTCGTGGCAACGCGCGTGTGGTGGTATGACCCAGCGCTAGTGACAGGTCTACTGATCGGCTGGGTGCCAATTGAAGAGTACACTTTTTTTGTGGTGCAAACGTTGCTAGTTGGCGTTGCGCTGCTGCTGGTGTTGCGGCGTCAACCTGTCAAAACGCCATTTGTGCCGAACTTACAACTGCGTATTGGCGCTACCTTGGGCGCGGGGCTGTTGTGGTTTGTTTCGGTTTGCTTCTTAGTGCTCAATATTCGCGCTGGTACTTATTTTGGCTTAGAAATGGGCTGGGCACTGTTGCCAATTATGTTCCAACTTGCATTTGGTGCTGATATTCTTTGGCACTACCGACGTCCAGTGCTGGGTGTGTTGCTAGGGTTTACCGCATACCTATCCTTTGCAGATACGCTGGCTATTGCCAGTGGTACTTGGACTATTGATCCGGCGCAGTCTTTCAATATTTTCTTGCCGGGCGGGCTGCCGATTGAAGAATTGATTTTCTTCTTTCTGACTTGTACGCTGGTGTGTTTCGGGGTGACGCTGGTGTTAGCAGAAATGAGTCAACAACGCGCCGCACCTGCGCTAAAATACTGTCCACCAGTTTTACAGCGTTTTTTACCAAGCACCTAACATTATTCATGTCATGATCAACACTACACTTGACCAATCCCTGTTAGATCAACCTGTCGTTGGCGTAAACCTAACCGCAGAAACCTTCTCAGAGGCCTTAGGCGATTCGAAAACGCTGCTTATTTTCCTGCGCCACTTTGGCTGACTTTTTTGCCGTGAAACTGTAAAAGATCTGCGTAAGATTGTTGCTGAAGATCCGAATTACCCAGCGGTGCTGTTTATTCACCAAGGGTCACCGAGATCAGGCCGCCGATTTTTCAACCGTTTCTGGCCAGAGGCACGGGCTGTCTCTGATAAAACTGCAGACTTGTATTCTGAATTTGGCTTAGTGCGTGGTGGCACCAAAGAAATGTTTGGTCTACCGGTATGGAAGCATGCGCTGCGTGCCATCCGGAAAGGAGCCTTTGTTGGCAAGCCGACACACGACCCGTGGCTGATGCCGGGGGCCTTCATCGTCGAAGGTGGGGTGGTGGTCTGGGAGCACGACTATGACAATATTGGTGATCATCCAGATTTGCCAAGCCTGACAAACTTCGTCACCGCATAACGTGCGATTTTGAAAAGAGCGAACGTCTAACAAACGGGCGCTTTTTTATTTAAGTTGATTACGTTACCAAACGCCAGTATCAACACGTTTGGTGAACTCATCACGCATTGCGGCGATGGTGTCTTCAAAAACATCTGCTGGCACGGAGTCTTCCATTTTGCCCAGCAGGTAAACAATCCAGCCGGGCCAGAAATCAGGTTTTACATCGCTGAGTGCCTCAGCAGCTACGTCAAGCGCATTGCGGGCAACGGCGAGGCGTTCCCCCGTTGTTTCTGGGCGTTGCGTTGGCAGGGGCTGTTTTAGGTCTAGCTTGTTTTCTATGCGGTCAACTGCGGCAGTTACAATCAGGTCTACAATCTGATCCATTTCTTGGCGTAATTCAGCATCTACTGCCACGTTGTTGCTTGTGAGTGCCATTGAGAGATAGTGCACCAATAAATTACTGGCGTCGCGTTGAGAGTTTGACATAGAAAATTTTGCTTTTGAAAATACTAAGAA
>JAHDBW010000205.1 GCA_020630175.1 Anaerolineales bacterium
ACCGTTTGCGGGGTTTTAGGAGCGTCTTCGAGTTCTGGTTGTTCTGTCATTATGATTTTGATTCTATCAAACTAGTTCTATATCGTAAGGCGTTGATTAGAGCAGGGCGGCGGTAAACGCTTTGATGCGCCTTAGCAGTGTTTATGGCAACCATGCCGGGCCAAATGCGCCGCGTGCCAACTGTCGCAAATTTTCACCATTGCGGTCAATCGCCCAAATTTCTGGAGCGGCTGTTGCCACCGTAACATTGAAACGTAAAAAGACAATTGTCTGATCATCTGGTGTCCACAAGAAGTTGGCATGATTGAAAATAGGTTCGTCAGTAAGTTGTTCAGCGCCGCTGCCATCACCATTCATAATCCATAGTTGTCGGCCTGGAGTCCAGACATCGTTCTCAACAAACTTACGCGCAAACGCGATCCGATCACCTACCCAAGAAAAGACCGGTTCTGTATCTTCCACAAATTCAGATTTAGAAATTGCCAAGACCTCATTCGTGAGCACATTACGGCGTAGCAAGTAAGTTTTCACAACGTCTTCAGCGGTTACAAAGGCTTGCGTCGTAGGGGTAGGGGCAACCGCATCTATAGCAGCTTCTTGTGTTGGCACAAGTGCCGTTGGTGTAGCAACCAGATCTGGCAATTCAGATTCGTCTAACACAACTTCAGGGAATACTACCCATAACCCATCTGGTGACCAACTGCCCATCTCCAGCGCCAAGTCTGGCACATACGTCAGGCTATTGTCGTCAAGGGTGTACCAGCCAATTTCGCGGCGGTTGAGGTTTAAGAATGCCAACCGATTGCTATCTAACCAAACTGGTGTCTGTGTAAAATCTTCGGTGAGAAATGGCAGTTCACGCACCTGTCGATTAGCCAGTTCAAGCAGCACAACGCTCGAGGCCGCATTGCGCACGCCCTCAGCAGCGCGGCGTTCAAACGCTACCCAATCGGCAGTTGGAGAGTAGCTGGGATTGGTACACAACGTGTCTCTGCATTCTTGAATAATCTCTACAACGTTTGTATTGAGATTGATTTCTTTGATCTGTGTTGCACCGCCCAGACTATTTACGCTATAGACTAATCGCTCACCAGAAGGATGCACCCCAAACGCTAAAACACCATCTGGCTCATCTGTGAGTTGCTGTGGGTCTGTCCCATCTAGCAAAACAGACCAAACGTCACCTGGTTCACGGTTAGAAGAAAACGTATCAATGTAAGCAATGCGCGGCTGATGCGTCGAAAACTGCCAAGACAACCCGTCTTGTAGCGGCTGACCCTCAGCGCTTTGGGCATCGGCAAGCAATTCAACTTTGATTGAACCTGACCATTTTTCAGTCGGTTCGAAGCGGAAGGTTAGCGCATCTAGCCACACAAAATTGCCGGACACTAATGGCGTGAACACAACATTGTTTTGCACCGAAATCTGATCCATTGGTTGATCAAAGGTAATTTCAATAGCAGTGCGCGGTGAGATATTTTGCGCATCTGGCTCTGGCCAATGCGCTACAATCTGCGGGGGCGGCGTTAGCGTCAGTGCATAATATGCCCCACCGCCAAGCGCGAGCAACAAGACAATAGTAAGCATGATCGTTGAAAACGAAATGCGGTTAGGTTGGTATTGGGATCGCTGTGAAAGCATTACGAAGTATGTGGTGCGCGGAACAACGCAATTGTTAGAGCTAAAAGGTACGGATACCAATGGATTTTTCTGAAGCGTTACAACATCTTAGCGAAGTTGATGCGCGATTTGCAGCGCTAGCCGCCGAACATGGGACACCTGAATGGCAACCACATACCAACTACCTGCAAGCACTAAGTCGCGCAATTATTTATCAACAGCTAAGTGGTAAAGCAGCGGGCACAATCTACAATCGATTTCTACAGTTATACGGTAGTGAATTTCCCACTGAAAACCAACTGTTAGAAACAGAGCACGCAACGCTACGCAGCGTTGGGCTGTCTAATAATAAAGCCCTCTACCTCAAAAATTTGAATACAGCCTTCATCAACGGCGATGTTGAACCTGATCAATTGCCAATGTTATCAGATGCAGAAATCAGTAAAAAACTAACAGCCATCAAGGGAATTGGGCAATGGTCGGTCGATATGTTTTTGATGTCGACTTTAGGCCGGCCAAATATCTTAGCCGTTGGCGATTTAGGGATTCGGAAAGGCATGCAGCGCTTTTATCAGCTGGGCGACTTACCAACACCAACTGTCATGCGGCAATATGCCACGCCTTGGCAACCGTGGCGTTCATTAGGCTGTTGGTACATGTGGCGCGTGGCACATAACACGCTATAATTTCGCCGCTCCATGTTGTTCAATTCCCAAGCTTACGCAATATTTTTGCCGATAGTTGTAATCACGTTCTACCTTATTCCCCATAATAAGCGTTGGATACTGCTACTACTGGCAAGTTACTGGTTCTATATGAGTTGGGAGCCGGGCTATATCTTGCTAATTATGGCCTCAACCTTGGTTGACTATAGCGTTGCAAAAAAAATGGGGCGTTTACCTACCAAAGCCCAACGAAAGCCCTGGTTATGGGGCAGCCTCATTATCAATCTAGGGTTGCTTGGCGTCTTCAAATACTTCAATTTCTTCAGCAACAGCATCGAAACAGCACTAGGCAGCTTTAACATCCTCTTTGATGCGCCGCAATTGGAATTTCTTTTACCAGTCGGCATCTCTTTCTACACCTTCCAAACGCTAAGTTATTCTATTGAAGTGTATCGGGGCAATCAGCAGCCAGAGACGCATTTAGGCGTGTTTGCATTGTATGTCTCGTTTTTTCCGCAACTGGTGGCGGGGCCTATTGAGCGCTCAACTAAGTTATTACCGCAATTACATCTGTCCCATTCTTATAACTACACTAATATTTCGCTTGGGTTGCGCCAAATTCTGTGGGGCATTTTCAAAAAAGTTGTAATTGCCGACCGTGCCGCTGTGTATGTCAATCAGGTTTTTGGCGAAGTTGGTGAAGCTAATGCCATTCAGGCCTTGTTAGCAATGTACTTCTTCTCGATTCAAATTTATTGCGATTTCTCTGGTTATTCTGACATTGCAATTGGCTCAGCACGGTTGATGAACATTGAATTGATGCGAAATTTCAAGACACCATACTTCTCAAAATCGATCCGTGAATTCTGGGCGCGCTGGCATATTTCGCTGTCGACTTGGTTTAGAGATTATGTATATATTCCGCTAGGCGGGAATCGCGTCTCTTTACAGCGTTGGTTGTTGAATCTGATGATTGTGTTCTTGGTTAGCGGACTGTGGCACGGCGCAAATTGGACATTTGTATTTTGGGGCGCACTACATGGATCATTGATTGTGATTAGCTCTGTCCTAAGTCAATACAACATCAAAATTTTTGGGCGCAGTTCACAATTTAAACACTATTTAGCCATTTTCTGTACCTTTCATTGGGTTACCTTTGCGTGGGTCTTTTTTAGAGCAGAGACTTTACCGCACGCCTTCAACATGCTCAGTCGGCTTTTTGTATTCACTGCGGATAGCTCTTTGTGGCAATCCGTCTACAGTCCAATTGACACGCTTCCTGAGTTCAGCATACTGATTGTTGCCGTTCTATTCTTGCTAAGCGTTGAATGGAAAATCGGACAGCAAAAACTAACAACAGCTATCGGACAGCTATCTGTACTAAAACGTTGGAGCTGGTACTACGCCATTGCACTAGCGATTCTATTCTTTGGCGTATTCGAGCGTTCAGAATTCATTTATTTTCAATTCTAATGTTACGACGCACGCTTTTATACGCACTCCCGTTAGCCTGTTTGTTCATTGGCACAACCTTAGTTTATGACCCCGCCAGCATTTTTAGGTTAGGGTATGAAACTAGAGTCGTAAATATTGTGCTAAATGGCAAAAACGCAGACAAAATCAACAATTTTGATGACCGCCGTTTTCAACAATTACACATTGAAAAAACAGCCGACACGCCAAAAATTGTAGGGCTTGGCTCCAGCCGCTTAAACCAGTTAGAAAGCCAACACGTTTGCTCAACTGATTTTTTCAATTATTACGTTGTAGATGGTGTGCTAGAAGACTATATGGCTCTAACAGAGCTGATGATTGACAATGGCGGACTGCCAGAACACATTGTGCTAGGTGTAGATCCATGGCTGATGAATGACAATCACGGAAAAACAAAATGGGCGCGGCTGTCTGTGCCGTACTATCAGTTTGCCCAACGCCTAGCGCAAAGCAATGCGACTGATATAGAACTAAATGAGCTCATCACGGCAGACCATCTCAAAGCAACGCTTACCTCACAGGAAGATAAGCTACAGTTTTTTTCAATTGCTTACTTCCGCGAAGCCTGGCGTTACGCGGTTCAAAATCGCTTGATTCCCGCCCCCAATCCAGCCGCAACTGATGATCATCAAACAAACCATTATGTAAAACGAAAAGATGGCAGCTTGGGATATCCTGATTGGCTAACGAACCTTGACCCAACAGAATTAGCAATCAAAGTAGATTACGAGTTATACCAAGTCCGGACATTTACCGGCTTTAGCCAGCTAGACCATTTCACCGAATTAGATCCGCAACTTACCAAGATTTTTGAGCAATATATCGCGTACTTGCAAACTGAAGGGGTTGCCCTGACGTTCTATATTTCCCCCTATCATCCAACTGCATACGAGTTTTTTGAAACCACAGATCATGCGCCAATGGCAGAATGGGACGCCTACATACGTGACTTTGCCGCCCAAAATAACATTCCGGTTTACGGCACGCTAGATCCGCTGGCTGCCGGACTTACAACACAAGATTTTGTAGACCATAACCATACATTTGGCTACATTACAAAATTAGTTGGCAATGGCTGCCTAACCTCTCAATGAGCCACCCTATTCCATTTTCAAAACGCAATCTTTTCATACTTGGCGGTTGCATCTTTGCAATTTATTTACTAATTGCTAGCTACACGCGTTTTCACGTTGCATTAAATGATTTCTGGGGTGTTTATGGGTATGCCTCGCTAATGGATCTAAGTGACTTCAGCACGCTGCGCAATAGCCTGTTCCCAGTGGGGTATGCAGGATTTATCCGGCTACTTTCATTTGGAAATGCAAGCCTCAATGCCATTATTGCTAACCTACTCTTTGCAACGCTCACGTTGACATTATGCGCGCGCTACCTGAGTAGTTACATTGATAAATCGCTGGCGCTTTTGGCAATTGGCACGATTGCGATTGTGCCCAAGTATTGGACCTTTACCCTGGTGCCTAGTGGCGATATTGGCTTGGTCTTATTCACAGCAGTGGCATTTATGCGATTGTGTCAGCCAGAATTAGCAAACAAGCGCAATCGCTATTTTCTAATTACTGGCCTTATTCTGGGGATTGCCAGCTTATGGCGCTCGCACGGCCTCATCATTGCCATCTTGATGTGTGGCATTGTAATTGTGATTAGCACGCCATCTTGGAAAAAAAGCCTTTCACTCATTGGCGGCATCTTGCTGTTATACAGCATCCAGATGTTGGTCAATCGCTTAGCAGGGGATGGGGCTTTAGCGACTTCGCGGCTCTACGATATTTATAAATTGATGTACGGCATCGACTGGGCCACACTTGATCCAAACGGTGTACCACAAACAACGAGCTCGATCTTAGCCGAAGTCATCAATAACCCAACGCTGTTTATTGCCAATTATTTCCGATCGACCAACGATCTAGCGCCTTACCTGCTGTTCCCACCGCTTGCCATCCTTGCCACACCGCATCTAACAAAGCAAATCCACCTAAAAATTGGGCTTTTTATGGTGTTCTACACCTTGATCATTGGCCTAGGAGATAGCCCACGCGGCCCACTACCGCTGATTCCTTTGGCTGGGATTGAATTAGGGTTTGCCTTATTTGGGTTCAAAAATGCTGTGGTGAACGCCTATCAGCAGCGGCGCATTGCCGGGCTCAGTTTAGCGCTCATGGGTGTGCTAAGTTTTGGCTATTTTGCAGCACAAGCCTTATATCTAGACGCCAACCGTGTGGTCTTCATGCATAACCGTGATGCCACGTTTCGCAACATTGAAGCAGCACTTATCAACGCTGGCGCAACGCACCCCAAAGAAGTGTTCAGCACAGATCCAGACCTTTATTTCCCGACTCTCGTACAAGATCAGCTTTATGTAAGCGGGGGCTGGTTACGCTTTTCATATCCACCATATGAAAAAGCCTTTCCAACGCCTGACCTCACATCGATTGAAACATTTACGGCGAGCAGTGCAGATAACGGGGTTGTACTGTTGTTGTTGAATCCCAATCCGGGGGCGGTATCGCGGCGGTATAGCCAACTGTTTGCAGAGGATGGGTTCAATACCCATTGGGTGCACGTTGAAACAGTCGACGGTTATACAATTTATCAGCGCCAGTAAGGCAAATCTAGCAGCAGTATTTCTGTAACTAAGCGTGCGTTGGC
>JAHDBW010000206.1:0-4622 GCA_020630175.1 Anaerolineales bacterium
GGCTATCCCGATCAGCCAGCGCACAAAGGCGATGAAATTTGGGATGCCGCAACATTTGCTCAATTCGCCACCGCCGCCGACGCACTAGGGGCGCAAATCGCGGTACATGCTGTCGGTGATGGGGCTGTGCAAGCCGTGCTCAATGGCTATGAAACCGTTCAACAGACAAACGGCAAGCGCGACAGTCGGCATCGCATTGAACATATTGAAATGCTGCAACCGAGCGACGTGCACCGTTTTACAGCATTAGGCGTGATCGCCGCCATGCAACCTTTACACGCCCCCTTGAGCCAAGCAGAAGAAAATGACGTTTGGCCAACGCGCATTTGGCCGAAAGAGCGACCGCACGCATTCCCGTGGCAAACGCTGCAACAAGCTGGTGCAAAAATCGCATTTGGCAGCGACTGGCCAGTTGTCACGCTAAGCACAGCAGAAGGAATTGCTGGCGCAGTCACGCGCACACCATTTGCGCCCGGCGCAACAGAACAAGCGCTGCCATTAGCAGACACGATTGCGGCCTACACCACTAACGGTGCATATGCAGAGTTTCAAGAAACCCAAAAAGGCCAGCTCAGCGTTGGCATGCTGGCTGATGTTGTCATTCTGTCCGACAACATCTTTGAGACTAGCCCAGATCAATTAGCCGCTGTTACTGTTGATCTTACGATTTGCGATGGCGACATCGTTTACAGAAAAGACTTATGAGTAAAACAATTGTTATTGGCGCTGGCATTGCCGGCATTATGGCCGCCCGCACCTTACGTGATGCTGGTCATGTCGTGACCGTTTTAGAAGCCCGCAGCCGCATTGGCGGACGTACGCACACCAATCACGACCTGAGCAATCCGGTAGATTTAGGCGCGTCTTGGATTCACGGCAGTGAAGGCAACTTACTCACCCGCATTGCAAGACGCCTCAATATGCGGTTTGCTCCAACTGACTTTCTCAATCGTTCTATTACAGCCGTGCGTGCATACGACGAAAACGGCACGCCGCTAGATCAAACCAAATACGCGGAAGGCCTGCAAAGCGGCCTAGGCGCGCTCTACAACTACTCTGGATCGATTTTGTACGAACGCCCAAAAGGGGCAACGTCTTTCAAAGATGTGTACAAATACGGCTTACCAAAGCCAAAATTCCGGCTGCGTGCTACGCAGCTTGGCTATAAATATCAGACGCTCATTAGCACCGAATATGTCAGCTCGACAGACTGGGACAAGCTAGATTGGTCGCTGAATGGTAGTTACATTAAACTGCCTGGCCCAGATCAACTGCTCTATGAAGATGGCTTCAACACCATCACCGATCACTTAGCAGAAGGCCTAGACATTGTGCGCACCGCCACTGTTGAAAAGGTCATTCAGGAAGCCGATCGGATTGCCGTGGTTACAAAAAACTACACGTTCTACTGTGATCAAGTGGTGATTGCTGTGCCGTTGGGCGTGCTAAAGGCCAACAAAATCCAGTTTGAACCACCGCTGCCGGAAGAAAAACAAGGCGCAATCGCGCGCATTGGCTATGGTGATTACGAAAAGCTGGTCATGGAATTTGATAAGTTCTATTGGCCAAAAACGGCGCAGCGCTTCAACTACTTGAGCAAAGGCGAACCATCGCTATTCAACGCATGGCTCAACATTGGGCACTACACAAATCGCCCAGTCATTGTTGCCTATCACGCGGGTCGCCGCGCCCGCAAAATCAACACTTGGGATGATGACACTTTCATTACCGAAGCCGTTGCCGTGATGCAAAAGCTATTTGGCGACAATGGATATGGGGAAATCCCACGCCCAAAAAATTACGTCCGCACGGACTGGCAAAACGATCCCTATTCGCTCGGCAGCTATTCCTTCAATCAAGTTGGGCAACAGGCTGGCGACCGCGAAACGCTCGCAAAAAACATCGACAACAAACTCTATTTTGCTGGGGAAGCCACGCATCCGCATATGTATGCCACGGTGCACGGCGCTTACGAAACTGGCGTCAAAGTTGGGCGTAAAATCATCGCCAACAGTCCAGAGCCAGAAGGATCTATTCGCTACACCACGCTAAAACACGAGCACAGCGCCCGCGCAGCAGCGCTACTAGCGCTATGTTTCCCAACCATGTTGCCTGATGGCGTATACCATCAAGACGACTTGGAATATATTGCTGAAACATTTCCAGAAGGCACCATAGTCGCGCTAGACGGAGACAAAGTTGTCGGCTTAGGGATTGGCGTATTTGTTGACCTAGACTTTGACAACATGCCAGATACCGAAACCGAAGTGACCTACCCTAATCAAAAAACGTATCACGATCCAGACGGGCAGTATTACTACGGTGCAGATTTTTGCGTGCATCCAAACTACCGCCGCCGTGGCATTGGCTCGCAAATTTATATTCGCCGCAAGGCTGTTGTAACCGCGAATAATCGCAAAGGGTTTGCTGCAGCCGCCGTATTACCAGGCTACGCGGAACACAAAGCCACGATGGACGCACACACGTACGTAGACAAAGTGATTGCAGGCGAGCTGTTTGACAGCACGTTATCGATGCAGTTGAAGAATGGGTTTCGTGTCAAAAAGGTCATTCACGACTTCTATGACTATGAAAAGTCTGACAATTGGTCAGCGTTGATTTTGTGGAACAATGAGGGATATGTTGCAGCGTAGTTACTGATCTTCAACCAAAATGCGCCCGGTAATTTTCACATAGTGAAGCCCATCTTCCGTATGTAAGAGTTGCGCTTCATGGGGGCTAGTATCGTCGCTACGGCGAATACTGAGGTAAAAAACTGGTTCAACAGTGGCGGTTGGTTTTGTCTGATAGAACCCGGCTGTCGTTTCTGCGACTGGTAAAAACCTGAGCGTGTCAGACGTTTGCGCAACAATCTCTAACTCTTTAGGATCTAACCAACCATAGACTTCAATCTGGTCAAACTTCTCATCAACATCGGCTGCCAAAAGCGTATAGCAGGTCGCCTCACTAAGCTTACCGATCCAATTGGTCTCGGCAAATCCAGCCAGATCAAACATTGTAATTGAGCGATTGAGCCGCGCACCACAAGGCTCCTCAGCAAACGTAATTGGCGTTGCAGTCGGCACTAACGTGGCGGTCGGGACTTCCAACAATCCCTTGAACTCTGCTGTCGGTGTTGATAGTGATAAGGCATCGGCATTGATAATGACAGCATTTTGTGGTCCTTGCGCATAATTGAGCCAAGTGTCTTCAACATAACGCCATGCCAAAAATCCCAAACCAATCACCGCCGCCAGCGCAGCCACATTGCCCAGCCAACGTAACGCAACCCCAGACTTATCAACGCTGGCGTTTACGGCCGTTGCCGATTCAGAATTGGGCGCGGTGGCCTCTTTGACTTTAGACGGTGTCTCATCGACAGCAGCAACTTGAGGTTGTGGCGTAATTACAGCAGGAGCCGCCGTGGCCGTTGGCGTAACGACAACCACTGGCTCTGACTTAACCTCAACTTCAATTGGTGCATCTGGTTCTGGCGCAGGCGCTTCAACAAAGAAGCCAGCAGCCGTTGGATCGACAGTATCGATTGCCGCGGCCAACTCCCTAATACGCACCGCATCAACCTGAGGCAAAAATGCTTCCCACGTTGTTGCGTCGCGGTAAAGATCAGTCAACGCACTTTCAATGGAAGACTGCTGATTTGCAGGAAAAAATTCATCAGAAATCAGCATCAATGCGCGGTTATCTAATAATTTTTTACCAAGCGCTTTGGCCGCTTCCCAAAACAATGCGGCATCTTGGGGCGCAGCATCCAGCGTTTGCCACGCTAAACGCATGTACTTACGAAAATCGTTACGGGCGCTGTTCTTGTGCTTGATCGCATCCTCGGGCAGCTGCAAGTTGATTTTATTAGCCTGATTGATGAAGCCCAGCGCTTTTGGAAAATCAATATCAACTTGGTCAAATTCATCTTCAACCAAGCCCCAGAAATGGACTAAGGTCAACGCCGGAATGCGTTTCTCTTGCGCTGCAATTTCCTGACGTTGCGCTGCAATCTGCTCAACAAATCCCGCTTGGACAATAGGATCAGTCGCCTCCGGCAAGCGGTTTAGTGCCACGCGAACCATCTCAAGCGTTTGCGTAACCGTGTCTGGATGCGCAGTTAACTTATTGTCAGCAAGCAAGGTTGCGGTTTCAAGTAAAGACTTACTTGTGGTGTGTGCCGCCTGCCAAACATTGTCATGCTGGCCTAATTCGTCTGAAACCAAAGCCAATTCACTTTCGGCCTGGGAGAGATTCCCTTGCTTAATCGCTAAGCGCGCCCGTTTATACGCTTGTAATCCACTGAGACTTTTTTGCGCTTGGGCAGCAGCACCAGCTGCGCGGAAGGCCCGTTCGGCACCTTCTAAATCAAGAGCCGCCAAAGCAAGTTCACCCGCTGAAAAATGCGCAGCCTGCTGCTTCCTCTTCGTCGCCCCTAACATTTGGGAGATATGATCTTTATCGGTTGCTTGCGCTAAGGCATTGTATTGCAATTGCACAAGCCGCTCATAGTGCGCGTCTAGTTCAGAGATCGTGAGCCCATCGCTGTTGATGCTTGCCTCAACCTCAGATACCTCACGCTGAAACGCCGCATACTGCAACGCCAGCGCAGAGGTTTGCGC
>JAHDBW010000206.1:4722-6432 GCA_020630175.1 Anaerolineales bacterium
TGTACTATCGATTTGCGGAGCAATTTCAGGGACATCGTGCTGCGTATCCAGCTGAACACTGCTGACGGATTCAGGTAATTCCGCCTTATCAGATGGTGGCGGGAGTTCGTCTAAAGGATGCGTCGATGTTGGCTCGGCGGATACAGGAGTGGCCGCAACCGATTGTTGCGGTGTAACTGGCTCAGGGTCTGGCGCTTCGGGCACAGCTGGCGCGTCTTCTTCAATCAGGTCATATAACGCATCAGACTCATGCAGCAAAAGCAAATTGACAATCCGCGCAGACACGTCAGAAGGGCCAACATTTTCTTGCGACCAGCTATTAAATTGACGTTCGTTACCAGGGACTGCGCCAAACAATAAGAAGTAGTCAGCTTCTTCAGGCGCTTCTACAATTTCTTGGGGCGGTGTTTTCGCAATGACAGCGCGAAAGTCTTTTGAGGAATATGTTGTGGACTCAATTTCAGAATCAGTTGCTAAAACAAAGACAGCGCAACATAAATAAGCATCTGTAACGGCTAAGACTTCAGCAACCGCGTAAATATCGCCGCGAATTGTTAGCGCTGGCGTCTGAGACTCAACATGCGTCTGTGACAAATGAACCCTTTACCCTACAGCTACTCGTCAGCCATTGCAACAATATCAGTGTCGGCAATCTTGCCAATACCGCCGCGCAACTTAACAATCAAAGCCGCCAGTGCAAGCACCGCGATTCCAACGGCGCTACCAATAATGTAACGCCACCATGTGACAGGTACCGCGTTCTGATAGTCTCTAAACGTAAGGTTGACTGGCTCAGGCGTTGGTTCTGCCGTTGGCTGGATCATTTCATCCGCAGTTACCACTTCATTGATTTGCTGCTCACTCAGCGATACCCACAATTTCATCTTGCGGTCTACCGGAACTGAAACAAGCCAACTAGCCCCTTCATCTGGCTGCTGATTGGCAGTCGCGGCTAAATCAATCACATGATTGCCACTGGCAACGGTAAAACAGCCTTCCTCTGCACTTGGCGCAACGCTTACTGCCGTGTCGCGGATTGTAAACCCAATGGCTTGCGGCACACCTTCGGTGCCAGCGTCATACATGCGATTGCCGTTGATATCTTGATAGGCATACACACATAGCAAGCCATGCGACCCAGCTAAATTAGCACCCAGCGGTGTTGCCGTGGCTTCAACCGCAGACTGCACGGCTGTTTCAACTTCAGTACAAGATAAGAAATTGACAGAGCTCCAGCCGGTTGTGCCATCAGCAAGCTGTAGTTCACGCCACGTGCCAGCGTCGTTAAGTGCCAGCCCTGTTGCGGTAGAGCCGCCAGTTAGCGTGACAACCCAGTCGCCATCAGCACTTGGGGCGTTGCGTACGTTGACATTTACGCCTTCGTTGACCGTGCATACCGCGCTAGCAGTTGTGACTTGCTCAGAGGAAGCTGCATCAGAACTGGCAACGTCGTCAGTTATGTCCGACGCTTCAGAGGCGGTAGTGTCAGTCGACACCGCACTGGTGCATGCCAAGAAATCCGCTGAGGCCCAGCCGGATAGGCCGTTATCTAATTGGACTTCGATCCAATCGGAAGATTGGCTAACAAATTCCACAGTGTTACCTGCTTCAATTACAGCCAATACATTGGCAGATTGAGTCGGGCCAGCGCGCAAGTTCAATGGCCCCGTTGCGATCTGCGTACAGGTGCCACTTTGGGCAAAAGTCGGC
>JAHDBW010000207.1 GCA_020630175.1 Anaerolineales bacterium
GGGCTTTACGCAGCGAGTAGCGTCGTGGCTTTAGCCCGATGCGGACTAGGAAATATTGAAATCTTCATTTCATTCAAAAATCAAAAAATTACAGATCAACTTACGAAAGGCACCTCATGAAACGACATGCACTAAATCCTCGGATCTATAAATCCCCATTTTTTGAGTCCACTGTCAAGTATGGCGCGGGCGATTTTGTGCCGTATAACGGCATGTGGATGCCGTACAACTATGGCGACACCTTAGGCGAATATTGGGCGACGATCAATGCGGTGACATTGTGGGACGTGTCTGTGCAAAAGATTATCGAAATTTCTGGGCCAGATGCGTATAAATTCATGAGTTTGCTCACGCCGCGTGATATTTCGAAGCTCAAGCCGGGGCGTTGTCGGTATGTTATTTTGACCAATGCTGATGGCAATATTCTCAATGACCCCGTGCTGTTGCGGCTGGCGGAAGATCGCTTCTGGCTTTCAACAGCAGATAGCGATGTCTTGATGTGGGCGCAGGGCGTGTCTGTATTTGCGAATATGGATGTCAATATCAGCGCGCCGGAAGCCTATCCCGTGCAGTTGCAGGGGCCGAAATCGCCGAAGGTCATTGCGGCGTTGTGTGGTGAAGAGATTTTAGATCTGGGCTACTACCATTGTGTAGCGACCGAAATTGATGGCATTCCAGTTGTCGTTTCGCGGACGGGGTTCAGCGCTGAAGTTGGCTTTGAAATTTATTTGATGGATAAAACCCGAGGCGACGAACTGTGGGAACTGATCATCAAGGTTGGCGAACCGCATGGCCTAATCGTGTCTTCACCGAACCGTATTCGCCGCATTGAAGCTGGTATTTTAGATTACCGGTCTGACGTGTTGGTGACGAACAATCCATATGAAATGGGTATGGATCGGCTGGTAAAGCTTGATAAAGAGGGCGGTTTTATTGGGCAAGCAGCGCTGCAAAAGATCAGTGCTGAAGGCGTCGCGCAAAAGATTGTCGGTATTTTTATCGAAGGGGCTGCCCTAGAAACGCACAATGAAAATCGCTGGCCGATTACGAAAGCTGGTCAGCAAATTGGTGAATTGACTGCCTTTGTTTATTCGCCGCGGCTGGAACGTAATATCGGGTATGCGCTGTTGGATGTTGCGCACATTGAAGTCGGGACGACCTTTGCGCTGGAAACACCAGAAGGCGTCCGGCAAGCAGAAGTGACAACCATGCCGTTTGTCGATAAAGACAAGAAAATCCCACGTCAGAAGTTGCGCTAACCTTTTTATGCAGCACTACTTCGTTGGCACTTGGACGCTAAAAGCTGTGTACTACGCCGCACCGCAAGGGGATTTGTTCTATCCACTTGGGCGGGCGGCGTCTGGTCAACTCAATTATGACGCGCAAGGCAATATGATTGGCCAGTTGATGGCTGAAACGCGCACCGCGTTTGCGTCCCCCCATCGTCGCGCAGCAACAGATGCTGAAATTCGCGCGGCATTTTTAGGCTATGAAGCGTATTTTGGCACCTACACGCTACAGCCAGAGACAGGCGTTATACTTCACCATGTAAGCGGGGCGTTGCTGCCCAATTGGGTCGGGACAACCCAAACGCGTTACTTCAAATTCAACGCCGACTACACTGAATTGACCCTTTCAACGCCGCCCATTGGGCGCTCCGGGTCAATTGGCACGCTGGTCTGGCAAAAGTAAGTCACACTTTTTCAACAACGCCACCGTTGCGGTTGTGTTGTTACCTATAAATCACATTATGGATTCTTCTCTTCTTGCTGCAATGAAATCTATCGTCGGCGCAGAGCATGCCTCTGCGGCGGACTCTGTGCGTGGCTTGCATGGTCAAGATCAGTCCTCGCACGCGCAAGTGTTGCCAGATGTTGTCGTTTGGCCAGCTAGCACGGCGGAGGTAAGCGCAATTGTGAAGCATGCCAATGCCCATAAAATCGCGATTACGGGCTGGGGCGCAGGTAGCTCATTAGAAGGGAATTCCATCCCGCTCAAGGGCGGTATTGTGATCAACTTTGGGCGCATGAATCAGATTTTGAAGGTGTATGAAAAGGACTTTCAAGTCACGGTGCAGGCCGGTATTTTCTATAAAGATATGAATGCCCAGCTTGCCAAGACCGGCTTATTCTTTGCGCCTGATCCGGGGGCAAATGCCAGCATTGGCGGGATGGTGGCGAATAATGCGGCGGGCACGCGCACTGTGAAGTACGGTGCCACGCGTGACAATGTGTTGGCTTTAGAAGTGGTGCTGGCAAATGGCGATGTGATCCGCACGGGCTGCCGTAGTAAAAAACAGTCTGCTGGCTATGACCTGACCCATATGATCATCGGCTCTGAAGGGACGTTGGGGCTGGTCACCGAAGCCACGCTCAACCTTGAACCAATCCCTGAATATTACAGTGCGGCCGTGGCAAGTTTTCCAACCACGGAAGATGCGGCTGAAGCAGTTTTTGGCATTATTGGCTCAGGGCTAGATCCGGCGGCGCTTGAAATTTTAGATGCCGAATCCGTGCGCTATATGAACATGCGCCACACTGATTTGCCAGAAAAGCCGACCTTGCTGATGGAATTTCATGCTGCAATGGAAGAGTCGCTTAACGCTGAGATGACGCTGGTCGAAGACATTTGTAATGACTTAGGCGCAACCCGTTTTGAAGTGGGCGTGGGGCGTGATGAACGCAATCGGCTGTGGGAAGGGCGTCATTCGCTGGGTGAAATTTTATTCAGCGTTTATCCCGATTCAACGTATCTAATTACGGATGTTTCGGTGCCAATTTCTCAGTTTCCAGCGCTAGCAGCCTACACCAATCAACTTTTTACTGAGCTTGACCTGAATGGCGCGCTTTTTGGACACGCAGGCGATGGCAGCTTGCACACCGTGAATTTTGCGCCGAAGGACGACCTTGCCAAGCAAGCCGTGCTGCAAGACTTCAACGATCGCGTTGTCAAGCGGGCGATTGAGCTTGACGGCACCAGCACCGGCGAACACGGCGTTGGTATCGGCAAGAAAAAATACATGGTCTTTGAACACGGCGAAGGCGGTGTGGATGCCATGCGGCAGCTCAAGCACCTGTTCGACCCTAATAATATTTTCAACCCCGGCAAAGTTGTTGATTTCTAGCAACCTTTAAGGGCAGAGATTTTCTTAACACTGATAGGGGGAACACGGATATTGTTCCAAATAAAAATCCGTGTTAAGAATCACGTTCCCTTTATAGCGACAATTATTTTCCATAACACAAGCGTGTAATGCCTATGACCACCTCACAATTCTCGCTCGCAGATCGTTTTACAAAAGAAGAAGGCCAGATCATTCTGACTGGCGTGCAGGCGCTGGTGCGTATTCCGCTGGATCAGCACCGCGCCGATAAACGCGCTGGCCTGAATACCGCGACGTTTATCTCTGGCTATCGTGGCTCGCCGTTGGGGGGCTATGACTTGCAACTGCAACGCAATCAGCATTTGCTAGATCAACATCAAGTTGTGTTCGAGCCGGGCGTGAATGAAGATCTAGCCGCCACCGCAGTGATGGGCAGCCAGACGGCCAATTTACTGCCTAATCCTAAATATGATGGCGTGCTTGGCATTTGGTATGGCAAAGGGCCGGGCGTGGATCGGTCGGGCGATATTTTCAAGCATGCGCAAATTACCGGCGTCAATCACACGGGTGGGGTGCTGGCGATTGCGGGCGATGATCCAACTGCGAAGTCCTCAACTATTCCATCGCATTCTGAAGTGGCGCTTTATGACGCGCAAATGCCAATTTTGTATCCGGCAAATGTTGAAGAAATTATCAAGTATGGGCGCTATGGTTTTGAACTCTCGCGCTTTAGCGGCTCTTGGGTCAGTCTGAAAATTGTTACGAATACGGCTGATAGTTATTCCACAGCCAATGTCGCGCCGCAAACGTTTACGCGCCCAGAATTTTCTTATTTAGGCCGACCGTGGCGGCATACGCTCAATCCACGGTTGTTGGCACCGGGCACGGTCAATCAAGAGCAAGAAATTCACGAAGCGCGCTTAGATGCGGCCAAAGCCTTTGCGCGTGCCAACCCTATCAATGAAATCAAAGTGCGTAGCAATGCGGACCGCTTTGGCATTGTGGCCACCGGAAAGACCTATTACGACGTGCGCGAGGCGCTCAACGGGTTTGGGCTTGATGATGACGCGCTCAACTATTACGGCATCCGCCTGCTAAAAGTGGGCATGTTATTCCCGTTAGATGAAGACATCGTGCGGGAATTTGCCAAGGGCTTGCAGGACGTGCTGGTGGTTGAAGAAAAACGCGGTCTGTTGGAACTCTTTTTGCGTGAAGCGCTGTATGCCATGCCAGATCGTCCGGCGTTGGTGGGCAAGCGCGATGAGCAAAACAAAATTTTATTCCCCGGTCACAGCGAATTAGACGCCGACATCATCACCCGCGTGCTGGCAAAACGCCTGCAGACGTTGCTGCCAGCAGAAATCATTGAACGCCGCATGGCGCACTTTATCAAGCCAAATGCGCCAATTATGTTGCCGATGGCGGGCAAAACGGATGCGGTGCGCCGACCGCATTTTTGCTCGGGCTGTCCGCATAATCGTTCAACTGTGGTGCCAGAAGGCGCGGTGGTTGGCGGTGGGATTGGCTGTCACTCGCTGGTGGTTTTATTAGATCGTAGCGTTGAGCAACTCACCCAAATGGGCGGTGAAGGTGCGCAGTGGGTGGGGCAAGCGCCATTTACCAACACGCCGCACATCTTCCAAAATATTGGCGATGGCACCTTTGTGCATTCAGGCTCGATGGCCATTCGGCAGGCGATTACGGCTGGCGTCAACGTGACCTTCAAAATTTTATATAACGATGGCGTGGCGATGACAGGCGGCCAAGCAGCGGAAAGCGAAATGGGCGTGCCGGAACTGACGCACAATCTGTATGCGGAGGGCGCAAAGAAAGTAATTGTGGTCTCTGATGACCCCAGTAAGTTTGGGGCAGAGGCCTCTTGGGCGCGTGATACTGACGTTTGGCAGCGGGATCGTTTGATGGAAGCGCAGGAAGCCCTCGCTGAAATTGAAGGCGTGACCGTGCTGATTTACGACCAAGAGTGTGCCACTAACTTGCGCCGCAAACGCAAGCGCGGTCTTGCGCCGGAGCCGGAAACGCGCGTGTATATCAATCAGGCGGTGTGTGAAGGCTGTGGCGATTGTGGCGATAAGTCGAACTGTCTGAGCGTCTATCCCGTGGAGACCGAATACGGGCGCAAAACGCAAATTCATCAGGCGTCTTGTAATAAAGATATGACCTGTTTAGACGGAGATTGTCCGGCGTTTATCAAGGTCAAACCGGGCGACACCAGTGCCATGCAGGCGCGTTTTGCTAAGCGTCCGTTTGTGGCTGCTGACCTGCCAACACCCGAGATCAAAGTTGCCGAAGATGCCAACATTTATATGATGGGCATTGGCGGCACTGGCGTGGTGACCACCAGCTTGGTGATTAGCACGGCGGCGATGCTGGCCGGAAAAACCGTGCGCAGTTTAGACAAGACCGGTCTGAGCCAAAAGGGCGGGCCGGTGATGTCCAACATCAAATTCTCAAGCGGTAACACGGCTGAATCGTGTGCGATTGGCGATGCCAGTGCCGATGCGTACATTGTGTTTGATATTTTGTCGGCCACAACAGAGGCCAACTTAGCCAAAGCCCATCCTGAAAAAACGATTGCGATTGTCTCCGATAGCCGCGTGCCAACCGGCAACATGGTCAACTCCACCAAGACGCATTATCCCGAGCTGGACCTGCTCAAACGGCGCTTGGACATGTACACCCGTAAAGACGAAACGATCTATCTCGATGCGGTCGGGCTAGCAGAAGACCTGTTTGGCACCAACATGATGGGTAACTTGCTGGCGGTGGGCGCGGCTTATCAGTCGGGAGCCTTACCAATTGCGGCTGAATTTATTGAACAAGCGATTGAAGTCAACGGCGTGATGGTGGAAGCCAATCAGCAAGCGTTCCGCATTGGGCGCTTGTGGGTGACCGATCCAGAACGCGTGCGGGCGATGGTCAACACTGTTCAAGGCGTGGTGACACAACTTGAAACTGATGAGGTTGTCCTTACGCCAGCTGCCCAACAGCTCGTCGACAGCGTTGGTGCAACCGGTGAACTGGCGCGACTTTTGACCATTCGCGTGCCGGAGCTGATAGCCTATCAAAATCAGGCCTATGCTGCGCGTTATGTAGCCTTTGTGCGTAAGGTCTTGACTGCCGAGCAGGCGTTAGGACAAGGCACCGCGTTGAGCGAAGGCGTGGCGCGGTATTTGTTCAAGCTGATGGCTTATAAAGATGAATACGAAGTGGCGCGCTTACATCTCAATGCCAATCTGACGGAAACGCTGGCCGCCGAATTTGGGCAGGGCGCAAGCTTTTGGTATCAGCTGCA
>JAHDBW010000208.1 GCA_020630175.1 Anaerolineales bacterium
GGGATTGGCGTGTTGGTTGGCGTTGGCGTATCCGTTGGAACCGCTGTATTCGTCGGTGTGGCCGTTGGCTGAGTGATGGTAACTGCCGCCGGGTCATGATCATCTTCGTCGCCGCCGTTCTTACCATCTTCAGTGATGACATTATCATCATCTAAGTCATTTGTTTCGCCGTCTTGGTTGAAATTGGTGTTGTCGGACGTGCTGTCAGCATCAATTGGTGCCGCAGTGCCACCGTCATTGTCATCGTCAGCCGCGCTAATTTCTGCCCAGTTGATAATTTCAGTGCCGCTAAAGCCCGCATCAACTGTTGTTGTCACTTGCCACGCAACGCTGTCACCGGCAGCAAGCGCATCAATTGTGAAGACGCCCGCAGCATCACCGATGACCACAGCATTGCTATTTGTTGTTGTGGTTACAGTCGCAACATTACTGCTGGTATAGGGCAAGTTGGCGTCGTAATAATCAGTCACCACAATTGTGTCTGCCGCAAAGTCGCCTTGATTGAACACTTCAATTTCAAACACAACTGCATTGCTGGGCTGAATTGCGCCAGCCGTCACCAGCGATTTACGCAGCGCCAAGTCAAAGACCGGGGCAACAAAACCGAAATCGGCCGTAAAGTTGACGTTATTGTCTGGCAATACGCCCGTGTAGTTCGTCTGATCTTCACCAGTGCGTTCGTCATTCGCGCTAAGCGTATACAGCTGACTCGAAATCCCATTTGTTGCGGGGTCACTATTGTCAATCCCGTTTTCATCAACAGTATGGTCGGCAGTTTCATCACTGCCAGCTCCAGTCGATGAGCGTAAATTTTCAAGCGGCTGGCTCGCGCCAAAGTTAGCGGCGGGAATATGCACAAAGTAATCGGCTGGGGTTAGATTGTCAAAGACGTACGCGCCAGCACTGCTAGTGGTTGTGGTTGCGATTGGCGTATCAACGCCAGCGGTGTCGCCACTGACATAGAGCTCGACACTGACGCCATCTATACCGGCTTCGGTGCCGTTACGAATGCCATCATCAGCCGTGCCGCCTCCGGCACCGTCATCTAGCCAAACAATGTTCCCAATGGCAACCAAGTTTGCAATCAGGCCCGCATCCCACGTATTGTCGGCGGTGGCAGTCATATTTGGGACACCATTCACATCGGTTGTGCCGCCGTCATCAGCTGGTGAGAGCACAAATTGCCCAGTGCTGCCCGTTGTTTGGTCGGCATCTGAATCGTTTGTGTCATTACTACCAACTGTTGGTGTGGCGTCATCTTGTTCTGTTAAGGTGTACCCCGCTGGCGGCGTAAATACCAATTCATAAGTTGTGCCAGCAGTGAGATTATCGAAGTTGTAATAGCCAGTGCCATTGGTATAGGTAATAGACAGCGGCATGCCAGTGGCATCTAACAACGTCACTTGGACATTAGAAGCGCCCGGCTCGCTCACATCTTGAACGCCATCTTCATTCCAATCGATCCAGACATAGTTCCCCAATGAAACGGGCGTGCCAGCCGCAGCCATCAGACCAAGGTCCCACGTGCGGTCATGTTCACCCTGCGCAAGCGATATCACAACCGTATCGCCAGCGCTATCTGGATCGCTGTCATTGGTATCATCACCAGTGACGTTAGACACAGTCGGCACCCAGTCCGCAGCAGTGGCTGGATTACCAAGCCCATCTGTGCCGGTGAGCGTGGTGAGATCAAAACTCAGGAAATAATCACCCGGTGCGAGTTCATCAAATAAATAGAACCCCGTCACATCGGTGGTAGTGGTGTCTAAAAGCACATCATCCGCAGTGCCAACAAAGCCGTCTGGCCCTGGGTCCATCAGCTGGACTGTTACGCCTTCCGCGCCAGATTCACCCGTTGTATTCTGATCACCAAAGCCATCAAGGTCGTACCAAACGTAGTCCCCAATTGAGGCTGGCTGCCAGAACCCAAAATCATAGGTTGGATATTCAGATGGGTCGTCACTGTCGTCAATGCCAGTAACCGGACCAGTTGCAGCTGTAATTTCTGGATTCCCATCAACGTTGTAGTCAGCATCGCTATCATCAGCAGCATCGCTGCCCAATGCCACAGAGCCGTCATTGACATTAACTTGTGTCAATTCGTAGCCATCCAACGCTGCACCCGACGTGAAGTCTGCGGGATCGTCTAGTCGCACAATATAGGTGGTGTCTGGATCTAGACCATCAAACCGATAGAGCCCATTTGAGTCTGTTACGGTTTGCTGTAATAACGTATCGCCAGCAGCGTTGTATAAGCTAACAGTAACCCCAGCAATGCCAGCCTCGGTTGCGTCCTGAAGGCCATTATTATTGGCGTCAAACCAAACATAATTCCCTAAACTTGTGAAATTTAGGGTATCCATCATACGTAAACCAACTTTTATTGGTTCAGTATCAAGCAAGTTCTGGGTACCCCCATCTAGGTAAGTACCGCCAAAGGCAAAGGAATTCCAAGCAATAGCAGCGTTGTTTATGGATTCTGTGCCACCCGCACAAGTCGGGTCTGTACAGCCCGGCGGGTTACCATTCAATGCAACCGGAACCGTAACGCGTAGCCATTCACCCGGTTCAAAATTCGTAACTGGCGCAAAGCGGAAGCCAAATGACGTCGCCCCAGCCGCAGCCGTTGCGTCATCTAATGCTGTACATCCGGCAGGCTCAGTCCCTGTGACAGAGAGCTGCTCACCAGCTGGCTTTGCCGTATCGATTCGGCACGGGTTAGTAGAGTTAGCATAAAGCGCGCCGTTGGTATTCAGGTCAGTATCTGGCACAACAACCCAAGTTGCGCCGCCATCGTTTGAGCGTTCAACCGTAATTTCACCGCTCAATTCCATCGCCCATTCCGAGTCGCGGGCACCCACCACACCTAACGTATCGGTGTCGCCAACGTGTGGCAAGAAATCTAAAACATCAAATTGCGTGACGCTGACGTTACCTGTATTTTCAATGGTCATTGCATAGGAGCCCACGCCAGAGGCATTGGTGTCTCCGTAGAATGGATAGCGCGACAGTTGCGTGTCTAGAGCGCCCTGCACCCACTTTGAAGATTGCATGTCTGAAATGACAGGAATGGAATAGCTGCGCCGTGAAAAATCTGTACATTGATTTTCAATCGTATTGCCATCACCATCCAAATCCCAATCATCAATCACATCACCATCGTAGAAAGACAAATCACTTGCCCCACAATCTAAATCAACAAATGGATTTGGCCCACCGACAGTCGACACATTCCGCACCCACGTTCCAACCGTCGTATTTGGCTTAATACGCGCACTAAATTGAATATTTAGCGAAGCATGATCCCAAAACCTGTTCGCAACCTGCGGGATAGTACAGTCTGGCAAAGACCAACGTAGCAACGTTCGGCCAGTACCGGCATAGTCTTCAATTTCTTCAAACACAACATCGGCTTGGCTACACCCATCGGCTGGATCTGGATTCCAATTTTCATAGTTACCAATGCGCCAGAAGTTTGTGCCGCCTTCCGCGTATGAAACATATTCAAGATTGGCGTCTAGCAAATCGGAAAACACTGGATACGCCATTGCAGTACCATTGTGCTCAACACCATACTTGATGCCGTAAACAATATCCGCTGGCCCTTGCTGAATTGGTGGCACCGCATCTAAGTCTTCATCAATATTGCCAAAGTCAAACAGCGCTTCGCCGCTCATTGGAGTCTCTGGATTTGCCAAGATCCATTTGAAGGTGCTGATCTGCGGCAGCGGCTCTGTCACAGTCACCAGCGAGCAGTCTTCTGTCAGGCTAACATCACCAGCAATTGGGGTGAAACAGTTCTCGATCTCTGTGCCTGGCGCAACGCTTGGGTCTACATACACAAATACGGTCATAAATTGACCGCCAAACCCAGGGTCAACAATCCAATGGATTTCTGTAATATTAAATTCAAATATTTCGTCTTCAACAGACGAATCAAACGCAGGCAGCAAGGTCGCTGAACAAGCGCTAAAGTCGGCTTCCGTGATTAGTTCGTCGGTTCGAAACTCCGCTAAGGAGTCACTACGCGGCACCGTAACAGGTGCCGCCATCCCGTCACAGCGGATTTGCCAATCATCTACAATCCCTTTATTAGCAAAAACGGGGCTTGTTCCAGCTGGAAAAATATCCGCAGCCGTATATCCAGCGGCAGACACTGGCAAATCCATCTCAAAGCCATCGATTGCGCCGGGAGCGACCAAGTCGGTGTCATCTGTAAAAGACGATCTTTTGTTTAGATCTGTTGCGGGAGGCGCTGGCTCTGGCGTGGTACAAACTGGCACGTCACTGCTCAAGGTTACGTCTACACTGGCATCGATACTGCTGTTATCTTCGGCAAAGGTAGCAGTATTGGTAAAAACGCCAGCCGGAATGACAGCCGTACTACAATGCGGAAATTGCACATTGACCTTCACTAATCCCGTAGAGCCAGCATCTAATTGCCCCGCCGGGCTACCCGGCGTTTGCAGTGTCCATGTAATCGTATTGCCGGTACGGTCAACGTCACCAATTAGCCCGCCAGAAAAGCTGTACCCCAGAATTTCCATCCCGGCTGGAATTGGATCGGTAATTGTGGCGTTGGTACAATGCTCGGTTAACGATGCGCAGCGATAGCGAATGGTATAGACCATTGTGCCGCCCGGATCGACGGCGGAATTGCTTACCGTTTTTGTGAGCAAAAGACTTGGCGCGGCGAACACCACACCGACAGTCCCTAGTACTAAAAGCACACTAGCAAAGATAATTGCAAAAAAGGATTGAGAGGAGAAATATTTCATAAAAAATCAGTACAAAAAGGCGTAATAACTAATTTCAGTGTAAAGACTAATGAAACACAACACGATTGAGGCTTGATTGAGAGTCGATTTAGACTTGTGTCCAAAATATAGAAAGTTAGTTTTACGTAAGCGCAGGTTAGCAATAAATATGAATATTTACCGCAGAACTATAAAAATACTGAAAAATTTAGTGCGGAATATACCAACAGGTCTACATCTTGGGCGTTAGCCAAAAGCCCAAATTCAGCCCTTAGTTAAATAAAAAACGCCCTCTTTTGTGAGAGCGCAACTGTTCAGGCGATTAGAAGCGCGCTTTATAAAAACAAAACTCTAGTTGGTTACACGACTATGCTGAAAGAACCGTTTTTAATGCGACTAAACCAGTATATAAAAGCGGATAAGTAGGTAGAATAACGCTATTATGTCCCACCTATTTTCATCACTCAAACTCAAAGACGTTACGCTCAAAAACAGAATTGGCGTTTCACCGATGTGTCAGTACAGTTCCGTTGATGGCGTTGCTAACAACTGGCATTTAGTTCAATTAGGCTCACGCGCTGTTGGCGGCGCAGGGCTCATCATTGCCGAAGCCACTGCGGTCACGCCAGAAGGCCGTATTACGCCCGGCTGTGCCGGTTTGTGGAATGACGCCCAAGTAGAAGCGTTGTTGCCAATTACCCAGTTCCAAATCCAACATGGCGCAGTGCCCGGCATTCAAATTGCGCACGCTGGCCGCAAAGGCAGCGCCGCCGTGCCGTGGGAAGGCGGTAAGCATTTACGCAATGATGAAGGTGGTTACGATGTCATCAGCCCCGGTAATGAGCCGTTTGATAGCGACGGCATTCGCCTCTGGAAAACGCCACGCATGATGGATAAAACTGACATCGCCCGCATTCAAACAGCGTTTGTAGATGCCGCAAAACGCTCCCTAGCTGCGGGCTATAAGCTACTCGAAGTACATGGCGCCCATGGTTATTTGCTACACAGTTGGTTTAGTCCACTTGTAAACAAGCGCACCGATGAATACGGCGGCTCTTTACGCAACCGCGCCCGCATGATGTTAGAAACTGTGGAAAAAGTACGTGAGGTTTGGCCGGAAAACTTACCGCTAGCGGTGCGCCTTTCTGTTTCAGACTGGGACGAAAACGGCCTAAGCGTTGAAGACAATATTCAAATGGCCATTTGGCTCAAAGAACGCGGGGTCGATATCATTGACTGTAGCTCAGGCGGTGCAAGTGAAGCCTCCCGCAGTTCAATTGGCAATAAAATTGGTGAGCAAGTTGGCATGGCAGGCCAAATTCGCAAAGGCGCAGACATTATGACAATGGCAGTTGGCACAATCACCACCGCCGAACAAGCCGAGCAAATCATCGCCACCGAACAAGCCGACATCGCCCTACTAGCACGCGAAATGCTGCGTGATCCATATTGGCCATACCACGCCGCAAAGCAAATGGGCATCGACACCAAAGGGTTGATCCCAATTCAAAACAGCACTTTTGTCGGCTAACAAAATTGCGTTGCAAATAAAAAAGACCTTCTCAGCGAGAAGGTCATAGGCATCAAGTTAGTGTTAATCGGGGTCAGTCTGCTAGCCATAACGCCAGTC
>JAHDBW010000209.1 GCA_020630175.1 Anaerolineales bacterium
CTGGTCCCGCTAACTTACAACGCCAAGAAACTGCGGTAACGACTCCACAGCGCCAGTAACAATTTCAACCGACTCTTGCAGTTGCATGGTCGCTTGCGCGATTTTTGCGGCATCATTGGCGTGGATAATGTAAAGCGGATCGCCTACATTAACCGTGTCCCCCACTTGCACCAAGACTTCAAAGCCAACCGCATAGTCAATCGTGTCTGACTTCTTCGCACGACCAGCGCCAAGCTTGACCGCAGCTTCACCAAATTGCAGGGCGTCAACTTTGGCTACCGTGCCCTTTGTTGCTGCGTAAATTGGTTGACGCAATGAGGCAGTCGGCAATAGAGAAGGATCATCGATGACGGCTGTGTTTGCGCCTTGCAATGAAAGCAATAATTGAAACTTCTTAAGTGCATAGCCTTGGGTAAGCGTCGTCTGTGCCATGCGTTTGCCAGCCTCTAGATCATCAGCAATGCCACCTAAGACCAGCATATGTCCAGCGATTGTGACGCTATGTTCGATCAAATCAGCCGGTCCGCCGCCTTTGAGCACATCAATGACTTCACGCACTTCAAGGGCATTGCCAATCATGTTGCCAAGCGGTTGATCCATGCTAGACAGCACGGCAACCGTTTGTCGATTGGTTTCTTTGCCAATATTGACCATCCGTTGCGCAAGTTCGCTGGCATCTTCAACCGTCTTCATGAAAGAGCCTTTGCCAACTTTTACATCTAACACAATCGCTTGCGCCCCACCAGCTAGCTTCTTGCTCATAATCGAGCTTGAAATGAGTGGCATCGACGGCACCGTGCCAGTGACATCACGTAGCGCATATAACTTGCGATCGGCTGGCGTTAGGTCGCCGGTTGCGCCCACCAGCACAATGCCGTGCTCGCGCAGTTGTGCAGCAAATCGTTCTGAGGATAGTTGCGTATCAAACCCCGGAATGGAATCCAATTTATCGAGCGTGCCACCCGAAAAGCCTAATCCACGGCCAGACATTTTCCCGACAGGCAACCCACAGGCGGCCACCATTGGCAACACAATCAATGTTGTTTTATCGCCCACGCCACCGGTTGAATGCTTATCAACAACAATCTCACCCGGACGAATCGCGCTAATATCAACTTGATCACCAGACTCAACAATCGCCAACGTTAGATCAGCCGTCTCAACATCGTTCATGCCTTGAAAATAGACCGCCATTGCAAATGCAGCTGCCTGATAATCTGGAATTTCTCCAGCAACATACTGATTCACAAAGTAATAGAGTTCTGCACGCGTGAGTGCTAACCCGTCTCTTTTCTTAATAATGATGTCGAGTGCGTTCATAGAATAGGGGTCCTGACTAAACTTAATGACTTCTGTTGACAAACTAGCATATAATAAAGTGAACTTTTAGATCAATCCGCTTGCGAGCCATTGATACTTTGGGTGTATTACACATATTAGTTCAAACCTCACAAATTATGACAAAAAACAAAACTTCCGCGACACCAACTCTCATCCTAACCGCTGCACACGTCTTGACGTGTGATGATCAAATGACACATTACACACCGGGCGCGATTGTAATTGCGGACGATGTAGTTGTGACCGCCGGCGCAAAAGACCATATTTTAGCTGACTATCCAGACGTAGAACAGATGGATCTTGGTCAAAAAGTGTTGATGCCCGGCATTGTGAATGCGCACACGCATGTCCCTATGACCTTGTTACGCGGCTTAGCCGATGACTTACGATTGGACGTGTGGCTGATGGGATATATCATGCCGGTTGAGCGGGAATTTGTTAGCCCTGAAATGTGCTATCTCGGCACAAAGTTAGCCTGCGCCGAACTCTTCCGATCAGGCGTGACCACCTTTGCCGACATGTACTACTTTGAGCATGAAATTGCCAAAGCCACAGCAGAAGCCGGCATGCGCGCCTTGTGCACCGAATCCATTTTGAAATTCCCTGCACCAGACGCCCCGAGCTATGACGAAAGCTTGGCGTACACCCGCGAGTACATTCAAGAGTGGAAAGACCATCCGCTAATTGTGCCTGGTATTGCGCCGCATGCGCCCTACACCACCACGCCAGAAATTCTAAAAGCCAGCCGCGACATTGCCGTTGAATATGACGTGCCGTTCCAAATTCACTTGGCAGAAACCCAACGTGAAGTGGCCGATGTCCAAGCCACGTATGGTGATCGGGTCATTCAATATATGCATAAGCAAGGCGTGTTTGAAGCCAAGACGCTAGCCGCCCACTGCGTACACGTAGATGATAGTGAAATTGCGCTGCTAGCCGAACACAACGTTGGCGTACTGCATAACCCAACCAGCAACCTCAAGCTAGCTGCTGGCGTTGCGCCCATTCAAAAGATGCTCAATGCGGGTGTCAATGTTGGTGTTGCCACCGATGGCCCAGCTTCAAACAACGATCTAGATATGTTTGAAGAAATGCGCTTGGCATCACTACTGGCTAAGGGCATCAACTATGATCCGGTCGCATTGCCTGCCAAAGAAACGATCCGAATGGCAACCATCAACGGGGCCAAAGCAATTCACATGGATCACATTACCGGCTCTTTAGAAGCTGGCAAGCGTGCCGACCTAATCGCGGTTGATCTTTCGCCAGTGCATAACGCACCGTCTTTCCGGCGTGATCCAAATGGGATTTACTCACAGCTTGTTTACGCTAGTAAATCGACGGATGTGACTGACGTGATGGTCAACGGCAAGTGGACGATGCAAAACAAAACGCTAACCACTTTAGACGAAGCTGCGCTATTAGATGAAGCCGCTGCCTTTGCAGGCAAAGTCGATAGCTTCTTGATTGAACGCGAATCGAGCGTGCGCCGCAAATTGGTAGCAATTGGTGGTGTGGAATATCAGGAATCGTTTGAGGTACAAGCCAAGGCGAAAATTGAAGACACGGCCGCCCTCATTGCCAAGCTTGATAACAAAGAGCAGATCACCATTCTGAAGCAAAAGCACTATCGACAATACGACACGTACTTTTACTTTGATGCACCCGAAACAGACTTCTTGCGGCTGCGTGAAGATGAAATCATCGGCGAGGATGGTAGCACTGAAGACTTCCGTTACCGACTAACGTTGATTGGCCCTAGCGATGAACAAATGCACGATGGCTCACTGCTGATCTCGCGCTCACGTTACATCGCGCCGTCAACGCATACGCTGCGCTTCTATCGTGAATATTTCCGCCCCACTTCTGAACACACCGTCACAAAAGACCGACTGCGCTGGCGGATTGTGTATCATGGCGTAGAATTCGCGGTAAATATTGACAACCTAACCGAACCAACGTTGGGTCATTTCTTAGAAATCAAAAGCCGCACGTGGAGCCAACGCGACGCCCGTGATAAAGCTAAGGTAATGCGTGACTTATTGACCCTACTTGGGATCGAAAAAGACGCTGTAATTGCGCGGCACTATATTGATCTAAGCCAAGACGCTACATAAACGCAACACATGGCAATGCACGTAACATTGCGTGCATTGCCATGAAATTCACTTTTTCTCTTTCTTTTATTTTGTTCCCTAATTTACTTTCAAAACGCCACGCTTTATATTGCCTATACGCAATATTTTTATTGATAATAAGTGCCTGTCAGCCAAATCCGATTGAGCCTGCTGTAGAGGTTATTGACATCCCAACGTCACAAGCGACTGAAATTTCAGCGATTATTAGCGAAACAGATGCGGCACCAACCTATACGCTACGGCCAACGCTTGAAGCGCGTAACGATCCAACGGTCACCGCAGCGCCAACAATTGCTGCCGACGCCACGGAAACAGCAACGCCCATCGCTCGCAACACCATTGTGCCAGCCACGCCAATCCAAAATATCCGCTTGCCGGGTAAACCGTTGCCGGTGGATTTGAAGCCGATCACAGTGCAGACCTTTCCAGAGTTGGCACAAATTGCAGAGGTCAACTTTGACGCAAACGTGCGTGATCTAGCGTTTAGCACTGATCAAACCTTGCTAGCAATTGGGCTGAGCAATGGTGCAATCAAGCTGTGGCGCGTGCAGGATGGCTTTGAAGGTGGTGAACTTGCAGGCTATATCAGTGACATTACTGAACTGGCATTTAGTGCCGATGGCAATTTATTAGCAGCGCTGGCCCCAACTGGAGAGATCAAAGTGTGGCAGGTGGCAAAAGGCAATATCGACTGGCAACTGCTGTTTGAAATGGCAGACACCACAGCCCAAGGGGATAGCCAACAACTCGCATTTGATGCCGATGGCAACCTGCAAACTATTGCTGACAATCTGATTGTCTGGTCGATGGAAGATGGTACAGAATTGGAATCACAGCCAGTTCCGGCGGATGTCACGCTGCCGGTGTCTTACTTGGTTGAAAACGCACCAGATGGCGTTACAGCAGATGATCCGCTCAAACTTTGGGTGGGTGCGAATTATGTCAATTTGATTGCCGAAAGTGACCCGGTAGAAACATTCGCTGAGCAAACTTGGGAGCAGGCCATTACTGCATCGGCCTTTATCGCAAGCGAAAATCTATTGTTGATCGGCACAGACGACGGCGTACTGCATTTACAAGATATTTCGGAAGCAGCGTTAGACGCCAGCCAACAGCTAACTATTGAAAATGGTGCGCTCTCTACCCTGACCTTGAACGACAATCAAACGTTTATTGCAGCAGCGGTCGAACAAACATTGTTGCTATTTGGCGTCGAGCAATAACCATAAACCAAGGTTGCTTAGAGCGGCTGAACCCGCATGCGTAATGGATCACGCATGCGCAGTGTAATGCGCGCTTCCATTACCGCTGGTGCAGTATCAACGCGCGCAAATGAGACGTTTTGCAACAGCGTCGTCAGAATAATTGTGGCCTCCATCATGGCAAACAACTGCCCGACGCAGTAGCGTGATCCACCGCCAAACGGCATGTATGCAAAGCGATCTGGCTGGCGATCAGGATCAAGAAACCGTTCCGGTTGGAATTCGTCTGCGTTTGCAAATAAGTCTTCACGATGGTGCGTTGCATGAATATTGAAGATGAGCAGCGCCTTCTTTTGGAAATCATAGCCCCCTGCTTCAAAAGGTGTGATGACCTCGCGAGCAATAGCCGGTGCCGACGGATATAGCCGCAACGTCTCTTTGATTACAGCCTCGACATAAGGCAATTTTGGCAAGTCTTCAAACGTTACTGCTCGCTCTCCTAACACCGCTGCAATTTCTGCCTGCGCAGTTTCCAAACAGTCTGGATGTTGCGTTAGCAAATACGTTGCCCAAGTTAATGCAGCCGCCGTTGTTTCATGACCCGCAAAGAACAGCGTAAAGCACTCATCCACCAGCTGCGTTTCCGTCATCGGTTGCCCGTCTTCATCGCGTGCCAATAGCAGCATAGAGAGCAAATCATCATTCTCCGCTGGGGCCTGTTTACGGTCAGCAATAATCTCCTTCAGGATTTTTTCAACCGCAGCACGCGTTGCTTTTTGCTGACGATTATGCCGCGTGGGGATCCACAATGGCGGCACCATTGGCATCCCTAACTGATCCTCTCCCAACTTAGAAAGCTTACCCATTAGCGCTCCGATCTCAGCAACTTGCGGCTCTAAATCTACGCCGTACATGGTGCGCGCAATAATCCGCAAGGTGAGCGCGGTAAATGCATCTTCAAATGAAACCGTTGACCCGGCTTGCCAGTTTGCAAGCATATCTTGAGTGTAAGTCGCCATAATATCGGCATAAGCTTTGATGCGCAGCGCATGAAAAGCTGGCTGCACAAGCTTACGTTGCCGCTGCCACTGTGGCCCTTCTGCCACCAGCACACCATCCCCAGTAATCCGCTGGAACATAGTTCGCGTAATGGCGTCACGCTGTAAATTAGCCGCTTGTTTGAGCAATAGTTCACGCGTGAGCGTTGGTTCACTGATAAAACACAGTTTCATCCCAAACATTTTGGCCTGAATCACATGCCCATGCTGGGCGGTGAGCGCCGTCATCATTGTGATTTTGTCAGTTTGCAGTTGCTTCGCTTGAGAAAAATTCAGCCTAATCATTCGCTTGCTCCAAAGAAATTACGGTCGACCGCGACAAACGCCAAAATATATGCGACACTTGTTGCACTAACCAGATTATGAGCGCGTCAAGACAGCACGTCAATCAACAGACTCGCCCAAAATGGTGCATACGCAACAAAACGAGGAAAAATGTCGCAAATCAAAGACCTACGCGTACGGCGCACGCTAGATGCCATTCGAGATGCCTTTATTCAATTGGTAACAAGAAAAGGGTTTAGCCAAGTCACAGTGCGTGATTTATGTAACGAAGCAAAGATCAACCGCGCCACGTTTTATCGCCACTATACAGACAAGTTTGACCTAGCCGAGCGGCTAACCGACCTGTTGTTTGTCAA